>NZ_WWIR01000604.1 GCF_009863025.1 Streptomyces sp. SID4985 | reverse complement strand
AGCCCCGGCGGCCGCCGCCCCTTCGGCCCCCGCCCCGGACCCGGACCCGGTGGCGTCGTCGTCGGAGCCGTCCACCGCCCCGGCCCTCAACCCGCCCGGCGCCCCCGCGCCCCCCGTCCGGCGCCCCGCCAGTGCCCGGGCCAGTTGCTCCTCCGCCTCCTGGCAGACCTCCGCCCACACCTTTCGCAGCGCGGGGCCGGTGTGGGCCATGCGGATGAGGGTGCGGGCCCACTCCCAGGTCGAGGCGGAGACGCCGCTGCCGGGGGCGAGGGTGTGCTCGACCGCGTGGCGCAGCGCCTCGGGGACGGTGAGGTGGGCCGGGGCGGAGCGGACGGCCTGGGTCCAGCACTCGGCGCCGGCGGCGTAGAGCGGGGCGACCGCCTCCTCCTTGGAGGCGAAGTAGCGGTAGAAGGTGCGCGGGGCGATGCCCGCCGCCGCCGCGATGTCCTCGGCGCGGGTGGCCTTCAGGCCCTGTCGTACGAAGAGGGTGGCCGCCGCGCGGGCGATCTCCATGCGGGTCTCGGCCTTGCGGCGCTCGGTCAGGGACGCCGAGGGCGAGGCCGGAAAACGCTGCCGGTGTGCTGTGGTGCCGGTGGTGCCGGTGGTACGGGTGGTGCTCACGTCGGCAGGCTATGCCCATGTGGCAGAATCTGCCATTCGGTGGGCCACCCCGCGGTTCAGGTGCGGGGTGGCCCGCCTCTCCACGGGATTCCCGGCCCTCCACAAGAGTTTCGCCCCGTCCCGCCCCACGCAAAAGCCGGGCCCGGCGCCTGGGGGGGGTAGGCGCCGGGCCCGGCTGGGAAGTCCCGGCGCCGGGGGGGGATGGCGCCGGAACTGGCTCATATCTGGTGCGCGGGGGGAGTGCGGCCAGGTTCAGGTGGGGAGTGCGGCCCCGGGAGCACTCGAACTCCCGGGCCCGGAAGGGTTGTTCCCCCGGTGCCGGGCGTTGAAGCGGCGGTACCGCGCCATGTTGGCGCGGCCCTCCGCCACCCCGCACACTCCTTCAACGATCAGGCGGCCGCGTCGAAACCGGTGTCGCGGGCCAGCTTCTTCAGTTCGAGCAGAGCGTGCTTCTCGATCTGCCGGATGCGCTCGCGGGTCAGACCGTGCTCCTTGCCGACCTCGGTGAGGGTGCGCTCACGGCCGTCCTCGATGCCGTACCGCATCTTGATGATCGAGGCGGTGCGCTCGTCGAGGCGGCCGATCAGGTCGTCCAGTTCCTCGCGGCGCAGCAGGCTCAGCACCGACTGCTCCGGGGAGACCGCCGAGGTGTCCTCCAGCAGGTCGCCGAACTGGGTCTCGCCCTCGTCGTCCACCGACATGTTCAGCGAGACCGGGTCGCGGGACCAGTCGAGCACGTCCGTCACGCGCTCCGGCGTCGAGCCCAGCTCGGCGGCGATCTCCGCGGGCTCCGGCTCACGGCCGTTCTCCCGGTTGAACTCGCGCTGCACCCGGCGGATGCGGCCCAGCTCCTCCACCAGGTGGACGGGGAGCCGGATGGTGCGGGACTGGTCGGCGATGGAACGGGTGATGGCCTGACGGATCCACCAGGTGGCGTACGTCGAGAACTTGAAGCCCTTGCGGTAGTCGAACTTCTCGACCGCGCGCACCAGTCCTGCGTTGCCCTCCTGGATGAGGTCGAGCAGGGGCAGGCCGCTGCGCGGGTAGCGCCGGGCCACGGCCACGACCAGGCGGAGGTTGGAGCGGATGAAGACGTCCTTGGCCCGCTCGCTCTCCTCGAACAGCGTCTCCAGCTCTTCGCGGGTCGCCCCGGCGGCGGTCTCCTCCACCCCGTCGAGCACCTGCCGCGCGAACACACCCGCTTCGATGGCCTGGGACAGCTCGACCTCCTTGGCGGCATCGAGGAGCGGCGTGCGCGCGATCTCGTCGAGGTACATGCCGACCAGGTCCCGGTCGGCTATCTCGCCGCTGTGGACGCGGACGCTGCGGGCCGAGTCGGCCGTCTCGCCGGTGACCGACCTACGACGGGCGACGGCACGGGTTGCCATGCGTGCTCCCTTGCGATTGGGCGGGTGTGGGTCCTGAAATGAACGCTGAAGCACTCCCGGGACTCTCTCTCGGGACTCTCCTCGAGTGCCCTGCATCCGTGGGAAACAACGACTGGAATCCGGACAGAATTCCCAACCCGCCCCCCCGAATTTCCTGATCATGCAGTACCCTGCGGGGCCACACAGGGAGGAGCGGCGGTGTCCGAACGTACGGAGGTGCAGGTCAGACCCGGCACGGAGGCCGATCTCGACGCCCTCACGGACCTCTACAACCACTACGTACGTGAGACGGCCGTCACATTCGACACGGCGGAATTCACCCGTGCGGACCGCCGGCCCTGGCTGCTCTCCCACCCGGAAGACGGCCCGTACCGCCTGAAGGTTGCCGCCGAAGCGCACTCACAGCGGATTCTGGGGTACGCCACGTCCAGCCCGCACCGCCCGAAGGCGGCGTACGCGACCTCGGTGGAGACCTCGGTGTACCTCGCCCCGGACGCGACGGGGCGCGGCGTCGGCACCCTGCTCTACAGCGCCCTCTTCGCCGCGCTGGCGAAGGAGGACGTGCACCGCGCCTACGCCGGGATCGCGCTGCCCAACGCGGCGTCCACGCGACTGCACACCCGGTTCGGCTTCCGGCACCTGGGCACGTTCGGCGAGGTGGGCCGCAAGTTCGGCCGCTACTGGGACGTGGCCTGGTACGAGAAGGAACTCAAGGGCCGCTGAGGCCGCCCGGCACGCCGAGCAGCACTCACCCGAACTGCAGCGAGCGCTTCGCCAGCCCCATCCAGAAGCCGTCGATCACCGACTGCGGCCCGTCCAGGTCACCCTCGGCCGCGCCCATGGTGACGAAGAGCGGGGCGAAGTGCTCGGTGCGGGGGTGGGCGTACTGCCCGGCCGGGGCTGCGGCCTGGAAGTCCAGCAGCGCGTCCCAGTCCCGGGCCTCCAGCGCCCGCCTGCCCCAGTCGTCGAACTCGGTGGACCAGCTCGGCACGCCCGCGTGGCGCAGGGCGGCCAGGTTGTGGGTGAAGAAGCCGGAGCCGACGATCAGCACGCCCTCGTCGCGCAGCGGGGCGAGCTTGCGCCCGAGGTCCATCAGGCGGGCCGGGTCGAGGGTGGGCAGCGAGACCTGGAGGACGGGGATGTCGGCGTCCGGGAACATCTCGACCAGCGGGACGTAGGCGCCGTGGTCCAGGCCCCGGTCGGGGATGTCCTGGACGGGCATACCGGGGGCGCGGAGCAGCTTGCGGACGGATGCGGCCAGCTCGGGGGCGCCGGGGGCGTCGTAGCGGACGCGGTAGTAGTGCTCGGGGAAGCCCCAGAAGTCGTAGACCAGCGGGACGGCGGTCGTGGCGCCGAGCGCGAGCGGGGCCTCCTCCCAGTGGGCGGAGACGACGAGGATCGCGCGCGGCCGGGGCAGCCCTGCGGACCAGGCGGCGAGCTGGCCGGGCCATACGGGGTCGTCGGCGAGCGGCGGGGCGCCGTGACTGAGATAGAGCGCGGGCATGCGCTCGGAAACCTGCGGCTCGGCGAACATGGCGGCTCCTCCCGGCGGTCTGCTCCGGTTCAGCACCCCGGCGAACGGCGATGCTTGAACTCTCAAGCTTTACGGAAACAGCGTACGCCTCAGTTGTTCAATTTTCAAGAACAAGCCTCGTACAGTGGGACGCATGAACACGGCATCGGACTCCGCCGACGGACACCGCTGGCTCACCGACGAGGAACAGCGCGTCTGGCGCTCGTACCTGCACGCCTCGACCCTCCTGGACGACCATCTCGACCGGCAGCTCCAGCGCGACGCCGGAATGCCCCACATGTACTACGGCCTGCTCGTCGGCCTCGGCGAGGCACCGCGCCGCAGGCTGCGGATGACCGAGCTGGCCCGGAAGTCGAAGATCACCCGCTCCCGGCTCTCGCACGCCATCGCCCGTCTGGAGAAGAACGGCTGGGTGCGCCGCGAGGACTGCCCCTCCGACAAGCGCGGCCAGTTCGCGGTGCTCACCGACGAGGGCGCCGAGGTGCTGCGCCGGACCGCCCCCGGCCATGTGACCGCCGTACGCCAGGCGTTGTTCGACCGGCTGACCCCGGAACAGCAGAAGACCCTCGGCGAGATCATGCAGATCGTCGCCGAGGGTCTTCAGCCGAGCGAAGCGGGTGCCGACCTGCCCTGGCTGCGCTGAGCCGGGCAGGCCCTCCTCACATCCGTGCTGTCAGTGCTGTCAGTGCGTCAGCCGCTCAGTGCGCGACCACCGGGACCGGGATCTCGTCCTCCGCGCCCTCACCGTCACCGGAGGCGACCTTGGTGGAGCCCGGACGGCCGGCGTTGACGAAGGTGAACGCGATCAGCGAGGCCACCGCCAGGATGCCGACGGCGAACCAGATCGCCGTGCTGTAGCCGTGCACCATGCCCTGGAGCTGGACCAGCTGGGCCTGCGGCTTGGAGGCGGCACCGGCGATGTGGTCCTTGATGTACGACGTGGTCGCGGACGCGGCGATGGTGTTGAGCAGGGCGGTGCCGATCGCGCCGCCCACCTGCTGCGAGGTGTTGACCATCGCGGAGGCCACACCGGCGTCGCGGGGCTCGACACCCATGGTCGCCAGCGACATGGCGGGCATGAACGCCGTACCCATGCCGAGGCCGAGCAGCACCATGGCGGGCAGCAGGGTCGCGGCGTAGGAGGTGTCGACCTTCAGCTGGGTCAGCAGCAGCATGCCGACACCGGCGACGAAGAAGCCGGGGCCCATCAGCAGGCGCGCCGGGACGCGGGTCATCAGGCGGGCGCCGATCTGGGTCGAGCCGGTGATCATGCCCGCGACCATGGGCAGGAACGCGAAGCCGGTCTTGACCGGGGTGTAGCCCTTCACGATCTGGAGGTAGTAGGTCAGGAAGAGGAACAGGCCGAACATGCCGATGATGGCGAGGCCGAGCGAGAGGTAGATGCCGCCGCGGTTGCGGTCGGAGACGACGCGCAGCGGGAGCAGCGGGGCCTTGACACGGGCCTCGACGATCACGAACGCCAGCAGCAGCACGGCGGAGGCGACGAACATGCCGATCGTCAGGCCGTCGCCCCAGCCGTCGGACTCGGCGCGGGTGAAGCCGTAGACCAGGGCGACCAGGCCCAGGGTCGACAGGATGACGCCGGGGATGTCCAGCGGGGAGCGGTTGCGGCCGCCCTCGGGCTCACGGATGACGAACCAGGCGCCGAGCGCGGCGACGACGGCGAACGGCACGTTGACGAAGAAGGTCCAGCGCCAGTCCAGGTACTCGGTGAGGAAGCCGCCGAGGATCAGGCCGACGGCACCGCCGCCGCCCGCGATGGCGCCGTAGATGCCGAACGCCTTGGCGCGCTCCTTGGCGTCCGTGAACATCACGGCGAGCAGGGAGAGCGCGGCCGGGGCCAGCAGGGCGCCGAAGACACCCTGGAGGGCGCGGGCGCCGAACATCATGACGCCGCTGGTGGCGATGCCGCCCAGCGTGGAGGCGGCGGCGAAGCCGATGAGACCGATCAGGAAGGCGCGCTTGCGGCCCCACTTGTCGGCGATGCGGCCGCCGAAGAGCAGCAGGCCGCCGAAGGCGAGGGCGTAGGCGGTGACGACCCACTGCCGGTTGCCGTCGGAGATGCCGAGGTCGCGCTGGGCGGACGGCAGGGCGATGTTCACGATGGTGGCGTCGAGGACGACCATCAGCTGGGCGAGCGCGATGAAGACGAGCGCCTTCCAGCGGTTGCTGTCGCCGCCGGACGCGGCGACGGGAGCCTTGTCGGCTGTCTGAGACATGGGGGTACCCACTCCGGTACTTCGTGAGGAGGAATTCGCGAGGAATTCGTGAGGTGGAATGCGTCGCCTCGCGGACGGTCCGTACGGCGCTGTACGGACGAAAGGCGTGCGGTATCGGCGGCGCGCCCTCGGGGCGGCCGGAAGCGTGTGGGGTCGCGGAGCCGGGGCGCGGGCCCGGCCGGACCGGTCGGTCAGCTGGTCAGATCGGTTCGGTCAGGGCCGGCGCAGGTCCTCCATGGTCACGGCCGTACCCGGCAGGACGGAGCGGGCCGGGGCCCGCAGACCGTCCAGGAACAGCTGGAGATGACGGTGGACGAAGCGGTCGACGCTGAAGCAGGCCGTACCGGCCGGGGGCCGGCTGAGCTGCGCCGCGGCGACCAGCAGGTCACCGACGCCGACATCGGTCCGCAACTGCCCGGCGGCCTTGGCGCGGTCCATGATCTCCGCGACCAGCCCCTCGATCCGCCGGCGCGCGGCCTCCAGGTCGGGGTGGTCGTGGTCGAACGCGCTGGAGATCATCGGGCACAGTGCGCTGATCCGTTCCTCGGCGGCGGCGTGCACGAAGCGCTCCAGTGCGGCGAAGGCGTCGCCGGTCTCCGCGAGGGCCCGCTCGGCCGCGTGGGCCGTGCGGTCCATGACGGAGCAGACGACCTCGCGCGCCAGGGCGTCGCGGTCCGGGAAGTTGCGGTACAGCGTGGCGTTGCCGACGCCGGCCCGGCGGGCGATCTCGTCGAGCGGCACATGCAGGCCGTGTTCGACGAACATCTCGCGGGCGGCGGTGACGATCCGCTCCCGGTTGCGCAGCGCGTCGGCACGGGGCCGGGACGCCTTGCGGGCGGGGGCTGCGGTCTGCACGGCGAACTCCACTTCGAAAGGGTCGGGCGGTGGACACAGGGTTAAACGGGGAGAGGTTCCCCGGTTATTTCCCCTCGCGGGACTTTCCGGATGTGACCTGAGTCACGCGCCCTCCGACCCCTGTCCCACTTGCCGCGATTCACCCCCAGCCTATGTGATTCACACCTGCTCGTACGGAAATCCCACGATCGGTCTCTTCCAGCGCGCGACCCCCGCACCGCCGACACAGGGTGAGCGCAAGGGTGCAGTCGGAGACGGGTGGCTGCCGTGGAGCGAGAGGTCCCTGCATGCAGCCGCAGTCGCCCCGCCGCATACGCTCGCGCCGGTCCCCCCGCCGCATACGCTCGCGCCGCGCGGCCGCCCTGGCCTCCGTGACCGTCCTGACCTTCGCGGTCAGCACCTCGGCCGGGCCCGGGCTGCTCACGGCGCACAGCCCCACCGGCCCCACGGGCCTCACCCGTGCCGGCGCCGCCCTGGCGCCCTGCATGATCCACGGCGGCACCGACGTCCAGATGACGGAGGGCGTGCCCACCACCGGCGGCTACTCCCGCTCCACCGGCATCGTCCACGCGCTGACCCTGATGATCGACTTCCCCGACGCCCACGGCCGGGGCAGCGCGCTCGACCGCTTCCACGAGTTCTTCCCGCAGACCCAGGAGTGGTTCCGCAAGGCGTCGTACGGCCGCCTCGACTACCGGCCCGTGACCCCGGTCACCCACTGGCTGCGGATGCCGAAACCGTTCAAGGACTACGGCATAGAACGCGGCGCCCCGTTCGACCCCGGCTACCGGGACCTGGTCCACGACATCGTGGACGCCGCCGACCCCGGGGTGGACTTCCGCTCGTACGACCTGCTCAACGTCCTGGTCACCCCGAACGCCGGGCCCTCCGCCCTGGACACCGTGCTCTCCGTGACCTTCGCGGGCAACGGCGACGCACCGGTCGCCGACGGCGCGCCCCTGGCCAACGCGTCCTTCGTCTACTCCCGCCAGGACGACGGCTCCGGCACCTACGACAAGACCGGCTACCGGGTCCTCCCGCACGAGAACGGCCACACCTTCGGGCTGCCCGACCTCTACACCCAGGACGGCGGCAGCTCGGTCGGCCACTGGGACATCATGAGCGAGGACTGGGGCGCCAACAACGACCTGCTCGGCTGGCACAAGTGGAAGCTCGGCTGGCTCGACACCTCCCAGGTCGCCTGCGCGACGGCCAAGGGCAGCACGGAGTACACGCTGACCCCGCTGCACGAGAAGGGCGGCGGCAAGCTGATCCTGGTCCCGGTCGACGGGCGCACCGCGTACGCCCTTGAGCTGCGCACCGAGGGCGGCAACGACGAGGACGTGTGCCGCCCGGGCGTGCTCGTCTACAAGGTGGACGCCGACGTCGACACCGGCAGGGGACCGGTGACCGTCGCCGACGCCCACCCCGACAGCGGCGGCTGCACCCGCAGCCCCAACGTCCAGGCGGAACTCTCCGACGCCCCCTACACCCCCGGCCAGACCTTCAAGGACCCCGAGCACGGCATCACCGTGCGGGTCACGAGCGCGGACCCCTCCGGGAAGTACCGGGTGCGGGTGACGCGGACACGGGGGGTGCCGGAGGGGACGGGGGCGGCGGGGGCGGTGCCGGAGACGCTGGGGCGCAGGTGACTGCTGGGGGGCGGGTGACTTTCGTCAGGCGGTGCCGCCGGGAGTCGAGCGGCCTCAACCAACCCGCGACGAACCCGAGTTGAGTCATCCCTCCGATGCCGCCCGGTGTCCCCCACACCCTCCGCCTCCGATCCGCTACCCTGTCATGGGCAGCCACAACGTGGCCGCCCACACCCTTGCCGGAGCGACATCGCTCCCCAAGGCCCCGCCTTCGTAGCTCAGGGGATAGAGCACCGCTCTCCTAAAGCGGGTGTCGCAGGTTCGAATCCTGCCGGGGGCACCAGGTAAAGGCTCCGCATTGATCGTCGTGCGGGGCCTTTATTCCATGGTCAACGCGCTCTGCCGCCGGATAACCTGCCGCGTCGTCCGTCAGGAACAGAAAGCGTGCCGGTAAACAACGTGAACGTCCGTCTTGTCATGCAGTTCGTGGTCATGATGGCCATAGCCCTCGGCCTGTTCTTCGCCGGTCTGGCGGAGGGCGGGATGATGCTCGGGCTGCTGGGCCTGGTGTTCTTCTTCTTCGTGCTCGATCCGCTGGTCCGGGCGCTGCTTCCCCCGTCCTTCTTCCCGGCTCCGCGCGGGGCGCAGGCGACCTGTGCGCTGTACCGGGGGTGGGGGGCGAAGCTGGCCCTCCGGCTGGGGATGGGGCCCTCCCGCACGGTTCAGGCGGACGCCGTGCGGCTGCGGACGGGTGTGCGGCTCAGCATGTTCGCGTACGGGCTGCGCGACGGGAGCCAGACCCTGGGGAACCTGCTTCTCGACCAGGCCGCGGACGGCACGGTCCGGCTGGCCTGGCGCAGGCGCGGGAAGGGCGCTGTCGACGAGCCGATCAGCCTGCAGTGGCCGGTGGCCGTACATCCGGAGCGGCAGCAGCAGAACGCCGCGCAGGCCCGCATGAAGTTCACCGCGGCCGTGGACCTCGACAACGCGTCGTACTGGCTGCGCCCCCACGACGTCGCCCTGCTCCAGCTCGTCCTCGGAAACGGCGCGCCCGTCGCCCCGCACGTCTCCTTCTGACGCAGAACACAGGAACGGCCGGACGAGGCGTCGGCGCTCCAGGCTCTCGGACCAATCCGCCGTCCCCGCGGCCTCGGATTACGCGGAGATGTTCTGGTTCGTCGCTCCCGGGAGTTCCGCAGTGAAGGAAGCCGTCCACATCGGCCCAAGTCCGTCGTCCAAACCCGACCCGCAGCAACTGGTGCACGAGGTGGCCCTCGGGGACCAGGAGGCGTTCGCGGCGCTCTACGACGCGGTGGCCGGGTCCGTGCTGGGGGTCGTCCGGGCGGTGCTGCGGGACCAGGCGCAGTCGGAGGAGGTCGCGCAGGAGGTGCTGGTGGAGGTGTGGCGCACGGCGCCCCGCTACCGGCCCGAGCGCGGTACGGCCGTCAACTGGATCCTGACCCTGGCGCATCGGCGCGCGGTGGACCGGGTGCGGTCGGTGGAGGCCGCCGCCGCCCGCGACACCAAGGCCGCGCTGCTGGACCGGACACCCGCGTACGACCAGGTGACCGAACAGGTCGAGACCCGGCTGGAGCAGGAACAAGTACGGCGCTGTCTGCGCACGTTGACCGACCTGCAGCGGCAGGCGGTCACCCTGGCCTACTACCGGGGCCTGACCTACCGCCAGGTCGCCGAGTCGCTCGCGCTGCCGCTCGGCACGGTGAAGACCCGGCTGCGCGACGGGCTCGTCCGGCTGCGCGACTGCCTGGGGGTGACCGCGTGACCACCACCGATCCGCACCTGCTGACGGGTGCCTACGCCCTGCACGCGCTGCCCGACGAGGAGCGCGCCGCCTTCGAACGCCATGTGTCCGGCTGTGCCTCCTGCGCCCAGGAGGTGGCGGAGTTCACCGCCACGGCCGCCCGGCTCGCGTCGGCGTCCGCCGCGCCCGTCCGTGACGGGATGCGCCGGGAGGTGCTGCACCGGGTCACCACCGTGCGGCAGGTCCCTCCGGCCACCGCGCCCCTGGACGAGGTCCGGCGCCGTCTGCCGAGCGGGCGTGGACCGGCCCGGTGGGCGCTGGCCGCCTGTCTGGCGGCAGCGGTGGGCTTCGGCGGTACGGCGGTGTGGCAGTACGAGCGCGCCCAGGACGCCCGGCAGCGGGCGGTACTCGCCGAGCGGCAGGCCGACGAGGTGGCCGGGGTACTCGGCGCGCCGGACGCGAGGACGCGCTCGGCACGGGTCGCGGGCGGCACCGGCACCCTGGTGGTGTCCGCGGGCCGGGACCGGGCCGTGTTCATGGCCTCGGACATGCCCGCGCCGCCGAAGGGCAAGGTGTACCAGCTGTGGTTCGCCGACGGTGACCGGATGCGCCCGGCGGGCCTGCTGAACGCCGGCCGCGCCGCGCAGACCGTGCTGATGCGGGGGCGGGTGGACGGCGCCTCCGCCGTCGGCGTCACCGTCGAGCCCGCCGGTGGCTCGCCCCGGCCGACCAGTACTCCCGTCGGTCTGCTGACCATGCCGTCCTGAGCGCGACGAACGCGCCGTACGGTCCCCTCCACGAAGGAGACCGTACGGCGCGTTTCCGCGTCAGCTCTTCGGCATCAGGACCGAATCGACGATGTACACCCGGGCGTTGGCCGTGCTGACATTGCCGCAGGCGACCTTCGCGGAGTCGTTGACGGTGTACGACTCGCCCGAGCCGGAGGTCGTCAGCTTCGACTTCTCCAGGGTCTCGAAGGAGCCGTTCGCCAGGTCGGCGGGCATGAGCTTCTTGCCGACGACGTGGTAGGTGAGGATCTTCGTCAGCTCGGCCTTGTCGTTGAGGACCTTGTCCAGGGTCGCCTTCGGGATCTTGTTGAAGGCGTCGTTGGTCGGCGCGAACACCGTGATGTTCTGCGCGTTGTTGAGCGTGTCGACCAGACCGGCCTTCTTCACCGCCGACACGAGCGTGGACAGGGCGGGGTTGTGGGAGGCGGCGGTGGCCACCGGGTCCTTGGCCATGCCGTCGAAGGAACCGGCACCGTTCTTCGGCACGGCGGCGCACGCGGAGCCGAAGGGCTGCTCCATGGCGGAACCGCCCATGTCCCCGCCGTTCCGCGATGCGGACGCGGAGGCGGACGCCTTGCCCGACGCGCTCGGCTTGCCGGAGTCACCGTCCTTGTCGCCGGAGCCGGAGCAGGCGCTCAGCGCCAGCGGCAGCACCGCGGTCGCGGCGAGGGTGACGGCGATACGGCGGGCACGGGTGTTCATCAGAGATCTCCTCTTGAGAGTGCGGCGGACTGCCGCGTTCAGGCTGGAAAGGAAAGGGACTTGGTCCGGTGGGGGCGTGAGCGCCCCGGGTTTCACTCGACGGTGACCACCACCGAGTGCCGCCCGCTCGCGCCGTCGGGAACCGTGCGCGTACGGCGTGCGGTCTGCACGGCGCCGGTACGGTCGGTCGCGCGCACGGTGAGGGTGTGTCCGCCCTTGGTGGCCTGCCACGGGAAGGACCACTGCCGCCAGGTGTCCCGGCCGGCCTCCTCGGCCAGCCGGGCGTCCTGCCAGGGACCGTCGTCGATCCGCACCTCGACCCTGTCGATGCCCCGGTGCTGGGCCCAGGCCACACCCGCGACCATCACCGGACCGGCCTTCGGGCGGGCGAACGGCTTGGGGGTGTCGATCCGCGACTGGGTCTTGACGGAGGCCCGGCGCGCCCAGCCCCGCTTCACCCAGTAGGGGTCGTAGGCGTCGAAGGTGGTGAGTTCGAGATCTTCGATCCACTTGCAGGCGGAGACGTAGCCGTACAGCCCCGGCACCACCATGCGGACGGGGAAGCCGTGCGCGAAGGGCAGCGGTTCGCCGTTCATGCCGAGGGCGAGCATCGCGTCCCGGCCGTCCAGGACGTCCTCGACCGGCGTGCCGAGCGTCATGCCGTCGACCGAGCGGGCCACCAGTTGATCGGCCGGGCCGCCCTGGGACGGCGGGCGCACCCCGCACTCGGCGAGCAGGTCCACGAGCCGTACGCCGAGCCAGCGGGCGGTGCCCGTGTAGGGGCCGCCGACCTCGTTGGAGACGCAGGTGAGCGTGATGTCCCGCTCGATCAGCTCCCTGCGCAGCAGGCTGTCGTAGGTGAAGACGGCGGGCCGTCGTACGCCGAGGCCGTGCACGCGCAGCCGCCAGGTGCTCGCGTCGACCTTGGGCACGACCAGGGCGGTGTCGACACGGTAGAAGTCCGTGTTCTCGGTGACGAACGGGCTGATCCCGGCGATGCGGAGCCCGGCACGGGCGGGGACGGGCCGCGCGGGTGACCCGGGGCGGGGCAGGACGACGCCCGCGCGCGAGGCGGCCGCGCCCTTGCCGCTCGCTCCGTTCAGGTACCCGCCGGCCGTACCGGCGGCGGCCGACGC
>NZ_WWIR01000603.1 GCF_009863025.1 Streptomyces sp. SID4985 | reverse complement strand
CGTTGACGCCGGTGTCGTCGGCGGCGACGTCCACGCACTTGTTGCCGGGTCCGGTGATGGTGCCCTGGGGGCCGTTGGGCACGTTGGTCTGGCCGGAGTAGCCGACCGAGACGATGTTGGCCTGGACGGCGTTGTCGGCGGCGTCCGTCGGATAGCCGGCGGTCATGACGCCCTCGAAGAAGGTGCCCATGTTCCAGTTGCTGTTGTCGCCGCCCGTGCCCAGGATGATGCCGCCCTCCTGCTGCATGGGCTTGTAGCCGCCGCGCGTCGGCAGCCCGCCGTCCCACCAGGTGGTCAGGGCGCCGGACTGGGAGTCGCCGCCCTTGAGGGCGTAGCGGGTCTGGCCGTTGTTCTTCAGCATGGCGGTGACGTACGTGCTGTTGTTGCCCCGGTTGGCGGTGTTGGAGCCGTTGTCGCCCTGGAACATGCCGTTCTCCAGGTCGGCCTCGATCCACGGTCCCGAGCCGGTGCAGGGGGCGAAGTAGCAGGTGGTGGCGATGGAGACGGCGTCCATGTGGCCGTTTCCGGTGTCGGCCGGGGTGCGCTCGGCGTTGCCGTAGTCGAAGCAGCACGCGGAGCCGACGTGGGTGCCGCTGGCCACCATGTAGGCGCCCTCGGGCTGGCCGTTGACGGCGACGCCGGAGGCGACTCCGGTGTAGCGGTAGCCGACACCCGGGGAGATCCAGATGCCGTAGACCTTGTGGCCGCCCGCGGTGACCGCGATCTCGCTCGCGTCGGCACCCCGGTCGGCGCCCATTCCGGCGGTGCCCGCCGGGCCGGGGGTCAGGTCGTTGTGGCGGGTGGTCTGGTCGTAGACCTTGCTGATGCGACAGGTGGAGCCGCCGCAGAAGGTGTCCTGGCGGTTCGCGTCGGCGTAGCCGCCCGCCGACAGGACGCCGATGTCGGCAGTGGCGCCGTCGGACACGCGGGTGACCTGGTAGAGCGGGCCGTTGTAGGCGGAGAACAGGGCGCGGGTGGTGCTGTGCGCGGCGACGCAGGGGGTACCGGCCGCGCCGTAGATGTCGCACGGCAGCGAACCGGCGGCCTCGGCGCGGCCGGCGAGTCCGATCAGGGAGCCCAGCAGGAGCAGCAGGGCGGCCAGGACGGACGGTAATAGCGATCTCTCTCGGCGCATCGTCTGCTCCTCGAAGGACGGGACGTGCTTCCAACCGGCGTGCGGGGAAATCGCGTTCCGTTTCGGTCGCGGAACGCGTCACAGCCGTTGCGGAAGGTACGGACCACGTTCGAGGACGTCAAGATTTGTCGCTTCAGGCTTGGTTCAAAGTTTGATACGTGTCCTGAATTGTTGCTTTGTGGGCGCGGGGCCGAACGGGACGTACGGCCGGCCCCGCGCCGCGCGCCTCTATCGCTCGCCGGTCAACAGGTGCTGCATCGCGGCGAGTTCCTCCTCGGCCACGTCGCGCCGGGAACGCGGTCCGCAGGAGCGGAGCACGCGGGTGAAGTCGGCGGCGGCCTCGGTGATGCGGTTGCCGAGTCCCGTACCGCTCTGCGCGCCGAAGTCGCCGGTGGCGGCGTAGACCGGTCGGGGCGAGACGATCGCGTGCAGGTAGGAGAACATCGGGCGCAGGGCGTGTTCGAGCACCAGGGAGTGGCGTTCGGTGCCGCCGGTCGCGCCGATCAGGACGGGCATGTCGGAGAGGGTCTCCTCCGGGAGCACGTCGAAGAAGGACTTGAACAGTCCGCTGAAGGAGGCGTTGAACGCGGGCGTGACCGCGATGACCCCGTCCGCCTCCCTGATCCGCTCGAAGGCCGACTCCAGCGCCTCGCCGGTGAACCCGGTGAGCATGGCGTCCATGACGGGGTGGGCCAGCGGGCGCAGTTCGACGTAGGACAGCTCGACCGGCTCGCCCTGCGCTTCCAGGTCCTTGGTGACGGCCGCGGCGAGGCGGTCCGCGAGCAGCCGGGTGGAGGACGGCTCGCGCAGGCCGCCGGAGATGACGGTGATCTTCATCGGGCTTCGCTGTTCCCTTCGTCGTCGCTCTTCGTCGCGCCGCTCTCCCCTTCGGCCTCCTCCGCGCGGCGGGCGCGCAGCAGGGACGCGTGGGTGGGCGCGGCCGGTACGTCCGCGGGCCGGCCGGCCGCGAACTCCTTGCGGAGCACGGGTACGACCTCTTCGCCGAGCAGGTCGAGCTGTTCGAGCACGGTCTTGAGCGGCAGTCCCGCGTGGTCCATGAGGAAGAGCTGGCGCTGGTAATCGCCCACGTAGTCGCGGAAGTTGAGCGTCTTCTCGATGACCTGGGCCGGTGAGCCGACCGTCAGCGGGGTCTGTTCGGTGAACTCCTCCAGCGACGGACCGTGGCCGTAGACCGGGGCGTTGTCGAAGTAGGGGCGGAACTCGTTGATGGCGTCCTGGCTGTTGGGCCGCATGAACACCTGGCCGCCGAGGCCGACGATCGCCTGCTCGGGGGTGCCGTGGCCGTAGTGCGCGAACCGTCGGCGGTAGAGGTTCACCAGCTGTTTGGTGTGCGAGGCGGGCCAGAAGATGTGGTTGGCGAAGAAGCCGTCGCCGTAGTACGCGGCGAGTTCGGCGACCTCGGGGGTGCGGATCGAGGCGTGCCAGACGAAGGGGGGTATGTCGTCCAGCGGGCGCGGGGCCAGGGTGAATCCCTGGAGCGCGGTGCGGAACTTGCCCTCCCAGTCGACCGTTTCCTCGCGCCAGAGCCTGCGCAGCAGGTCGTAGTGCTCGACGGTCAGCGGGAGGGCGGAGCGGATGTCCTGGCCGAACCAGGGGTAGACCGGGCCGGTGTTGCCGCGTCCGAGCATGACGTCCGTACGGCCGCCGGAGAGGTGCTGGAGCACGCTGAAGTCCTCGGCGATCTTCACCGGGTCGTTGGTGGTGATCAGCGTGGTCGAGGTCGACAGGATGATGCGCTCGGTCTGCGCGGCGATGTAGGCGAGGAGGGTCGTGGGCGAGGACGGCACGAAGGGCGGGTTGTGGTGCTCGCCGGTCGCGAAGACGTCGAGCCCGACCTCCTCGGCCTTGCGCGCGATGGCGACGGTGGCCTGGATGCGCTCCGCCTCGGTGGGGGTGCGTCCCGTGGTGGGGTCGGCGGTGACGTCCCCGACGGTGAAGATGCCGAACTGCATCCCGGACGCGCCGGGCAGGTCCTGGTCCGCGGCCGGGCCGTTGCCGGCCGAACCGGTTCCGGCTGTCTCGGACGACGCCATGCTGGGTTCCTCCTGGGCTCGCTTGCGGGGCGGTCCCGGGCGCCGGGGTACGGCGGGCTTCCGGGGGTGGTGACCGGTGCGACTGGCGCGCGTCGCGTGCCGCACGTCGCGCCATCATTGGTACAACGTTAAACGATCGGCTCCGCGATCCGCACGCCGGGCTCCCGCGCGGGCGCCGCGGCCCACTTCGCGCGCCCCCCGTATGCCACTGTGCCGCCATGGTCGCACGCAGGGGGCCGTCCGGCAGGGCGGCGGGAGGGACGGGAGAGCGGGGGGGCCGCCGGGAGAGCGTGGACGGGCGGGAGAGCGCAGGCGGGCGGCCGGGAACAGGCGGAGCCCGGTCGACCGTGGAAAAATGGCGCTACGGCCGTGCCCTGCGGGACAGGCCGATCTTCCCTTCCGGACCGATCCCTTCGACACGCTGGGGAGGCATCCGTGAGCGCACGTTCCGACGCGTGGCCGGTGCTGGACCACGCGGAACTGGCCCCCATGATCGAGTACGTGAACCGGGTCGTGCAGATCGCGGGCAAGTACGCCCTCGACGATCCCTTCCAGGTCGGCTGGGGCAACATCGTCCTCACCGTCACACCACGCGGCCTGACCACTCCGGTGTACCGGCGGGACGGGGTGACCTTCACGGTGCACTACCGGCTGCTCGACGGTGATGTGGTGATCGAGACCAGTGACGGTGCGCGCACGCTGCCGCTGTCGCGGACCTCGGTGGCCGACTTCTACGCCCACTTCTGCGACGCGGCGGCGCACCTCGGCATCCCCGCCCCGCACAGCTCCCTGATCTGCGAGATCCCGGGCGCTCCGCCGGCCTTCGAGGACGACCGCGCCGAACGCGTCTGGTCGGCCCACCCGGCCCGGCACATGTGGGAGGCGTTCAACCTGGCCGCCGACGGCCTGGAGGCATGGCAGGCCCCCTACCTCGGACACCGGCCGCGCGTCGGCCTGATGTGGGGCGGCTTCGATCTCTCGGCCACCCGCTTCCGCGCCAAGCCGACCACTCCCCCGTCCCAGGGCCCGCCCTTCATGCGCAACGCCCAGCTCTACGAGTACGTGTCGGTGGGCTTCTCCTTCGACAACACCAAGTCCGGTGGCGACAACCCGCTGGACATCGGCATGTACGCCTACATCTGGCCCCAGCCGGACGGCCTGGAGGACCGCTCCTGGGGCGTCGACGGCGCCGAGTGGCACCCCGACGCGGGCCTCGTCATCCTCCCGTGGTCCAAGCTCCGCGAGACCCCCGACCCCCACCAGGCGATCGTGGCCTTCGGCGACGCGGTCTACGACGCGGCGGTGGCGACGGCCGGCTGGCCGGCGGACCTGGTCGGCCCCCGGGTGGACGGCTGGTACATGAGCGAACACGCCCCGGCCTGAGGCCCATCGGTCACCTCTTCGGCCACCTCGCCGGTACCGCCGCCGCGCTGCTCGCGGCGGCGGCACCGGTCGTCAGGGAGCCGGGAAGTCGTCAGGGAGCCGGGAAGTGGAACTCCGCCCGGTCGAGGTTGACGGCCGCGTTGTCGCCGGGCTCGTAGGAGACGGTGACCACCGGGTCCCGGCCGTCGACGGGGATGCCGTCGACGGTCACGGAGCCCCAGTCGTCCCAACTGTCGGAGACCTTGGGGAAGTTCACCTGCCGGACCATGTGGCCGTCGACCGACAGCGTCATGGTGCGGGTGTCGCTGTGGGCGTTGGCGTAACGCAGTGTCAGGCTCGCCGTCGTGGGGGCGGATGTCGTGCGGTGCACGGTGTAGGAGGACGAGGCGCCCGGTGACCAGAGGCCGTCTACGAAGGCCCGGCCGCTGTAACCGGCGTGGTCGACGTTCGTCTTGACGCCGCCGGTGTTCAGGGCGTCCTCCGCCTCGATGCGGCCGGGGTCCGGGCAGCCGAGGAGTGCGGGGGTTCCGGCGGTGTCCGCGCACCGGTCGCGCGAGTCGGTGACGCCGTCCGCGTCGCGGTCCTTGTCGACGGCGCCGGTGAGGGTGACGTCGACGGTGTGCTCGCCGGTGAGCGACGCCGGGAGCGTGTGGCCGGGGACGGTCCTGCCGTCGACCTTGAACGAGCGGATCGCGGTACCCGCGCCGTGCAGGGAGAGGGTCAGGGTGGCGTCGCGGTAGCGCAGGCCGCGCAGGGTGACGTCGCCCCAGCCCGCGGGCAGCGTGGGCGCGACCGCCAGTCCGTGGTCGCCGAAGTCCAGCCCGAAGAGCCCGGAGTGGACCATGTCGATGAAGGCCGTGGCCGACCAGGTCTGGTCGGGCTGCGATCCCCAGTGGAACTTCACCGTGTCCCCCAGGCGCTGCCAGCCGCCGTCCACCACGCCCGTCCGGCCGTTGTAGATCTCCCAGAACCCGCTGTTGCTGCCGGCCAGCCGGGCGAGCCGCGCGGTCTCGGAGGCGAAGGTCTCCTGCGCTCCCCATCGCGCCGCCGCCTTGGCCCACAGGCCCTGCACCACGGGCCAGACGATCGCGTTGTGACGGCCGGGCTGTTCGTCGGAATAGCGCGCCCAGTTCGGATAGGTGTCGGGCATGCCCCAGGTCATCTCGGTCGCGTGCGAGAGGACCGACCGGGCCCGGGCCGGGTCGGCGATGCCGAAGACGAGCGCGAACGCGAGCCCGGTCCCCTCCTGGTAGGCACCCTTGGTACCGTCGGCGAGGAGCATGTAGTCGTACAGCCCCGTCCTGGGGTTCCAGAACCGCTTGTTGATCGCCGCCTTCAACGCGGCCGCCCTGCCCCGGTAGGCGGCGACATCGGCGGCGGGGCGCCCGAGCCGGGCGGCCATGTTCGCCGCGTTGACGTAGGCGGCGTAGTAGACCGCGTTGGTGCTCAGGAACATCCCGGTCGCCACGCCGGGCCACGGCATGGACCCGGTGCTGACCGATTCGGTGGCGTCGGCCGGGGGTGCGGGATACCCGGCGATCCCGTCGTTGAAGAAGGACGCCCCGGTGAACAGCCCGTACCTGGCGTTGTATCCGGCGGTGGAGGCGTGCTCACGGATCGCCAGCGTGTCGGCGGCCGTCCGGTAGGCGTCCCGCAGGAAGGCCCTGTCGCCGGTCACCAGGTAGTGGTTCCACGCGGCGGTGACCCAGATGACCTGGTCCCACTGCTGGTCGTCCTGCTGGACCCGCAGCTCGCCGTCGGCCGCCTTGTCGACGGTCGACCACAGGGTGTTCCTGGCCAGCGCCGGGTCCAGCACACTGGTGGCGTTCCAGCTGTTCACCGACGCGTCACGGGTCCACGGCTGCGGATAGCCGCCTCCCGCGCGCACGATGCCGACGTCCGGGTCCATCAGACCACTCTTGTCGTACACGGCGGGGTCCCAGGCGATCGTGTTCGTCCGCAGCAGGTTGTCCAGCGCGGCCGCGTAGGCGGTGCCGATCAGGGCCTGGGCGTCGGGGTTGGCGAACTCCAGCGACGGGGAGGACGGCGCGGCCGCACCGACGTCCGCACCGGCCTCCGCCCTGGTCTCCGCTCCGGCCGCGCCCGCTCCGCAGAGCACGCTGCCGAGGGCCAGTGCGGTGGCCGCCATCATCCCGGCAAGGCGTTTGCGCCGACGGGTCGTCCGAGTGGGCGTCATGGCACGTACCTTCCTCGCCGCCCCGCAGGGCGTCGCGTCGAGTGGAGGGTTCGCTGTCCAAGAACGGGTGCCCGGAACGCTTCAGGGTCGGCGACCGGACGCCGACAACGTTGTCACAACGGGCAGTGCCGCACCTGCCCCACAACGGACCGGCGCGGGCGGCGCCGCGTCACGCGTGCGGGTGCCGGTCTCCCGTCGTCGGCGGTTCGCCGGATTCCGTCTTCTCCAGCAACTCGTCGTACTTGCGGGAGAGTTCCTCGTAGCGTTCCTCGGTGCCGTCGTCGGCGCGCTTGCGGCGGCTGAGGATGTAGAGGACCACCGGACCGGTGATCATCGTGACGACCGGGACGAGCGCCCACCACAACATGGTTCCTCCCCTGTGCGGCCTTGCGGGGAGCGCCGCGTGGCTCCACCGGGAGGGTAAGCCCTGCTGGACCGCTCGCCAACACCGCAGCGAGCAAAGGCCCTTCCACCTCAGATGTAACCAGTTGTTTCGCGCCAACCACTGGACGGGATGACCCGTTCGCTTCTAAGTTCCCGTCTCGACAGTGGACTTGTTCACAACCTCCACCCCGGATGTTAACAAGTGTGTTGCCGTGCAAGGCCGTTGGTGCATCACTCACCCTGCGATGCGAAAGGCTGTGGTGAAGACCGGTCTCCACGCGCCCGACGGCGCCCTCCCCGAGCGACTGGCCGCCGCGGCACACTCCGGCCGCCCCCGCTTCCTCGTCCTCGGCCTGCTGGCCATCACCGACGGCCGCGAGACGGTCGTACTCCAGCCGTCCAGGCCCACGTCCCTGCTCGCCGCCCTGCTCCTGCACCCGGGCGCGGTGGTCTCCGCCGAGTTGCTCCAGCGCGTCGTCTGGGGCGACCGGCCGCCCGCCGGGGGCCGCTCCGCCCTGCACACCTGCGTCCTGAGGCTGCGCAGGCTGTTCACCAAGTACGGCGTCGCCGACGGCGCCGTGGAGGCCGTGCCCGGCGGCTACCGGCTGCACGCCGACGCCGACACCCTGGACCTGCTCCAGTTCCGGGGGCTGCTCGGCCGGGCGTCCGCCACCGAGGACCCCGAACAGGCGCTGCGCCTCGGCCGGGCCGCGTTACGTCTGTGGAAGGGCCCGCTGCTCGGCAACGTCCACTCCGACGAGCTGCACCGCGACCACGTGCCGCGGCTGGCCGAGGAGCGGCTGTTCGCCATGGAGCGGGTCTTCGACGTCGAACTCCGCCTGGGGCGGCACCGGGAGATGACCGCCGAGGCGCGCGAGGCGGTACGGGCCGAGCCGGGTCACGAAGGACTCTCCGCGCTGCTGATCGAGGCGCTGTACCGCTCCGGCCGCCGCGCCGAGGCGTTGGCCGAGTACCGGCGTATCCACACCCACCTCACCACGGAACTGGGCGTGGAGCCCGGTCCCGCGCTGCGCGGTCTCCAACTGGCCGTGCTGCGCGGCGAACCGTCCGGACAGCGGCCCGCGCTGCCCGCCTCCGGTGTGCCGCCCTCGGCGCCCGGCGAGGCGCCGCCCGGTCTCGGCCGGGCCTCTCCCCCGGCGCCCGGAGACCTGGTGCTGCGCGCACTGGTGGACGCCGGACTGCTGGAGGAGGACCCGCCGGGCCGCTACCGGGTCCACGACCTGCTGCGGCTCTTCGTCCAGGCGGCCGGCACCAGCCTCCCGGCCACGGCCGCCAGCTCCGCCGGGGCCTCCGCATCCGCGCCGCCCGGCCCGTACGACCGGCACGACCCGCACGGGCCGTACGACCGGCACGACCCGTACGACCCGATGGACCCGCCCTAGTCGGCCCCGGCCGACCGTCGTCCCCCCTCGTCTTTCGGAGGTACCGCAAGCATGGCCCAGGCTCCCGCCACCCCCGAGGAGATCGCCCAGTCGCGGCCCCGTATCCGCAGGGACGTGCTGTTCACCCAGACCCCGGACGGCGTGCTCTTCCACAACGCCCACGGCGGCTTCAACGTGGTCACCCAGAACGCCTACCGCTTCGCCTCGCTGATCGTGCCTCATCTCAACGGCGAACGGCGCGTGGACGAGCTGTGTACCGGCCTGGGGGACAAGCAGCGCGCCATGGTGTACGGACTCGTGCGCGCACTCTACGCGCGTGGTTTCGCCCGGGATGCCGGACCCAGACCCGAGGCCGATCCACTTCCGCCGCAGGTGGCCAAGCATTTCGCCCATCAGGTCGACTATCTGGACCACTACGCGGACGACGCGGCGGGCCGCTTCCTGCGCTTCCGCTCGACCCCGGTCGCGGTCCTCGGCTCCGACGCCCTGGCCCGCTGGGCGGCCCTGGGGCTGCTGCGCAACGGCTGCGCGGCCGTCGCCATCACCGAGGGCCCCGCGTCCGCCGTGCTCGACCGGGAACTCCACGGCGTGGAGGGCGTCGCCGAACTCGACGCCGAGACGGTCGAGTTGACGGAGGCGGGATGTGCGCCGCGCGTGGCCCGCCTGCCCGAGTCCGCCGACGGCACCTACGGCTGGGCCGACCTGGACGGCTGGGACACGGTGCTCGTGACCGGCCCCGACGCGCCCCGGCAGATCCTCAGGCTGCTCACCGAGGGCATACCCGCAGGGCGACGGCTCCTTGGCGCCTGGACCTTCGGCAACCGCGCGGTGGTGGGCCCGGCGACGACCGCCGGTACGCCCGGCTGCTGGTCGTGCGCGGCACTGCGGCTCGGCGCGGGGGCCGACGCCGCCGACAGCGCGGACCTGTGGGCCTCCGTCGGCCCCGCCGCGCCACTCGGCACCCCGGACCGGGTGCTCGCCGGGCCGCTCGCCGGGATGCTCGGCAACCTCCTCGCCTTCGAGGTGTTCCGCCTGGTCACGGGCGCGCTGCCCGCCGAGACCCGGGGGCAGGTCGTCGTCCAGGACCTGGACTCGCTCGACGTGCTGACCGAGCCGCTGCTGCCGCACCCGCGCTGCCGGTTCTGCGCGGCCCCCGAGGCCGACGCCCTCACCGGTGGCACCCTGCGCGAGGCCCACGCCGACGACGAGGCGGCCGTACTCCCCGCCGACGGCCCGGCCGACGAGGCCACCGCCAAGGCCGCCCTCACCGAACTGGAGCGGCGCGACGTGCTGGTCCACGCGGCCGCCGGGGTCTTCACCGCGTACGCCGACGACGACTGGGAGCAGACCCCGCTCAAGCTGAGCACCGTACGGCTCGGTCTCGCGCCCGGCCGGGTCCGCGAGGTCTCCGCCGCGGATGTGCACCATGTGGCCGGAGCACGCCTCGCGGCCCTCTTCCGGGCCGCCGAGGTGTATGCCGAACACGTGGTGCCGCCCCACGTACTGGACCCGGCCTCCCTGGAGGCGGCTTCGGGCAAGTGGACCCGGGTGGCCACGGCCGCACTATCCGTCTCCAGCGGCCTGGACGTGCCCGCCGACCGGATCGCCGCCTGGAGCGAGGCCGTCTCGCTGCTGGACGGGCGGACGGTCCTGGTCCCCACGGGCGCGGCGCGCACGCTGGGCGGCTGGAACGACCAGGGACTCTTCGAGCGCACCTCGGCCGGTACGGGCGCGGGCGGCAGCCCGCGTGCCGCGCTGACCCGCGCCCTGCGCACCGCACTCGCGTACGACGCGCTGCGCCGCGCGGTCCGCCGGGCCGCCCCGGTCCGCACGCTGGACCTCGGCTCGCCCACCGGCGACCCCGAGCTGCTCTTCCTGCTGCGCTCGGCGGAGAACCTGGGTGTCGCTGCGGAGGTCCTGGATCTCACCGGGGCCGACGGTCAACTTCCCGTCGCCCTCGCCCGGTTCACCGACTCGGAGAACGGGTCGGTCCGCTGGGCCGTGGGCAGCGGGCTCCGTCCGCGCGAGGCCGTGCTGGAGGCGCTGCGCGATCTGCTCGGCGCGGAGCAGCTGCGCCGGGCCGGGGCCGCGCCCGACACCGGTGACCCGGTGTGGGAGGACCTGGAGGCGGCGACGCTGGTGGCCTCCGGTGCCGTACCGCTCGGGGAGACCGGCACCACCTGGGCCGCCGTGCTGGACGGGCTGGCCGCCGACGGGCGGGACGCGTTCGCGGTGCCGGTGGCCGCACCGGACCTCGCCGCGGGCGACGTCCA
This sequence comes from Streptomyces sp. SID4985, assembly GCF_009863025.1. GTDB lineage: Bacteria > Actinomycetota > Actinomycetes > Streptomycetales > Streptomycetaceae > Streptomyces. The sequence continues at coordinate 3,028 of NZ_WWIR01000603.1, read as the reverse complement.
CGTGGCGCGGGTGCTGCTGTCCGGCGGGGAGTGTCGTGCCCACTGAGACCACGGCGGCCGTGGCCGATCCGGTGGTGTGCGAGCCGTGGGACGAGGTGTGCGCCGCGCTCACGGCCGACCTCGCCGCACGCCCCGGTACACCGCCCTGCGTGGTGACACAGCTCGGGGTGCGGGATGAACTCGCCTCGGGTGCGGGGGAGTTCACGCCCGGGGTGGTACCCGTCGGGCTGTACGGGCATCACGCCGTGGTCGGTCCGGTCACCCCGCCCGGGGCGACGGGCTGTCCACGCTGTCTGGCCCGGCGCTGGCAGGCGGTGCGCGCGGGGTTCCTTCGCGATGCGCTGGAGCGGGGCGAGGAGACCCGGGCGACCGGGGTTCCGCCGTGGCGGGCCGCGTTCACGGTGGACGCGCTCGCCGCGCTGGTCACGGCGGCGGCCCGCCGGCCGGGTGCCGCGCACCGGCCCTGGGTGTGGCTCCTCGACCTGGAGACCCTGCGTGTCTCCCGGTTCCCGCTGGTCCCGGACGGCGAGTGCCCGGCCTGTTCGCAGCGGCCCGACGACACCGCCGAGGGAGCCAGGATCGTCCTCGGCCCCTCGCCCAAGCACGACCCGGACGGCTTCCGCACCCGGCCCATCGGGGCGTACGACCTGCCGCTGGAGGCGTTCGTCAACCCGCTGACCGGAATGCTCGGCCCATCGGTCGCGCCGGATCTGGCGTCGGCGTCCACCTCGTCCACGGTGGGCGCGTTCACCACCCGCTCCGGCGCGTATCTGCGCGAGTGCTACTGGGGCGGCCACACCGGCGCCTACGGAACGAGCGTGCGGGTGGGGCTGCTTGAGGGCCTGGAGCGGTACGCCGGGATGCGCGCCCGCGCCAAACGGACGGTGATCACGGCGACTTCGGAGGAACTCGGGGACACGGCGGTGGACCCCCGGGTGACCGGCCTGTACGCCGACTCCTTCTACGACCTCGGCACCGGCGCGCCGCGCTTCGCGCCGGACCGGCCCATCGCGTGGGTGTGGGGCTGGTCGCTGCGCGACGAACGGCCGGTGCTGGTGCCGGAGGTGGTCGCGTACTACCACGCGCCCGGCGGCATCGGGCGGCGCTTCGTGCAGGAGAGCTCCAACGGCTGTGCGTCCGGCGGGAGTCTGGCCGAGGCGGTGCATCACGGGCTGATGGAGACCATCGAGCGGGACGCGTTCCTGCTGGCCTGGTTCGGCAGGGCCCGGCTGCCCGAGGTCGACCCGGCGAGCAGTACCCGTCCGGCGACCCGCGCGATGGTGGACCGGCTGGCGATGTACGGCTACCGGGCGCGGTTCTTCGACACCCGGATCACCTTCCCGGTGCCGGTGGTCACGGCCGTCGCCGAGCGGGTGGACGGCGGCCCCGGGCTGATGTGCTTCGGCGCGGGTGCCTCGCTGGACCCCGAGGACGCCCTCGCGGGCGGGCTGTGCGAGATCGCCACCGACTCGGTGAACCTGCGCCGCCGCACCGCGCGCGAGGAACCCCGGCTGCGCCGTATGGCGGCCGACTTCGACGAGGTGCGCGTGCTGCACGACCATCCGCTGCTGTACGGGCTGCCCGAGATGGGCCGGTACACCGACTTCCTGCTGCGCGGCCGGGACGACGGGGAGCGGGTGCCGCTCGCCTCGCTGGCCGACGGCGTCCCGCGTCCGGCCACGGATCTGCGGGAGGACGTGGCGGCGTGCGTCGCGGCCGTCACCGGGCGCGGCTTCGACGTGGTGGTGATCGACCAAACAGCGCCCGAGCAAAAGGCGTTGGGCTTCCACACCGTCAAGGTGCTGGTCCCCGGGCTGATCCCGATCGACTTCGGGTGGAGCCGTCAGCGCGCGGCACTGATGCCCCGTACGCGCACGGCGCTGCGCGAAGCGGGGTTGCGTGCCGACGACTTGACGCCGGACGACCTCAACCCCGCTCCTCATCCCTTCCCTTGACCGGCCTTTCCGTACCTCCTCCGGCGTCGGCGCCCGAGCCGCCGACGCCCCCACAGACGACGCAGACGGTTCAGACGATGCAGACAGAGGGAGTGACCGTGGGATACGCCCATGAGTACGCGACCGCGGTGATGCGGCGGGGCAGAACGCCCATGGAGCCTGCCGACTTCGTGCCCGACTGGGCCGACCGGCCGCGCAAGGGGAAGCACTTCCCGGGCGCGCCGTCCTTCCCGCTGCCCGACGGGGGCCACGCGGAGAACGCGACACTCGGCCGGGGCCTGTTCGGGGAGGCGGGCACCGGCGCGTTCACGCTGCCCCTGCTGGGCTCGATGCTCCGCGACTCCTACGGCCTGACCGGGCGCAGGCTCGCCGTGCAGGCCAACTCCGACCTGGGCTCGCTGCCGTTCCACACACACGCCAACTGGTCCCGCGGCACCGCCTCCGGCGGCGGCCTCTACCCGATCGGGGTGCACTGGGTCAGCGGCGCGAGCGGCCCGCTCAACCCGGGCGTCTACTACTACGACACCCCGCGCCACCGGCTGACCCGGCTCCTGGCCGGCGATGTGTCCGGCGAGGTCCGGGAAGCGCTAGGCGGGCTGCCGGAAGCCGCGGACACCGACCAATTCCTGGTCCTGGGCGTGACGTTCTGGCAGAACGCCTTCAAGTACAACAGTTTCTGCTACCACGCGATCACCATGGACATCGGCGCCCTGCTCCAGACCTGGCGGATGTGGGCCCGCGCGCACGGGCTGAGCCTGGGCAGCGCGTTCTGGTTCGACGAGCCGCGCATCGGGCGGCTGTTGGGGTTCGACCCCGAGGAGGACGGGGTGTTCGCGGTGGTGCCGCTGCGCTGGGGCGGCGCCGCACCTGAGGAGGCCGCCGGGCCGGTGTCGGGGGCGCGCGTGCGTCAGGTGCCCACGGAGAAGTCGCGCCGGACCCAGACCTTCCCGACGCTCCAGCGGATCCACGCCGCCACCCTGGAGGGCGCCGCCGACCGTCCCGCGCCCGGTGTCCTCGACCCGGCGCTGGCAGCCCCCGCAGGCCCCGGCGAGCGGGTCACGCTGCCCGCGCCC
>NZ_WWIR01000602.1 GCF_009863025.1 Streptomyces sp. SID4985 | reverse complement strand
CGTTCCGGGGCCAGGGTGGCGTAGCGGCGCAGCCGGGGTCCGGCCAGGGCGTCCTGGGCGCGGTCCAGTGCGGCGGTGAGCGCGGCCCGGCGTGCGGTGGCGTCGGGTCCGCCGACGGCGTCGAGCAGGTCGGCGATGGCCTCGTACACCGCCGCGACCGCCGTCCGTTCGCCCTCGAAGCGCAGGTCGGAGACGAGCGAGCCGGGGGTGGGCAGGGCGAGGCGCAGCAGGAGCAGCCAGGCCGCTCCGGCGAGGAAGGCGAGGGCACGCTGCCAGCCGCTCTCGGGGCTCGGCATCCCGGCGCCGATGGCGGCGGTGACGAGCAGTTGGGTGGCGGACGCGGAGGCCAGCGGCCCGACGGCGCTGAGCGACCCGGCGACCAGGCCGAGCAGGGCGAGCGCGAAGGTCAGCGGTACGGCGGCCAGGTGTGCGCCCGCACCGGCGCCGACGAGCAGGCCGAGGCCGCCCGCGAGCGCGGGGACGGCGAGGCTGCGGACGGAGAGACGGCGGCCGCCGGGGCGGTCGTTGATCCCGGCGAGCATCGCGCCGGTCGCGGCGAGGACGCCGTCCGCGACGTGTCCGGCCAGGACACCCGCGAGCAGCAGCGGTCCGGCGGCGAGCGCGCCTCGGGCGACCGCACTCCAGGGGACGGGCCCGCGCTGGGCGCGGAAGGCGTGGGCGAGCCAAGGCGGCAGTGACCGGACGGCGGGGCGCGACACGGGGCTCCTGTTCGTACGAGGGCGGGGGCGTGCCTTCGGACGACGGTGGCCGGGCTGGTGTCGCCCTCAACAGTACGGGGCGTTGTCGCGTACGGGCGACGGGCGCGTTTCCGGCAGGTGAAGCGGGCGTTCAGGTGCGCGTGCCGAGCAGCTCCCCGGCCTGTTCCACGGCGCGGACCAGGGCCTGCGGCTCGGGTCGCAGGGCGCTGGTGATCGCGTCCATGCCGCGCAGTCCGGCCCGCTCCAGCAGCCGTTTCTCGTTGGTCACCCACTCGCCGCGCGCCGCGAGCACGGCGTGGGCGGACTGCGCAGCGGCGACGGCGAGGGCGCCCGCGACCTCGGTGAGGCGACCGTGCGGGGCGTGGTGCGCCCTGGCGTAGCCGAGGGTGGCGCGGGCGGTGCCGGACCAGCGCGGCGGGGCGCTGCGGCGCAGGGCGTCCGGGTAGCGGGCGGGGCGCGGCAGACTGCCGCGCAGCACCTGATTGACGGCCAGCTCGGCGACGATCAGATAGGTGGGGATGCCCGCGAGGTGGAACAGCAGCGGCTCCACCCGGAACCGCCCCTCCTCCGCCTCGGCCAGCTCGTGCTCCACGACGTCCAGGTCCCGGTAGTGCACGTCCACCCGGCGTCCGTCGATCGTCAGCCAGGCCCCGCCGTTGAACACCCCGCCGCCCCAGCCGCCCACCTCGGACACCTCACCCTCCCAGCCGAGGGCGCGCAGGTCACCGGGGTCGAAGGCGCCCCGGTAATAGAGGGCGAGGTCCCAGTCGCTGTCGGCGGTGTGGGTGCCCTGCGCCCGCGATCCACCGAGGGCGACGGCGCGGACGGTGGGTAGCGCGGCGAGGCGGTCGGCGGTGGCGGAGAGGAAGTCGGCGTCGGAGGGGGTGGGCATGGGGGTCCTTGGGTGGAGGCGGACGCTACGGAGTCGGAGGCCAGGGCGACGTACGGGAGCCGGAAGCCGCAGCGACGCTACGGGAGACAACGGGCGGCCGCACCGAAATTCGGGTGCGGGCCCGCTCGTACCCGCGAATGATGCGGAGGTCGCCCGTCCTCCCGTCCTCCCGTCCCTGGAGCCGCCATGATCCGCCGCGTGACCGTCCCCGGCCTCTTCCCGCCGCCCACCTACTCCCACGCCTCCGTGGTCGAGGCGGGCACCCGGATCGCCTTCCTCGCGGGCGCGGTCCCGCTGGACGAGCACGGCGAACTGGTCGGCCCGGGCGACCCCGTCCGCCAGGCCGAACAGGTCCTCGCCAACCTGCGGGCCCAGCTCCACGCCGTGGGCAGCGACCTCGACCATGTGCTGGCCACCGATGTGTACGTGGTGAGCGACGACCCCTCGGTCCTGGCCGCCGTCTGGAAGGCGGTCGAGGCATCGGGCCTGAGCCACGGCCCCCACTCCTCCACCCTGCTCGGCATCGCGTGCCTCGGCTATCCGGGCCAGCTGGTGGAGATCACGGCGACGGCGGCGGTACCGGAGCGGTGATGACGACCCCGGTGACGCTGCGCCGGGCGGTCGCGGCGGACGCCCGCCCCACCGCCGACCTCTGGCTGCGGTCCTTCGCCGCCGCGCTGCCGACGGTCACCCGGCCCCGCTCGGACGACGAGGTGCGCGCCTATATACGCGACGTGGTCCTCCCGCTCCACGAGACCTGGTTGGCCGAGGACGCGGAGGCGGGGATCGTCGGCATGATGGCCCTGCACGGGGACCTGCTGGCCCAGCTCTATCTGGACCCCGGCTGGCGCGGGCGCGGTCTCGGGGACCGGTTCGTGGCGCTGGCCAAGGAGCGCGCCCCGGGCGGCCTCACCCTGTGGGCGTTCCAGGTGAACAAGCCCGCCCGCCGCTTCTACGAGCGCCACGGCTTCACCGCCGTCGAGTACACGGACGGCGCCGGGAACGAGGAGCGGGAGCCGGACGTGCGGTACGTCTGGCAGCCCTGACGCGAAGACCTGTCAGCGACACGAAGGCCGGTCAGCCCAGGCCGGCCGCTCGGGCCGCCGTGTTCAGGACCTCGCGGAGCATCTCCGTCGTCAGGCGCCCGGTGAAGGTGTTGCGCTGGCTGACGTGGAAGCAGCCGAAGAGGTCCAGGTCGCCGAGGGCGACGCGGGTGCCGTGGGCGAAGCGGGGACGGGGGCGGGGTACGGGCCAGCCCGCCTCGGCGAGGGCGGGAAGCGTCGCCTGCCAGCCGAAGGCGCCGAGGACGACGGCCGCCCTCAGGGTGGGGCGGAGCAGTTCGAGTTCGCCGACCAGCCAGGGGCGGCACATGTCGCGTTCGCCCGGGGTGGGCTTGTTGGCGGGCGGGGCACAGTGCACGGGCGCGGTCACCCGGACGCCGTACAGCTCCAGGCCGTCGTCCGCGCTCACCGAGGTCGGCTGCGAGGCCAGGCCCACGTCGTAGAGCGCCTGGAAGAGCACGTCCCCGGAGCGGTCGCCGGTGAACATGCGGCCGGTGCGGTTGCCGCCGTGCGCGGCCGGGGCGAGCCCGATGATCGCCAGACGGGCGTCGGCCGGTCCGAAGCCGGGCACCGGGCGCCCCCAGTACGGCTCGTCGGCGAAGGCGGCCCGTTTCGTACGGGCCACCTCCTCGCGCCACTCGACCAGGCGCGGGCAGGCCCGGCACTCGGTCAGCCGCCGGTCGAGGCGGGCGAGGGCGGCGCTGTCGTCCATACCGGCCACCGTAAGCCCCGGACTGTACCCCCGCCGGACACCGGACGCCCGGCCTCACGCCTCTCACGTGAACGCCGCTCCCAGCGCGACGAAGCCGCAGATCAGTACGAACAGCAGCGCGAGCAGCGGCCACACGAACCGCAGATAGCGGTCGTAGCCGACCTTCGCGAGCGCCACACCGCCCATGACGACGGCGGTGGTCGGCACCCACAGGTTCATCCAGCCGCTGGACGCCTGCCAGGCGGTGACGACGACCGCGCGCGAGACCCCGGCGAAGTCGGCCAGCGGGGCGAGGATCGGCATGGCGAGCGTGGCGTGCCCGGAGGTGGAGGGGATCAGGAAGGCCAGCGGCAGGTTCACCACGAACACGATCACCGCGAAGACGCTGGAGGACGTACCCCTGACCACGCCCTCGATGGAGTGCAGCACGGTGTCGGTGATCCGCGAGTTGTTCATGATCACGGTGACGCCCCGGGCCAGCACGATCACCAGCGCGGGCGCGATGAAGTCGGCGGCGCCCTGCACGATCGTCGTGCTCAGCCGCTGCTCCCCCATCCGCGCCACCAGCCCCACCAGTACGGCCGCGCACAGGAACAGCGCGGCGAGCTGCGGGAAGGACCAGTCCAGCTCGAACCCGTACGGCTTCGCGTCCGCGTCCCCGCTCAGCGCGCTCGACCAGGGCACCACCGAGAAGATCATGAACGCGAAGACCAGCACCATCGTGACCAGTACCGCCTTGTGCAGCCCGGTCAGCTCGGGCTCCGCGTCCGGCGCCTCGGTGGCATGCTCCCGGTCGCCGGGCAGGAACCCGGTGAGCGACCGCGCCGGATCACGTTGCACCCGCCGCGCGTACCGGATCACGTACGCCACCGTCACCGCCGTCAGCACCACCCACATCGCCGAGCGCAGCAGGATGCCGTCGCCGAGCGAGATGTCGGCGGCCGAGGACGCCACCCCGGTCGCGAACGGGTTCACCGTCGAGCACAGCACCCCGACCCCCGCGCCGAGGATGATCGTGCCGACGGCGACCATCCGGTCGTAGCCGAGGGCGAGCATCAGCGGCACGATCAGGCCGTAGAAGCCGAGGGTCTCCTCGGCGAAGCCCTCGACCGTGCCGAGCACCGAGAACACCACCATGATCCCGGCGATCAGCAACGCCCCGCGCTCGCGCAGCCGGTGGGCGAGCCGGGCGATGCCCCGGTCGAGCGCGCCGGTGGCGAACACGACGGTGATGAACGCCCCGATGGCGAGCACGAACAGGAACACGCCCGCCGCGCCGTACAGACTCCCGGACAGGTCGGGTCCGACCAGGCCGCTCCTGGCGTCCCGCAGTCCGTACAGCCCGTTCACCGGCGAGAGGAACAGATCGTCGAGCCGGTCCGTGAAGGACCGCCCGGCGGAGACCCGGTGGTACGTGCCCTGGACGGGGGCGCCGGAGGCGTCGCGGGCGTACTCCCCCGGCGGGATCAGGAAGGCGAGCAGCCACACCGCGACGGTGACGGCGGCGAGGACGGTCAGCGCGCTCGGAAAGGTGAACTTCCGCTCGCGCCGGGGCGGTTCCCCCGCCGTGGCCGCCGTCTCCATGCCCCCTCCTCGTCCCTCCTCACCCGCATCGATCACTTCAGCGTCGAGGGCGGCCGGGCGGGGCGCATCCGGGGTGGGCCGTGGGAGGGGCCCTGGCGGAGGACGGTACCGGGAGGCGGCTCCCTCCCAAGGGCCACCGCCCCACGGACCACCGCACCGAAAACGGGTCGGGCCGGGGCAGCGCGACGCGTTAGGGTCGGCAGCATGGCTTTGGCTGCACAGGATTCACCGGACGCGGACGACGACGTGAACCGTGACTCCGCCGCCCCCGACCCGAAGACCTCCGCCGCCGTGGCCGCGGCGAAGGCCGCCGGGCCGGCGACGGGCGAGAGCGTCCGGATCGACAGCTGGATCTGGGCCGTACGCCTGGTCAAGACGCGTTCGCTGGGCGCGACCGCCTGCCGTGGCGGCCATGTCCATGTGAACGGTGACCGGGTGAAGCCCGCCCACTCCCTGCGGGTCGGTGACGAGGTGCGGCTGCGGCACGAGGGCCGGGAGCGGGTCGTGATCGTGAAGCGGCTGATCCGCAAGCGGGTCGGCGCGCCCGTGGCCGCCGAGTGCTACGTCGACAACTCGCCGCCGCCCCCGCCCCGCGAGGCCGTGGCCCCCGCCGGTGTCCGCGACCGGGGCGCGGGCCGCCCCACCAAGCGCGACCGCCGCGAGCTGGAACGCCTGCGGGGCCTGGGATCACTGGGCGCCTCGGCAGCGGCACGCACCGCACCCGGGGAACCGGACGACACCGGCGACTCCGGCGACACCGGTCACTCCGGTCGATCGGGCCACCCCGGCGACACCGACCGACCTGGCCGACCCGGCGACACCAGCCGCACCGACCGACCTGGCCGCACCGACCGCACCGACCGCCGTGGCCGATCCAGTCGACCCGGCCGACCCGACCAACCCGGCGACTCCGGAGGCCGACGCCGAGGACGGTGACCCCGACCGCGCGCCCCGCGACCGGCCAAGCCCAGCTCAGCCCAGCCCAGCCCAGCCCAGCCCAGCCGCAGCGTCCCCTCACCTCCCCCGCACCGGCACGGGCACCGCCCTTACCCACATCCCGTCCTGCGTCAGATACCTGTCCACCTCCAGTCCCGCCTCCGCCAGCGCCTCCTCGAACTCCTCCACGCTCAGCGGACGGGCGCGGAAGGTCTGGGTCCAGACCGCGTCCGGGAACACATACTCGGCGCGGACCGCACGCACCCCCTCCCCCACCGGATCGCTCGCCACGATCCGCACCGTGAAGCCGCTCGGGTCGACCCGCTCCCTCGGTATCCGGCTGTGATAGTCCGCGCCCTCCCGCTGGAGGAGGACACAGCCCCCGTCCGCGACATGCCGGACGCAGGCGCGCAGCAGACCGCGCCGCACCTCCGGGTCACCGGTGTGCACCAGGAACGAGGCGAGCATGACCACGTCGAACCGCTCGCCCAGGTCCAGGTCCTCGATGGGGCCGCATATCGTGCGGGCCCCCCGCACGCGGGCCAGCATCTCCGCCGACTCGTCCACGGCCGTGACCGTGAAGCCCCGCTCCAGCAGGGCGTGGGTCACCCGGCCCACGCCGCTGCCCAGCTCCAGGATGTGTGCCCCGGGAGGCACCGCCGCCGCGATGACGTCCGGCTCCTCGCCGACCGGCATCCGGGAGTACAGCTCGACCGCACAGCCGTCCGGGGTGATCGCCCCCGGGCCCGTGCCCTCGTGTCCCTCACGCATTTCAACCGTCATGCCCCCACAACGCGCGGCGCTCGCACGGCCGTTCCCCTCCACCGACAGTCCACTCGTTCGAGTCAATTCACCGCCCGGCGGGAACTCTCCGCCCTTGGTGCACGGGCCCGGCGAAGAGTACGTTGCAAGGAGGAGTGGAGACGGAATGCGTACGGGCAGTGAACCGACGACCGCGCGCAGTGCGCTGCGAGCGCGGCTCTGGCTGGCCGTGTGGGGGTTCGGCTGGGCCGTCTTCGGGACCGTCGCCTTCGTCCTCGTCGGACGGCCGGGCTGGGCGGCGGCCTGCGCCGCGCTGTGGCTGGTGGTCACCATCGATCTGACGCTGGTCCTGCGGCACTTGCGGCAGGGCCCGCACTACCAGCCGGGCCGCGACGTCCCGCCGTACGAACCCGTGGACGACGAACCGCCGGACCGACCGAAGCGGCCCCGGCTGGGCCGCCCGCCGACACCGCGCCGACACCCCTGACTGGGAGCACACTGCCTGACCGGGGAACCACCCTGACCGACCGGGGCCCCGAAGCCGACCGAGCCGCCGCCCCCGTCCGCGCGCCCGCGCCCGCGCTCAGGATTCGAAGCGCGCCGCCCGCAAATACCGCGGGTTGGGGTCGAGGGCGGCCGCCAGCCGGAAGTGGCGGCGGGCCTGACCGGGCCGCCCCTGGCGCTCGTAGGTGCGGCCAAGAGCGAAGTGGGCGAAGGCGTTGTCCGGCTCGCGCTCCAGGACGATGGTGAACTCGAGCTCGGCGGGGCGCAGTTGGGCGGCGGCGAAGAAGGCACGCGCGCGCAGCAGCCGGGCGGCGGTGTTCTCGGGATGGGCGGCGATGACCTCGTCGAGCAGCTTCACCGCGCCTCTGGGATCCCGTGCGTCGAGCAGGCGCTCGGCGGCACGGAAGTCGATGACGTGCGTCTCCGGAGTACGTCCGGTCGATCCGCTGGTCTCGGGCACGGCGAAGTCCTTCCCTCACTGGGGCATTCCAACGCCTGTACGCGGAGGGCTATTCCGTCGAGCTATTCCGTCGAACCGCCCTCGCGGGAGCGGGCCGCGCGGGCCGTCAGCTCCTCCCACACCCGGTCGACGCGCTCCTTCAGCGCCTCCAGGGGTACGTCGTTGTCGACGACGATGTCCGCGATCTCCAGGCGCTGTTCGCGGCTCGCCTGGGCGGACATACGCGCGCGGGCGTCCTCCTCGGTCATCCCGCGCAGCCGGACCAGCCGGTCGAGCTGGGTCTCGGGGCTCGCGTCCACGACGATCACGAGGTCGTAGAGGGGGGCCAGGCCGTTCTCGGTGAGGAGCGGCACGTCGTGGACCACGACGGAGCCGGGTCGCGCGGCGCTCTCCAGTTCGCGGGAGCGGGCGCCCACCAGCGGGTGCACGATCGAGTTGAGAAGGGCGAGCTTCTCGGGGTCGGTGAAGACGAGGGCGCCGAGCCGGGGACGGTCCAGGGAGCCGTCCCCGGCCAGGATCTCCGGTCCGAACGCCTCGGTCACGGCGGCGAGCCCGGGGGTGCCCGGCGCCACGACCTCGCGTGCGATGCGGTCGGCGTCGATCAGTACGGCCCCGTGCTCCACGAGCAGCCGGGACACCTCGCTCTTGCCGGCGCCGATGCCACCGGTCAGACCCACTGTCAGCATGAGCGGAAGCTTAGAACCCGTCCGATCGGCACCGGACCCCGGCTCAGCCCTCGCCCTCCCGCTCGGCGAGAAACCGCTCGAACTCGCGGCCGATCTCGTCGGCGGACGGGATGTCGACCGGCTCGGCGAGCATGTTGCCCCGGGTCTCGCTGCCCGCGGCCGCGTCGTACTGGTGCTCAAGGCCCTGGACGAGCGAGGTCAGTTCCTCGTCGCCCTCACGGATCTGCCGCTCGATCTCGGTCTGCGTGCGGTGCGCCTCGGTGCGCAGGGAGTGCGCGACGCCGGGCAGGACGAGCCCGGTGGCGGCGGTGATCGCCTCCAGGACGGTCAGGGCGGCGTCCGGGTAGGTGGAGCGGGCGATGTAGTGCGGGACATGGGCGGCGACGCCGAGCGTGTCGTGGCCCGCCTCGGAGAGGCGGTACTCGATCAGCGCCTCGGCGCTGCCGGGCACCTGGGCCTCGTCGAAGGGGCTGCGGTGGCCGGGCACCAGGTCGGTGCGGTTGCCGTGCGGGGTGAGGCCGACGGGGCGGGTGTGCGGGACGCCCATGGGGATGCCGTGGAAGTTCACCGAGAGGCGGACGCCGAGCCGCTCCACGATCTGCCGTACGGCCGTCGCGAACCGCTCCCACTCCACGTCCGGTTCGGGCCCGGAGAGCAGCAGGAAGGGGGCGCCGGTGGTGTCCTGGACGAGGCGGACCTCGATCGCCGGTACCTCGTAGTCGGTCCAGTGGTCCCGCTTGAACGTCAGCAGCGGGCGACGGGCCCGGTAGTCCACGAGCCGGTCGTGGTCGAAGCGGGCGACGAGCTGGTGGGGCAGCGTGTCGAGCAGCCGCTCGACGATCTGGTCGCCGGCCTCTCCCGCGTCGATGTATCCGTCGAAGTGGTAGAGCATGACCAGCCCGGCCGATTCCTGAGCCAGCGCCATGTCCACCACGGCCAGCCCCTTCGGCTCCCACGCGTACAAACCCTGCGGATCAAGCACGATGACCGCCCCTCCTAGTGTCCATACCCCCCAACACCCACAAGACCAAAGGCATTCCCAAGATCACCAAGAGCAACTCATCAGAAGCCTGGACGTTTCAACTCCCCGAGGGGCCCCCAAGGGGCGCGGGGAACTGCGCGACAAGCCACA
>NZ_WWIR01000601.1 GCF_009863025.1 Streptomyces sp. SID4985 | reverse complement strand
GCCTTGATGGCGCGCCAGGCGGACTCGGCGGCCTGCTGCTCCGCCTCCTTCTTGCTGCGGCCGGTGCCGGTGCCGTACGAGACGCCCCCGACGCGGGCAGCAGCAGTGAAGGTCTTCTCGTGGTCGGGGCCGGTCTCCGTGACCAGGTACTCGGGCACGCCGAGTCCTTCGGTCGCGGTCAGCTCCTGGAGACTGGTCTTCCAGTCCAGGCCGGCGCCGAGGTTCGAGGACTTCTCGATGAGCGGGTCGAACAGGCGATGCACCAGTTCGGAGGCCGCGTCGAGGCCCTGATCGAGATAGACCGCGCCGATCACCGCTTCAAGGGTGTCGGCGAGAATGGATGCCTTGTCCCGGCCGCCCGTTCCCTCTTCACCACGGCCGAGCCGGATGAAGGAGCCCAGGTCGAGCCCGCGGCCCACCTCCGCAAGCGCACGCGAGTTGACCACCGCGGCCCGCAGCTTGGCCAGCTGGCCTTCAGGCAGGTCGGGGTGGATGCGGTACAGCGTGTCGGTGACGACGAGGCCGAGCACGGAGTCCCCGAGGAACTCCAGCCGCTCGTTCGTCGGCAGACCGCCGTTCTCGTAGGCGTAGGAGCGGTGGGTCAGCGCACGCACCAGAAGGGCGGACTCGACGTGGTAGCCGAGCCGCCCTTCCAGAAGCGTGTGGGACGAGGCCTTGTTGTCCGCCGAGCCGTTCCCGCGTCGGCGGGAAGTACCTGCTTCGGCGTCTTCCACCTTCTTGGCAGTGGACACAGTGCCTCTCACCAGCCGCTCAGACCTCGAGGACCTGGCGCTTGTTGTAGGTGCCGCAAGACGGGCACGCGATGTGCTGCTGCTTGGGCTCGTGGCAGCGCTCGCACGCAACCAGGGTGGGGACCGCAGCCTTCCACTGCGACCGGCGGTGGCGCGTGTTGCTGCGCGACATCTTCCGCTTCGGAACAGCCACGGCTACTTCTCCTGCTTCTCGTCGACGCCCGCTTCGGCGCCGCTCATCTCGTCCTTCTCGCCGTCTTCGAGTGAACCGGCGAGTCCCTGCAAAGCCGCCCAACGGATGTCGACGGCGTCATGGTGGTGGTCCGGGTCGTCCGTGAGCCGCGCTCCGCACTCGGAGCACAGGCCCGCACAGTCGTCCTGGCACACCGGCTGCATCGGCAGTGCGAGCACCACCGCATCCCGCAGCACGGGTTCGAGGTCGATCAGACCGTCCTCGATGTAGAGCCTGTCCTCGTCGTCCTCGGCGTCGTCGCCCGGTTCCGCGATCACGCGGCCCCGGTCGTCGGCGTCAGGGTACGAGAACATCTCCTGGAAGTCCGCTTCGAGCTCCAGCCCGACCGGCTCCAGACACCTTACGCACTCCCCCTTGGCCGATGCACGGGCGGTGCCTGTGACAAGCACCCCTTCCATGACCGACTCCAGGCGGAGGTCGAGCTCCAACGGCGTGCCTTCCGGCACTCCGATGACACCCTCGATACCGAGGTCCCGGGGGGCGTCGACCTCACGGGTCAGGCGCTGCATCGCACCAGGACGCCGGCCCAGCTCGTGCGTGTCGATCACGAGGGGGTTGCGGTGGTCGAGGCGTGCGTTGGAGGCCATGGCCGCTTTCGGTCTTCGAGCTCGGAGGACGCCGCCCGCAGGTGTTCCGGGCAGCGGTGATCGCGGACATACACGCGACCGAAGAGCCAGGATACTGGACCTTTCGCTCAGGGCCCAATCCGGTCCCTTCTCCCCGCCCCCGCCTACATTCCCCGGCCCTGCTCGTACGCCCGCAGCTGCTCGGCGCTGATCATGCTGGTGTCGAACAGACTGGCCTCTTCGAGCGCGTAGTCCTGCGACTGGCCCTGGTGCTGCTGGGCCTGTCCCTGGTTCGGGTCGTACGCCGCCTGCTGCGCGTCGTAGCCGTGGAAGGCGCCGTCGGTCTGCGGGGCGTAGCCGTTCGGCGCGTACGGGTCCTGCTGGTAGCCGTACGCCTCCTGCGGGGCGTAGCCGGGCTGCTGCGGGTAGCCGGGGTAGGCGTCGGGCTGCTGCTGGTAGCCGTACGCCTCCTGCGGCTCGTACGCCGGTTCCCGGGCGGCCGGGTCGTACGCCGGGTCCGCGGCGGGCCGGTCGTACGCCGGTTCCGGGGTGAGCGGGGCCGTCTGCGCGCGCTGCACCGGGGTGGCGGGGGCGTCGGCGAGGGCCGCGAGGTCGGCGAGGTAGTCGGCGTCGCTGGAGTGCTGGAAGGTCGTGGTGTCGTCGGCGAGGGCGCCGAGGTCGTCCGTGGCGATCCGGCCGTGCAGCTTCTGGCGGCCCCGGTGGACGGCGTCCAGGGTCTTGGCGAGGACGGCCTCGAAGGCGCCGAGCTTGGCGTCGACGTAGGAGTCGGCGGTGTGGCGCAGGGTCTCGGGGTCCTGGCTGCGCTCGGGGGCGTCCTCGTCCTCGTAGCCGTTCTCGTCCAGGCCGGGGCCGGTGCCGAGCAGCTTCTCGCGGCCGCGGCCGACCGAGCCGAGGGTCTTGGTGAGGACGACCTCGAAGTTCGCGAGCTTGGAGTCCACGTAGTCGTCGGCGTCCGCGCGGACCTGCTCGGCCTCGGTGCGGGCCTCGTTCAGGATGCGGTCGGCCTCGGCCTGCGACTGGCGGGCGACCTCGGTGCCCGCGATCAGCGAACCGCGCTCGGCGTGCGCGCCCTCGATGATCCGGTCGGCCTCCAGGCGGGCCTGCTCGACCATCTGCTCACGGTCCCCGATCAGCTCCTGCGCCTGCGCGAGGGAGCCGGGCAGCGCCTGGCGGACCTCTTCGAGCAGCGCGAGCAGCTCGGCGCGGTTGACCACGCAGGAGGCCGACATCGGCATGGACCGGGCGTTGGAGACCGAGGAGACGATCTCGTCGAGCTTGTTCTGGATGTCCACCTGTGCTCGCCACTCTCTACAGCTGTGTTGGAGACGGACGGCACGACTGTACGGCCCTGGGGCGGCCGTCCGACACGGGGTGACGTCTTGTCACCTTCCGGTGGGGCGCGGGCGCGTGCCGACGGGGCGCGGACGCGGGCGCGCCGGGACGGTCAGTCCCGCTTCAGGCGGTCGCGGAGCGCGCCGAGCACGGCCGGGGGCACCAGGTGGGAGACGTCGCCGCCCCACGCCGCGACCTCCTTCACCAGGGAGGAGGAGAGGAAGCTGTAGGTGGGGTTGGTGGGCACGAACAGCGTTTCGACGCCGGTGAGGCCGTTGTTCATCTGGGCCATCTGGAGTTCGTAGTCGAAGTCGCTGACGGCGCGAAGTCCCTTGACGATGGCGGGGATGTCGCGCTCTTTGCAGAAGTCCACGAGGAGGCCGTGGTGGGCCTCGACCCGTACGTTGGCGTATTCGGCGGTGACTTCGCGGATCAGGGCCATCCGCTCGTCGATGTCGAACAGGCCCTGCTTGGACTTGTTGACCATCACCGCGACGTAGACCTCGTCGTAGAGGCGGGACGCGCGGGCGATGATGTCGAGATGTCCGTTGGTGATCGGGTCGAACGACCCGGGACAGACGGCGCGGCGCACTTGAGATCCCTCGCTCTCCGGTCCGGTCATCGTGCGTCTTCGCACGTAGAGGCGGCGCGACCGTACCAAAACGTTCCCTCGCCGTAGCGACGGGACCGGATCGCCTCGAAGCCGTCCGGCCACCCGAATGCGCCGCCTCTGGTGCTGCGCTCCACGGTGACCAGCGCTTCCTCGGTCAGCCAGCCCCCGGAGCGGAGTGTGAGGAGGATCTCTCGGAGATCGTCGTCGGAGACGGCGTACGGGGGGTCCAGGAAGACCAGGTCGTACGGTTCGGCGGGGGGCGCGGTGCGGATGACTTGCTCCGCTTTGCCCGTTCTGACCTCGGCGCCGGGGAGGCCGATGTTCTTGACGTTCTCCCGGACGGTTTTCGCGGCTCGGGCGTCCGCTTCTACCAGGAGGGTGTGGCTCGCGCCTCGGGAGAGGGCCTCCAGGCCGACGGCTCCCGAGCCCGCGTAGAGGTCCAGGACCCGGGTGCCGTCCAGAGGGGTGGCGAGGAGGGACTGCCAGGTGGAGAAGAGGGCTTCGCGTGCGCGGTCCGAGGTGGGGCGGGTTCCTGTGCCGGGCGGCACCGAGAGGCGCCGTCCGCCTGCTGTGCCGGCGATCACGCGGGTCATGTGAGCGGTCCTTCTTTTGTGGGGTTCTTCTTTATTTTCGCAGGTGGTGGGGGGTGGGGGTGGTTCGTTGGCGGGTGCGGGTCCGTAGTGGTTGCTCGCGCAGTTCCCCGCGCCCCTTAGGGAAATACACTTCAGCCCTTTTCCAGGTACTGCTCTCTCTCCTCGTCCAGCAAGGCGTCCAGGGCCGTGCGGAGGGCTGGGTAGTCCTTGAGGTCTGGGTCGGCGGCCACCACTGCCGTGGCTTCCTTTCTCGCCTCCGCGATGATCTCCTCGTCCTCGATGACCTCCAGGACGCGCAGGCTGGTGCGGGCGCCTGACTGGGCCTGGCCCAGGACGTCGCCCTCGCGGCGTTCCTCCAGATCGAGGCGGGAGAGTTCGAAGCCGTCGAGGGTGGAGGCCACGGCGGCGAGGCGGCGGCGGGCCGGGCTGGCCTCGGGCATCTCCGAGACCAGGAGGCAGAGGCCGGGGGCGGAGCCTCGGCCCACGCGGCCGCGGAGCTGGTGGAGCTGGGAGACGCCGAAGCGGTCGGCGTCCATGATGACCATCGCGGTGGCGTTGGGGACGTTGACGCCGACCTCGATGACCGTGGTGGCGACCAGGACGTCCGTGTCCCCTGCCGCGAAGCGGCGCATCACCGCGTCCTTGTCGTCGGGGTGCATCCTGCCGTGCAGGACCTCGACGCGAAGGCCCTGGAGGGGGCCCTTGGCGAGGTGGTCGGCGACGTCGAGGACGGCGAGCGGGGGGCGCTTGTCGCCCTCGGTGGCCTTCTTCTCGGCGGCGGTGTCCTGTTCGTCGCCGATGCGGGGGCAGACGACGTACGCCTGATGCCCGCCCTCGACCTCCTCGCGGACGCGTTCCCAGGCGCGGGCGAGGAAGTGGGGCTTGTCGGCGGCCGGGACGACATGGGTGGCGATCGGGGAGCGGCCGGCCGGGAGCTGGTCCAGGACGGAGGTCTCCAGGTCGCCGAAGACGGTCATCGCGACGGTGCGCGGGATGGGGGTGGCCGTCATGACGAGGAGATGCGGGGGCTGCTTGCCCTTGCCGCGCAGGGCGTCGCGCTGTTCGACGCCGAACCGGTGCTGCTCGTCCACGACCACCAGGCCGAGGTCGTGGAACTGCACCACGTCCTCGATCAGCGCGTGCGTGCCGATGACGACGCCCGCCTCCCCGGTGACGATGTCGAGCAGCGCCTTGCGGCGGGCGGCGGCCCCCATCGACCCGGTGAGCAGCACCACCTTGGTGGCGTGCTCGGTCCCACCGAGCATCCCGCCCTCGGCCAGTTCCCCCATCATCTCGGTGATCGACCGGTGGTGCTGCTGAGCGAGCACCTCGGTGGGCGCGAGCATGGCCGCCTGCCCGCCCGCGTCGACGGTGGCGAGCATGGCGCGCAGGGCGACCAAGGTCTTGCCCGATCCGACCTCTCCCTGGAGCAGCCGGTGCATCGGGTGGGCCGTCGCCAGGTCCGTGAAGATCTCGGCGGAGACGCGTTGCTGGCCTTCGGTGAGAGTGAAGGGGAGGCGGTCGTCGAAGGCGGTGAGGAGGCCGTCGGGCTTGGGTTCGCGGGGGACGGCGGGGAGTTGGGTGTCGGCGTGGCGGCGGCGGGCCAGGGCGACCTGGAGGACGAATGCCTCGTCCCACTTCAGGCGGGCACGGGCGTCGGCGACGTCGGCCTGGGTGGCGGGGCGGTGGATCTTGAGGAGGGCCTCGGGGAGGGTGACGAGGCCGCGCCCCTCGCGCAGGGCAGGGGGGAGGGGGTCGAGGGCTTCGGCCGCGCTGGGGAGGACCGTCTGGACGGCCTTGCCGATCTTCCAGGACTCCAGTTTGGCGGTGGCCGGGTAGAGGGGGATCAGGGAGCCCGCCCAGTTCTCCGCCGCGTCCTCGCTGTCGTCGTCCTTGTCCAGCAGTTCGTAGGCCGGGTGGGCGAGTTGGAGGCGGCGGTTGAAGACGGAGACCTTGCCGGAGAACATCGCGCGGGTGCCGGGGAGCAGTTCCTTGTGCGGCTTGTGCACGCCGTTGCCGAAGAAGACCAGTTGGAGGCGGCCCATGCCGTCCGTGATGGTGACTTCGAGGCGCTGGCCCTTGCCGCGCGGGGCGCGGGCGGAGGCGAAGGTGTGCAGCCGGGCGTCGGCGACCTGGGCGACCACCGTGACGTGTTCGTCCATGGGGAGGTCGGCGAGGTGGGTGAGCTGGCCGCGCTCCTCGTATCTGCGCGGGTAGTGGTGCAGCAGATCGCCGACGGAGTGCAGGCCGAGGTGCTCGGCCATCACCTTCGCGGTGGCGGGGCCGAGCACTTTCTTCAGTGGTTCTCGCAGTGCGGGCACGTGCTCCATTGCACACCACGCCAGTGACAATGCCCCACCCGCCGCCCCGCCCCCCGTACCGGACCGCGAACGGCCCCCTGTCGCCCGGCCGCCGTATACGGCGGCCGGGCCGCTGGTCAGGGACATCGGCGAAGCCCCTGGTCAGGTCATCGGCTCGGGCCTAGGATGGCGCGCCCCAGCCATCCCCCCGCGGTCACCGCCCCACCCGGACCGCCCGACCCCGCGCCGGACACCGTTCCCCCCACCGGCGCCGTGACGATGGACTCCCAGACCTCACAGTCATCCCAGGCTTCCCAGTCGCCCCATACGTTCCAGGTCGACCTGCGTGGTCTGGTGGACCTGCTCTCCCATCACCTCTACTCCAGCCCCAAGGTCTATCTGCGCGAGCTGCTGCAGAACGCCGTGGACGCCGTGACCGCCCGCCGGGAGCGGGACCCCGGTGCCCCGGCGACCGTGCGGCTGTACGCCGACGGCGCGGGCGGCCTGCGGATCGAGGACAGCGGCATCGGGCTCACCGAGCCGGACGTGCACAGTCTGCTCGCGACGATCGGGCGCAGTTCCAAGCGGGCCGAGGGGCTCCAGGAGGCCCGGTCCGGGTTCCTCGGACAGTTCGGCATCGGGCTGCTGGCCTGTTTCGTGGTGGCCGAGCGGGTCCGCGTGGTCAGCCGCAGCGCGCTCGATCCGCAGGCGCCGCCGGTGGAGTGGACGGCGCGCGACGACGGGTCGTACACCGTGCGCACGCTGCCCGACTCGGCGCGGACCGAGCCGGGCACCACCGTGCACCTGGTGGCGCGGGCGGGCGCGGCCGAGTGGCTGTCGCCGGAGCGGGTGCGGGCGCTGGCCCGGGACTTCGGCTCGCTGCTGCCGTACGACGTCCGGGTCGAGGACGAGCAGGTCACCGACCTCCCGGCACCGTGGGACCGCGCCTGGCCGAGCCCGGCCGAGCGGCGGGCGGGGCTGGCCCGGCACTGCCACGAGCTGTTCGGCTTCACTCCGCTGGACTCGATCACGCTGGACGTGCCGCTGGCCGGGGTGCGCGGGGTGGCGTACGTGCTGCCCTCGGCGGTGAGTCCCGCGCAGCGGGCCACGCACCGGGTGCATCTGAAGGGGATGCTGCTGACCGAGCGGGCCGAACAGCTGCTGCCGGACTGGGCGTTCTTCGTGCGCTGTGTGCTGGACACGGACAGTCTGCGGCCGACGGCCTCGCGCGAGGCGCTGTACGAGGACGAGACGCTGGCGGCGGTGCGGGAGGCGCTGGGCGAGCGCGTCCGGGGCTGGCTGACCGGGCTCGCGGCGGGCGATCCGGAGCGGCTGAGCGCGTTTCTCGCGGTGCATCACCTGGGCGTGAAGTCGCTGGCGCGGCACGACGCCGAGATGCTGCGGATCATGCTGCCCTGGCTGCCGTTCGAGACGACGGACGGCCGGCTGTCGCTGGAGGAGTTCGCGCAGCGGCACCCGGTGGTGCACTTCACGCGGACGGTGGAGGAGTACCGGCAGGTCGCGGCGATCGCCTCCGCGCAGGGCATCGGTGTGATCAACGGCGGTTACACCTGCGACAGCGAGCTGGTGGAGGCGCTGCCGTCGGTGCGGCCCGGGACCGTGGTCGCGGAGCTGGACCCGGACACCGTGACCGCGCATCTGGACACGGTCGATCCGGCGGAGGAGCTGGCGCTGTCGGGGTTCCTGGCGGCGGCGCGGGCGAAGCTGGACCCGCTGGGCTGTGACGTGGTGCTGCGGGCGTTCCATCCGCTGTCGGTGCCCGCGCTGCATCTGGACGACCGGGCGGCGCGGCACGAGCAGGCGCGCGCGGAGGCGGAGGAGCGGGCGGACGAGCTGTGGGCGGGCATCCTGGGTTCGCTGCGCGGCAGCGCGCCGCGGGCCCGGCTGGTGCTGAACCATCTCAACCCGCTGATCCGGCGCATCGGTTCGCTGGGGGACGCGGAGCTGATCGGCACCGCCACGGAGTCGCTGTACGGGCAGGCGCTGCTGATGGCGCGGCGGCCGCTCAGGCCCGCCGACTCGGCGCTGCTGAACCGGGCGTTCATCGGCCTGCTGGAGTGGGCGACCCATGGGGAGGACGGCAAGTGACGGACGCGATCGGGGACTTCGACGCGCTGCGCCGGGCCATGGCGGAGAACGCCGAGCGCCCCGAGGGCCCGGCGCGCAACGCACGCGCGGAGGAACTGCTCATCGAGGCCGAGAAGTTGGGCATTCCGCTCGCGGTGATCGAGGCGCTGGGCCACCAGTTGAACGTCTACAACTACAGCTCCGAGAAGGACCGCATGTTCGTGCCCTTCGCGCGGCTGCTGCGGATGTGGGACGAACGCCCCGAGGACTTCGACGAGTACGAGGCGCACTCGCTGCACTGGGTGTTCAAGTGGATGTCGGCGGGGATGCTGGGTCAGCCGCACATCCCGTTGGCCTCGGTGGAGACGTGGCTGGGCGAGATGGAGGAGCGGTACCGGATCGCCGGGCACTCCGAACGTGCCGTGCGCAGCGCGGAGTTCAGTGTGGCCGCGCATGTCGGTGACAGGGCGCGGGCGGAGCGGGCGTATGCCGCGTGGCTGACGTCGGACCGGGACTCGATGGCGGACTGCCACGCCTGCGAGCTGCACGGGCAGGGGGTGTGGCAGTCCGAACTGGGCCGGGACGCGGAGGCGTTGGAGCTGTGGCGCCCGGTACTGGAAGGCGAGTTCAGCTGTGCGCACGAGCCGCACCAGGTGCTGGGATCCTCGCTGCTGCCGCTGGTGCGGCTCGGCCGCCTGGACGAGGCGCGCGCCCATCATCTGCGGGGTTTCCGGCTGGTGCGGCCGATGGAGAGCATGCGGGACGCCTACGCGGACCATGTGGAGTTCTGCGCGCTGACCGGCAACGAGGCGCGCGGTCTGGAGCTGCTCGCGCAGCGGCCCGCGTACTTCACCGACACCGGGCATCCGCGCAGCCTGCTGGACTTCCTGGCGGTGGTGACACTGCTGATGGACCGGCTGACCGGGCTCGGTCTCGGCGAGCGGCAGGTGCCGGGGCCCGCCGGGCGGACCTGGACCGCGCGGGAGCTGGCCGGGTGGGCTCGGGCCGAGGCGCTGGAGCTGGCCGGGCGCTTCGACGCCCGCAACGGCACCGCGCACGTGGGCGACCAGGCCCGTGCGCGCATGGCGCAGGAGCCGCTGGTGGACCGGCTGCCGCTGGGCGTGCGGACGGTACGGGCCGCTCCGGCGCCGGTGG
>NZ_WWIR01000600.1 GCF_009863025.1 Streptomyces sp. SID4985 | reverse complement strand
GCGCCCGCCCGGGCGGCTGCGGACGGCGCCGCGGGCCGGGGGCGGCCGCACCGCCCTTGGCCGTGGGGGAGGGGGGCCGAGGCGGTCTGGGCAAGGGACACCTCCGGGCTGGGCCGTACGTGGGGTTTGTAGGAACCGTAGGCCGATACGATCTCCAGCCCGCGTCGCAGCCCCGGCGGCGCGCAAGGGTGTCCCCCATTCGCGGTAACGCGAGGCCCCTGTGAACGCCAAGCCCGACGTGCCGTCAGCGGGAGCGCAGGTCTACCACTGGTACGGCTTGTACACGTCCATGCAGGCGGAGGTATCCGAGCCGTTGATGGCGTCGGAACCGGCGGGGATGTCACCGGCCTTCGGGGCGGCCTTCTTCGGGTACGCGGTGCCGGTGCGCCAGTCCGCGCCGACGACCACCGTCACGCCCGAGACGTCCGTGGACCGCTCCACCTGGCTCAGCGGAATGCCGAGCGCCTTGGCCACACCCTGCGCGTCGCCCTCCAGATCGGCGCTCGGGTAGCGGACGACCGTCCGGTCCTCGGAGAGCGCTGCCGAGGTGTCCGTCGCCGCCCGGTCGTAGCCGCCCTGGGCCAGGACCGCACGGACGTCCGCCGCCCGGCCCGGCACGGCGGCCCGGGACGCGCTGCCGGTGCCGTTGACCACGGCCACCCCGAGCCGGGAGGGCTGGAGCGAAGCGGTCTTGGACGGCTGGGGTTTGGGCTTGGCCGGCTTGCCGTTCTTGTCCAGCGGCACGTCGTCGCGCAGCATCTCCCACAGCCTGTCGGCCCCGGTCTGCTGCGGCACCACGTGCTCGCGGTTGAGCGGGTCCTCCACGTTGGGCATGGTGACCGAGGTGATGCGGTCGGCCGGGACGGACTTCAGCTGTGTGCCGAGGTCGTAGAGCTTCTTGACCGTGCCGATCTCCTTGGACACCACCAGGGACTTGGTGGCGGCCTCGGCCAGGTCCGTCAGCCTGCCGCTGTCGGTGAAGACGTTCTGGCCCTTGAGCGTGCGGATCATCGAGTTCAGGTACATGTGCTGGGCGCGGGCGCGCATCACGTCGCTGCCCCAGGCGTGCCGGGTGCGCAGCCACTGGAGGGCCTGTATGTGCTTGACCTTGTGCGGGCCCGCCGTCAGCTTCAGCCCGGAGCCGCCGCGCTGGGCGGGTGTCGAGTGGTCCCAGACGTTCTGGTTGACGCACACCTCGACACCGCCGACGGCGTCGGCCATCCGCACCACACCGGTGAAGTCGATGGTCATCCAGTGGTCGATGTAGACGCCGGTCAGCTGCTGCCAGGTGGCCAGCGTGCAGCCCGCGCCGCCCCGGGCGAGCGTGGTGTTGATGATGCCCTCGGTGGGCGGGTAGACGCGCTTGGTCTTGGGGTCCACGCACTTGGGGATGGCCACGCGGGTGTCGCGCGGGATGCTCACCATGGCGGCGCTCTCACGGTCCGCCGAGAGGTGGATGAGCATCTGCACGTCGCCGAGCGGGGGGTTGCCCCGGTTGTCCTTGCTGCCGCCGAGCTTCACGTTCTCGTCGGAGTTCCGGTCGTCGGAGCCGATGAGCAGGATGTTCAGCGGCGTACGGCCCGCCGCGTCGGGCTGGGTGCGGTGGACCTTGGAGTCGTCGCCGCCGTTCCGCTCGCCCTTGGTGATGTTGTCGTTGAGGTGCTGATAGTAGAGATAGCCGGCCCCCGCCGACCCGAGTATCACCAGGGCCAGCAGGATCGCCGCCCAGCGCAGCACCCGCCGCCCGCGCCCGCGCGGGGCGCCTCGTCTGCCGCCCTTCGAAGGGCCCCGGCCGGCGGGTGCGGCCGTCGCCGCCCCCGCCGGATCGGCCTTCCCCCGTACGCCGCTCTGCGCCAACTCCCGGCCTCCTGTACCCCGCCAAGCAAACGGGCCCGTCCCGCGTCCTTATAGACGCACGACGGGCCCGAACCGTTACCTACGAGTTGAAACCTATGAAGCGCACCCGGCCGTGCCGGCCGTCGACTGGTTGTCGACCTTCGGCGCCTTCGCCGGGGCGGTCATCGAGACGCCCGCGCCCTTGAAGTCCTTGCCGAGGGTCAGGGTCATCGTGGGCAGCCCCTGGGAGTTGGTCACGCTCTCGCCCGGCTTGAGCGCGGAGCCCGACAGGCCCATGAGGGCGGCCAGTTCACGCGCCTGGGGCGCCTGGTCGGGCGCGTACTCCAGAGTGGTCCTGCTCTGCTCGGCATCGGCGTTGCCCGCGTTCTCCGACTTCAGGATGCCCTTCTCGGTCTGCATCCACAGGAGGGTCGCCGACGCGCTGCCGCCCTTCGCACCGCCGTTGAAGATGCGCACCCGGATCTCGGCGGGCGTGGAGCGGGTGCCCTTGAGCCGGGCGGCCTGGGCGTCCTTGGCGGCCTTCTCCTTCTTCTTGACGTCCGTGAAGGAGACGTCGTTGTTGATGGCGTCGAAGACGGGCGGCGCCAGCTCCTGGCTGATGATCACGGTCTTGTGGACCGCACCGTCCGCCGGGTTGTCCACCACCGGCACCGTCAGGAAGGTGATGTTCTTCGGCGGGACCTTCTTCAGCTCCAGCGCGACGTCCTTGAGCGTGCCCACCGAGCCGATGCCCTTGTCGACGGTGAGCGCCTTGGTGGCGGCCTCCGCCAGGCTCAGCAACTTGCTCGGGTTGGAGAGGGTGTCGCCGGAGGACATCTTGCGCATCAGCGACCCCATGAACTGCTGCTGCGCCTTGATGCGGTCCAGGTCGCCGTGGTTGCCGAAGCTGTGCCGGGTACGGACGAACGCCAGCGCCTGCTCGCCCTCGACGTTCGACTTCCCCTGGGGGAGGTCGAGGTGCGACTTCGGGTCGTTCA
Source organism: Streptomyces sp. SID4985 (assembly GCF_009863025.1). Lineage (GTDB taxonomy): Bacteria > Actinomycetota > Actinomycetes > Streptomycetales > Streptomycetaceae > Streptomyces. Next base: position 16,169 of record NZ_WWIR01000600.1, on the reverse strand, counting down.
CGGGGTGCGCCAGGCACACCTCGACACCGCCCACCGCCGAGGTCAGCGTCTTGACCGCGTTGAAGTCGACCATCATGAAGTGGTCGGGCCTGATCCCGGTGGCGGCCTGCACGGTCTTCATGGTGCAGCCCGCGTCGCGGCCCTCCTGACCGAGGCTCTCGTTGAAGCGCACCTGGTCGGTGCCGCTGATGATCTTCTTGGTGCCGTCCGGCTGGACGCTCTCGCAGTCCGGCACGTCCACGACGAGGTCGCGCGGGATGCTCATTGCCGTCGCGTTGGTGCGGTCCTTGGCGACGTGCAACAGGATGTTGGTGTCCGCGTGGCCGACGCTGTTCTTGTCGCCGTAGCCCGCGTTGCCGCTGCCGGTGCGCTTGTCGGTGCCGATGATCAGGATGTTGAAGGCGCCGTCCTTGCTGAAGCCCTTCTTGGCCACGCTGCCGACGTCCGTCGTGGCGACGTTGCCCGCGAGGTGCTTCACATAGAAGTAGCCCGCCGAGCCCACGGCGACCAGCACGAGTGCCATGCCGCCGCCGGTCCACGCCAGGACCTTCTTCGCCTTCGACTTCTTCGGCTTCTGCGCGGGGCGTCGGCCGCCGCGCCGTCCCTGCGGCTCCGGCTCGGGCTCGGCCCCCCGGCGGCGGCGCGACTGCGGCACCTCCGCCTCGCTCTCGCGGGGCTCCCGGACCGGCGCGTCGCCCCGCTGGCGCGGAGGTGCGGCGCCGTTGTCACGGCGGGCCGACCTACGCGGACCCGGAACGGGCGATTGCGCTCCGGAAGGATTTAGTCGCAGTTCGTATTCGCCGGTGTTCGGATTGAGCACCCACTGGTCTGCGGGATCGATGTTGTCCGCCCGCCCACGGCTTTGCGCGTCCACGGTTGTCCAAATCCTCCGTCGGGGCCACGCGGCGCCTTCCCCCTCGTAGGCGCTCGGGTCTCGGTGAATCGACGCACGGCCTCAGGGCCTGAACCGAGGGGCCGGGTGCATCGGATCGCTCACACTATCCGCCCAGTTCAGCGTCGGGCGACGCGCGTGACAAATTCCACGTTCCTACAACCGGGCAATCCCGCCCATATTCCTGAACAAAAGTTCGCCGTTTTGGTGCACGCATTACTCACAGGCCCGTTCGGCGGCCGTGTTCCCGTGAAAAGTCGGCACCGGAGAAGCGTCGTTCATGGAGCCTTGCTGATGGGCATTACCGGTGTTTTCAGGTGAAGTGTCCTTGCTCACCGCGACGGGTTGGTCCGCCCGCAGCCGCGCGAAGAGGCGGTCGGCGTCCGGCTCCACGAGCTGGTCGCGATTGGAGTCGTAGACGTATGCCTTGCGAGGGACCGTCAGGAACTGCACATGTTCGGTGGGGATGTCGCGCAGTCCGCGCACCAACTGGTACAAACCCCGCAGATTCGCCAGTTCCGGGTCCGTGGTGAGCGCGGAGGTGGCCGCGTCCAGCACCGGATAGAGCTTCACCGGATTCAGCAGTACGTCGCTGCCGCGCACCTTCTCCACCAGCGCGCCGAGAAAACGTTGCTGGCGCTCCATCCGGTCGGTGTCGCTGCCGTCGCCGAGGGTCTTGCGGGCGCGTACGTAACCGAGCGCCTGCTCCCCGTCGAGGGTCGTCGCGCCCGCGGGCAGCCTGAGCCCGGCCGCCTTGTCGTCGATGGGCTCCTTCAGGCACAGCCGCACCCCGTCGACCGCGTCCACCATCTCCTTGAACCCGCTGAAGTCCACGACCATGTGGTGGTCCACGCGGATGCCGGTCAGCTCCTCGACGGTACGGATCGTGCAGGCCGAACCGCCCAGCTGGAAGGCGTGGTTGAGCATCGCGAACGTCGGGTCGGTACGGCCGCCGTCCGCGCCCACGCACTCGGGGACGTGCACCATCAGATCGCGGGGCAGCGAGACGGCGGTGGCGCTGCGCCGGTCGGCGGCCAGATGCAGCAGGATCGTGGTGTCGGAGCGCGCGCTGCCCGTGTCGCGCCCGTACGCGCCGTTGTCCCCGGCCCGGGTGTCGGACCCGATGAGCAGGATGTTCTGGGCGTCCTTCACCAGCGCGGTGGGCCGCTCGCGTTCGTAGCGGGCCAGCTCGCGGGCGGCCGCGTCGTCCGGGGTGATGTTGGAACTGAGCCGGTCGTAGACGGCCCAGCCCGCCCCGGCGGCCGCCAGCAGCAGCGCGGCCGAGCCCAGCGCCGTACCCCTGACCCACCGTCGCCTGCGCCGCCGGGCCAGCCCGTCCCCGGTGGCCGAGGACCCGGGGCCGGAAGCGGGTGGCCTGCCTGCGCTGTCGGGCACGTCAGGTCCACCCCGATCCATGGCGTACGAGCGTCACATCCCTCTTCTACGACCATGGCGGCGAAGCGGGCCCCGGGCCGCCCTTTGCTGCGCCGGACGGGTGAGGACGGGGCCGACGGGCCGGTGGTGCGAGGAGGACGGCCCCGGCGGGTCAGTGGCGCGAGGCCGTGACCCGTTCGGCCTCGATGCGCTTGGCGAGCGCGTCCCCGTCCAGCCGGTCCAGGTTGCGGCACAGCACCACCGAACCACCGGCGGCCAGCGGGGCGTACAGCCCCGCGCTCAGCCCCTCCCAGGTGTCGTACGGCAGCCCCGACAGCAGCCGGGAGCCCGGGCCCGTCAGATCCAGCGCGGGCGCGTCCGCGCGGGCCCGCTCGACCACCTCGGCCGCGCTGGACTCCGCCCCGGCCACGATCAGCGCGGGCTCGTCCGGGTCCACGGGCGCGAACGGCGCGAACCGGTCTCCCTGGCCCGGCACTTCGGCCGCGTAGTCGAGGAAGCCGTCCGGGACCACGGGGAACCGGCCGCCCAGCGGACGCAGCGCCATGGCCACCCGCTCGCCCCGGCACGCCCGCGCCGCCTCCAGCGAGTCCGGGCCGCTCACCACCACGTCGGCCGCCGCCGCGTCGCCGCCCACGTCGGCCACCGCGCCCACCGATGCGCAGGCCAGCAGCCACACGGCCGTCTGCCAGTGCGCGGGCAGCAGCAGCGCCACCCGGTCACCGGGTCCGGCGTTCAGCTCGCCCTGGAGCAGATTGGCGGTCTTGGCCACCCAGTTGGCGAAGGTGGCCACGGACAACTCGACACGTTCGCCCGTGGCGTCGTCGTAGTACGTCACCAGGGGGCGGCCCGCGTCCGCGGCGAGCGCGGAACGCAGCAGGTCGGCGGGGGTGCGATCGGTGGCAGTCACCCGCGCAAGAGTACGCCGCCCGGGGCGGCCTGCGGGGCTCGCGGGGCCTGTGAAGGTGTCCCGGCGGGCGTGGCGCAAGGGTTGCCCGGCGGCCGGCGGTGGCAACCTCTATCCGAAGGAGAAGAGCGTGCCGTCGGGGGGCGGGTGGGGACGGTGGGTGCGGCCGGGGGAGGACCGCACGCCGATCACGCGGTACACCGCGCGGCCACCCGGGGCGCCGTCGCACGGTCTGCATACACTGGCCGGCCGAAACGAGACGTTCCGCCGGTCCCGGCAGGAAGCAGAGACGACAGGTGACAGAAGCGATCCTCCTGGTCGGCGGCAAGGGCACGCGGCTGCGACCGCTCACGGTGCACACGCCCAAGCCCATGGTCCCGGCGGCCGGGGTGCCGTTCCTCACCCACCAGCTGGCCCGGGCCAGAGCGGCGGGCGTCGAGCACATCGTCCTCGCCACGAGCTACCTCGCCGAGGTCTTCGAGCCGTACTTCGGCGACGGCTCCGACCTCGGCCTCCACATCGAGTACGTCACCGAGCGGGAACCCCTCGGCACCGGCGGCGCGATCCGCAACGTGGCCACGCGGCTGGACTCAGGCCCCGACGACCCGGTGCTGGTCTTCAACGGCGACATCCTCACCGGACTCGACATCCGGGCCCTGGTGGACACCCACGAGTCCACCGGCGCGGACGTCTCCCTGCACCTGACGAAGGTGACCGACCCGAGGGCGTACGGCCTGGTCCCCACCGACGACACCGGGCGCGTGCTGGCCTTCCTGGAGAAGCCGCAGACCCCCGAGGAGATCGTCACCGACCAGATCAACGCGGGCGCCTACGTCTTCCGCCGCTCCGTCATCGACGCGATCCCGGCGGGCCGCCCCGTCTCGGTCGAGCGCGAGACCTTCCCCGGCCTGCTGGCCGCCGGGGCCCACCTCCAGGGCATGGTCGACTCCACCTACTGGCTCGACCTCGGCACCCCGGCCGCCTTCGTCCGCGGCTCGGCCGACCTGGTCCTGGGCCGCGCCCCCTCCCCTGCCGTCCCCGGCCGACGCGGCGACCGCCTGATCCTCCCCACGGCCACCGTCGCGCCCGACGCCAAGCTGACCGGCGGCACGGTGGTCGGCGAGGGCGCGTACATCGCGGAGGGGGCGCGTATCTCGGGCTCGGCGATCCTGCCGGGAGCGGTCGTGGAGGCGGGGGCGGTCATCACCGACTCGCTGATCGGGACGCGGGCCCGGGTGGGGGAGCGATCTGTCCTCACGGGTGCTGTTGTCGGCGACGGAGCGGTGGTCGGCGCGGACAACGAACTGCGGGACGGGGTCCGCGTGTGGTGCGGGGCGCAGATTCCGGCGGGGGCGGTGCGGTTCTCGTCGGACATGTAGCTGTCGCGGGCGGGGTGCGCGAGATACCGGGGTGCTGACGAACAAGGGGTGCTGACGAACAAGGGGCACGTCCCGAAGGGGCGCGGGGAACCGCGCGACAAGCCACAACGCACCCGCACCCGGCACTGGCGAGAACCCCCAACGGCGAAGCTCCGAAAGGGGGCCGGGGGCGCAGCCCCAAGGCCCCTACAGCCGCCCGATATCCACCCGCGGCATCTTCGGCTTCCGCCGAGCCGGAGCGCCCCCGCTCAGCAAAATCAACCGAGCCGCCCGATGCCGCTGCCCCTGAGAGGCATACGGCTCAAGCAAGCGCAGCATCACCGCATCGTCGGCATCCCGGTCCCCCGCCAGCGCCCACCCGACGATGCGCGGAAGATGAAGGTCGCCGACAGTCACCTCGTCGGCGGCGCCATGACTGCGCTGAACCACCTCCGCCGAGGTCCAGGGCCCCACGCCGGGGACAACCTCCAGCCGGGCCCGCGCCTCGACCGGAGACAGACCCACCGTGCGCTCCAGTCGGGCGGCAAGCCGAACCGCGCGCAGGATCGTCGACGCCCGCTTGTCGTCGACACCCGCGCGGTGCCACTCCCAGGAGGGGATCAGCGCCCAGGCCCGGGGCGCGGGCATCACGTACATGGGGCGCTCACCCGTACCGGCAGGCCCCGGCGCGGGCTCCCCGAACCGGCGCACCAGCAGCCGCCAGGCCCGGTACGCCTCGTCGGTCGTGACCTTCTGCTCCAGGACCGAGGGGATCAGCGACTCCAGCACCAGACCGGTGCGGGTCAGCCGCAGCCCGGGGCGCCGGTGCCGGGCCAGGGCCACGATCCGGTGCCGGGGCTCGAACGCCCCGGGGTCGTCGGCGGCGCCCAGCAGCTCGGGCAGCCGGTCGAGCAGCCACTCGGCGCCGGGGCCCCACGCCTCACCGCACACCTCGCCGCCACGCGCGGACACCCGCAGCGTGCCCGGACCGGCGGGCGTACGGCAGGCCCGCCACACCGAGCCGTCACGCGCCGCCCGGAACATCGGATCGGCAGGCCCGCGCCGCAGCGGCCCGAGCACAAGACCGAGGTCCAGCGGCCCGTCCGGCACCCATGTACGGGTGCGGGGCGCGCCCGCCTGCCGGGGCACCGGGGCGGACGCGGTGACCTCCCCGCCGCGCACGGTCGTACGCGTAACGGGCCGGGGAGCGAAACGTCCTGCCACTGATGAGTCCTAGGGATGCGGGGGCTGCCCTATGAGACTAGGGCAGCCCCCGCCCCCTTTCAGCGAACCTCGATGAACGCCCCCGCGTCCCGCGCCGGACGCGACGCCGGGTCCTGGGCCGCGTGGCCGACGGCGACCGCGCCCATCGGGGACCAGTCGGCCGGCAGGTCGAGCACCTCGCGCACGACGTCCCGGCAGAACATGGTGGACGACACCCAGGCCGAGCCCAGCCGTTCCCCGGCCAGCGCGACCAGCAGGTTCTGCACGCCCGCGCCCATGGCGACCACGAACATCTCCCGCTCGGCACCGTCGCGCCGCGCGTCGCCGTAGGTGTGCGAGCCGTCCATGACGAGGCAGGGCACGACCAGGTACGGCGCGTTGCGCAGCACCTCGCCCCGGCGGACCCGCTTGGCGATGGACTCCTCGCTCTTGCCGTCCCGGCGCAGGTCCGCGATCCAGGCGTCCCGCATCGCGTCGAGCAGCCGCAGCCGGGACTCGGCCGATTCGAGGAGCACGAACCGCCACGGCGTCGTGTGGTGCGGGGCGGGCGCGGTCACGGCGGCGGCCACCGCGCGGCGGACGGCGCCCGGGTCCACCGGCTCGTCGGTGAAGGCCCGTACGGTGCGCCGCTGGGTCACCGCCTCGCGGACCGCCTCGGAGGTGCCGAGCCGGAACATGTCGTCGCGCGCGGAGCGCACCAGCGCCCGCGCACCCTCGCCGTCCTCGCCGATTTCGTCCGCGCCGATCACCACGTGCGGCAGGCCGCGCAGTACGGCCACCGGGCGCCCGGCGGACTTGCCCTTGACCAGGTCGCCCGCCGCCGCGAGTTCGTCGGCGGTGGCGACGACGGTGGCGGAGAGCGGGTTGCCGTGCGCGTCGGTGCCGCCGCGCAGGTCGTCCAGGACCCGCACCCCGGCGGCGCCGATCGCCACGTCGGTCAGGCCCGCACGCCACGGCCGCCCGAAGGTGTCGGTGACGACCACGCCCACGTCGACGCCGAGCGCCGCCCGTAGGCCCTCGCGGATCGCGCGCGCGGAGGCGTCCGGGTCCTCGGGGAGCAGCAGGACGGTGCCCCCGGGGGTGTTGGACGCGTCGACCCCGGCGGCCGCCATGACGAGGCCCTGCCGGTTCTCCACGATGCGCAGCGACCCGCGCCGGGCCACCACCCGGACGGTCTCGGCGTCGATCGCGGCCTCACGGTCGGACGCCTCCACGATCCGGCCCTCGGCCTTGGACACGATCTTGGAGGTGACGAGCAGCACGTCCCCGTCGGCAAGCCCCGGTTCGGCGGCCGCGATCAGCTTGGCCAGGTCGTCGCCGGGGGCCACCTCGGGCAGCCCCTCGGGGGCCCAGACCCGGTACTCGCTCGTGGTCACGCGCCCCGTACCTCCTCGGCCAGCGCGAGCGCCTCGCGCGCCATGGCGGCGGCCGCGTCCTCGTCGGTCATCATCAGCGGCACGGCCCGGCAGCGGATGCCGTCCGCCTGCACCCGCTCGACCGCGCCCGCGTCGACGGTGTCGACCAGCCAGCCGTCAAGGAGGCCCGAGCCGTAGTGCGCGGCCACGGCAGCCGCCGTGGACTCCACACCGACCGCCGCGAGCACCTTGTCGGCCATCCCGCGCACGGGCGCGTCCCCGACGATGGGGGAGAGCCCCACCACCGGTACGCCCGCCTCCGCGATGGCCTCGCGGATGCCGGGCACGGCGAGGATCGTGCCCACGGACACGACCGGGTTGGACGGCGGGAAGAGGACGACGTCGGCCTCGGCGATGGCCTCCAGGACACCGGGCGCGGGCTTGGACTGCTCGGCGCCGACCGGCACGACGGCCTCGGCGGGCACCGAGGCGCGCAGCCGCACCCAGTACTCCTGGAAGTGGACGGCCTTGCGCTCGCCGTCGACCTCTACGGCCACGTGGGTCTCCACGCGGTCGTCGGTCATCGGGATCAGCTTCACGCCGGGCTGCCAGCGGGCGCACAGTGCCTCGGTGACGGCGCTCAGGGGGTACCCGGCGTCCAGCATCTGCGTCCGCACGATGTGGGTCGCGAAGTCCCGGTCGCCCAGGCCGAACCAGCTCGGTCCGGCGCCGTAGGCCGCCAGCTCCTCCTTGACCCGGAAGCTCTCGTCCTCCCGGCCCCAGCCCTGTTCCTCGTTGATGCCGCCGCCGAGCGTGTACATCACCGTGTCGAGGTCCGGACAGACCTTCAGACCGAAGAGATGGATGTCGTCGCCGGTGTTGCCGATGACCGTGATGTCCGCGTCCGGGGCGGCCTTCTTGAGACCGCGCAGAAACCGGGCACCGCCGATGCCGCCTGCCAGAACCACAATGCGCATGGCCACAGTCTGTCAGCCGCCGTGAGCGCTCAGCGGGGGGAGTGGCTCACACCACGGCCGGGCACGGCTCGGCCCGGACCTCGCCGTGCGCCTCGCCGTCTGCCGACGTGTGCATGGGCATCGCCGTGAGGCCCGGGTAGTAGACGTGCAGGCTGACCGCGGGCTCCAGGGAGTCGTTGACCACCTCGTGCACGTACCCGGGTGCGAAGACCCGCTGGGCCCCGGCCGCGAGCGCGCGCGTGCCGCGCTCGGTGCGCTCGGTGCGCTCGGTCAGGCTGCCCTCCAGGACGGTGAGGACACCGGAGGAGCGGCCGTGGTCGTGGAGTCCGCTGCCCTGGCCCGGCACCCAGGACAGCAGCCAGACCTCGTATCCGGGTCCGGTGCGCAGCCGGTGGTACCAGCGGGTGGTGGCGTCGTAGCGGATCAGATGGGCCCACTGGGCGCGGTCGGCGGCGACGGCGCGGGCCAGCCCGGCGAACTCGGCGACGGTCACCGGGTGTTCACGGGGCGGCTGGAGCAGATGGGGGACTTCGAGGATGTCGCCGGCGATCTGGAGGTCGTTGTCGCTGTTCATCGGGTGCTGTGGTCCCTCGGAAGAGGAGTGGGGGCGGAAGGTTCACGCGGAGCCGCCCGGATCGCGGGCGTGCGGGGTGTCCTGGAGCGGGGTGCAGGACGGGGAGAGGCGACCGGGCCGGGATGGGTCCGGTGTCAGCTGGAGCGCGGTGGGCTCAACAGCTGGGACAACAGCAACAGCTGCGGCGGACGAGGGCAGCACCGAGGGACCCGCGGGTGCGGGTCGAGGTGAGCGCCAAGTTCGCGAACATGCCCACTAGGAGAGCGGCTCACACCACCGGTGTCAACTCGATGCCCGGAATGTGGGACATGTTTCACCTCATCCGGTTCATCTCCGAGGTGAAAGGTTTGTTCATCCGACAGCCGGGACACATGGGGCACATCCGGTTGTCGAGCGCGGACCGCGTGCCCACGCCACGCGGAACGGAGACGAACACGAGGGCGTCTCTCCTCGTACGGAGGTGTGCGAGGTCCGCCGTCCCTCCGGGCCCGCACGCGTGTCAAGGTTTATGGCGATTTGAACACTTACCGCACGGCCTTGGTTCCGCAGAGTGAATAACGGGCTCAATAGCAGATCTCGGCTTGACTCGCCCGGAGCAGCACACTTGTAATTTCACTCGTGTCGTTCGGCCGGAGGGTTACGGCCGACGCACGGGGACGCGAAAGACAGACGAGGGGCGCACATGACCGAGCTGGTGCAGCAACTGCTGGTCGACGACGCGGACGAGGAGCTCGGCTGGCAGGAGCGCGCGCTGTGCGCCCAGACCGACCCCGAGTCCTTCTTCCCCGAGAAGGGCGGCTCGACGAGAGAGGCCAAGAAGGTCTGCCTCGCGTGCGAGGTCCGCTCCGAATGCCTCGAGTACGCCCTCGCCAACGATGAACGTTTCGGCATCTGGGGCGGTCTGTCCGAGCGTGAACGGCGCCGCCTGAAGAAGGCTGCCGTCTGACCGACTCCCGATCACCATCCGGCCGTTGACGACTGAACGGCGGGAGAAGTTCCGTGCATAAGGTGCGAACGGCCCGTCGCCCGTGGGTTATCCACAGGCGGCGGGCCGTCGTCATGGCCAGCCGATAGTGTGGGCGCTCGTCCGAGACGCCCGCCCCGCACCAGGGGCGCACGCGTCCACCGCAGTCCATCGAACCGGGGCCCGTACCTCGATGTCCGTGCACAGCCATACGGCAGCCCAACACGACGCTGCCACCCCTGAGTTCCCGCGTCATGTGGTGACCGCCGTCCTCGTCACCCACGACGGCGCCCGCTGGCTGCCCGACGCCCTCGCCGGGCTGATCGGCCAGGAGCGCCCCGTGCAGTACGCGGTGGCGGCCGACACCGGCAGCGAGGACGGATCCGCCCAGCTGGTCGCCGAGGCGCTCGGTGACGCCAACGTCCTCCATCTCGCCCGCCGCACCGGCTTCGGCGCGGCCGTCGAGGAGGCCGACCGGCACGCGCCCGTGCTCACCGCCGACGACCTGCCGTACCTCCGCGGCCTCGGCGGCTGGAACACACCGGGCGGTGCCTGGGGCGACGACGCCTACGACCGGCCCGGCCCGGCGCAGGGCGAACCCGTCCAGTGGCTCTGGCTGCTGCACGACGACTGCGCCCCGGAGCCCGACGCGCTCGCCCAGCTGCTGCGCGTCGTCGACAACGAACTCGAGCTCGGCCGGGACGACGTGGCCGTCGTCGGCCCCAAGCTCCGCGGCTGGTACGACCGCAGGCAGCTCCTGGAGGTCGGCGTCTCCATCGCCAACTCCGGCCGCCGCTGGACCGGTCTGGACCGCCGCGAGCAGGACCAGGGCCAGCACGACCACGTGCGCCCCGTCCTGTCCGTCTCCACCGCGGGCATGCTCGTCCGCCGCGACGTCTTCGAGGAGCTCGGCGGCTTCGACCGGCGGCTGCCCCTCATGCGCGACGACGTGGACCTGTGCTGGCGCGCCCAGCTGGCCGGCCACCGCGTCCTGATCGCCCCCGACGCGGTCGTCCGGCACGCCGAGGCCGCCTCCCGCGAACGCCGCGCGGTGGACTGCGCGGGCCGCACCGCCGCCTCCCCGCACAAGGTCGACAAGGCGGGCGCGGTCCACACCCTCCTGGTCAACACCCGGACCGCCGCGCTGCCCTGGGTGCTGCTGCGGCTCGTCCTCGGCACCCTCCTGCGCACCCTCGCCTACCTCGTCGGCAAGGTGCCCGGCCAGGCCGTGGACGAGATCCGGGGTCTGCTCGGCACCCTGCTGCGCCCCGAGCGCGTCCTCGCCGCCCGCAAGCGACGCGGGCGCCCGGTCGTCGACAAGGACGAACTCCGCCCGCTCTTCCCGCCGCCCGGCGCGACCATCCGGGTCACGATCGAACAGGTCGCGGCCAACTTCTCCACCGGCTCCGAGTCCGACACCACCCCCGTCGGACGGCACGGCGGCGGCGGGGACACCGGCGGCGACGACGAGTTCTTCGAGGTCGAGCGGTACGCCCGGCTCAAGCGCATCGCCCGCAACCCCGGCCCGGTGCTCTTCTTCGGCCTGCTGCTGATCTCCCTCCTCGCCTGCCGCGCCCTGCTCGGCGGCGGCGCCCTCGCGGGCGGTGCCCTGCTGCCCGTCCCGGCCGGCGCGAGCGACCTCTGGGCCACCTACGGCGCCGCCTGGCACCCCGCTGGCGCGGGCGGCACCGCCGCCGCACCGCCGTACCTGGCCGTCGTCGCCTCGCTCGCCTCCCTGCTCCTCGGCTCCACCGGCCTCGCCGTCACGGTGCTGCTGGTCGGCTCGGTGCCGCTCGCGGGCCTCACCGCCTACTTCGCCTCCCGGCCGCTGGTCGACTCCCGGCTGCTGCGCGCCTGGGCGGCCATCGCCTACGCCTTCCTGCCCGCCGTCACCGGCGCCCTCGCGGGCGGCCGCATCGGCACCGCCGTCCTCGCCGTGCTGCTGCCGCTCATCGCGCGCGCCGGTGTCGCCGCGAGCGGCCTCACCAACACCTCGGGCGGTCGTGGCAGTTGGCGCGCCACCTGGGCGTACGCGCTGCTGCTGACCATCACCACGGCGTTCACCCCGATCGTCTGGCCCGCCGCCCTGGTGCTCGGCATCGGCGTCCTGGTGCTGCGCCGCTCGGACCTGATCGCGTCCCTGCTGCGCCTCCTCGTCCAGCTCGGCACCCCCCTGCTGGTCCTCGCCCCCTGGTCGCTGACCCTGCTGCCGACGAACTTCTTCGGCGAGGCGGGACTGGACTTCGGCCCCTCCGCCGCCTCGGCGTCCGACCTGCTCGGCACGAGCCCCGGCGGCCCCGGCACCGTGCCCGGCCTGATGCTCATCGGCATCGTCCTGGCCGCGCTCGCCGCCCTGCTGCGCTCCGAACGGCAGCTGGGCATCCGCACCGCGTGGGCCGTCGCGCTCGTCGGCTTCGTCCTCGCCGTCCTGTCCAACGGCTCCGCCTGGGCCGGACCCGCCACCCTCGTCTACGGCATCGCCCTGCTCGCCGCCGCCTCGCTCGGCGCCGACGGAGCACGCGCGCGGGTGGCCGAGCAGAGCTTCGGCTGGCGCCAGCCGGTCGCCGCCCTGATCGCCCTCGCCTCGGTGGTCGGCCCGCTCCTTGCCGCCGCGAGCTGGATGATCGGCGGCGCCGACGGCCCGCTGGAGCGCCGCGACCCGGCACAGGTCCCCGCGTTCGTCGCCGAGGACGCCTCCACCCGCGACCGGGCCCGCACGCTCGTCCTGGACAGCGACTCCACCGCCCAGGTGCGCTACAGCCTGGTCCGGGGCGCGGGCGCCCGCCTCGGCGACGCCGAGTTCACCGCCTCCGACGGCGCGAACACCCGCCTGGACAAGATCGTCGCCAATCTGGTCGCGGGCTCCGGCGCCGACCAGGCCGGACAGCTCGGCGGCTTCGCCGTGCGCTACGTCCTCGTCCACCAGGGCGCGCCCCGCCAGATCAGCCGCGTCCTGGACGCCACCCCGGGCCTGAGCCGCCTCAGCCAGCAGAACGGCAGCGGCCTGTGGCGCGTCAACGCCGACGTCTCCCGCGCCGCCCTCGTGGGCCGCGACGGCTCCGGCACGCCCACGCCCGTCGCCGCGGGCCCGGTGGAGATCCACACCACCGTCCCCGGCGGCTCCGACGGCCGCGTCCTCAGGCTCGCCGACACCGCCGCCGAGGGCTGGACCGCCACCCTGGACGGCAAGCCGCTCACCCGCACCACGGTCGACGGCTGGGCCCAGGGCTTCGAACTCCCCGCGAGCGGCGGCAAGCTGGACGTCACCTACGACGCCCCCTTCACCCACACCCTGTGGCTGTGGGCCCAGGGCGCGCTCGCGGTCGTCCTGGTCGTCCTCGCCCTCCCCGGCCGCCGCCGCGACGTCGACGACGACCTCCCCGAGGAGGACCTGATCACCGCCGACGACCTCGCGGGCGACGGCCGCCGCGCCCGCCGTCTGCGCGCCCAGGCCGAGGAACAGGCCGCGCGCGAAGCGGCACTGAGGGAACAGCAGGCCCCGGAAGCGGGCACCGGCGACCCGGACTTCCCCGGCCCCGACGGCCCACGCGAGGACTTCCCCGAGGGCGACTTCCCGCAGGAACGCCCCGAAGCCGCCGTCCCGCACCAGCAGAACCACGCCGAGTGGGACGCCCCCGCCTACGCGGAGGCCGGGTACCGGGAGCCGGAGTACCCGGAGTACACCGAGGGCGAGTACGCGGCCTACCCGGCCGACCAGAACCCGTACCCGTACCAGGACCCCTACCAGGGCGGCTACGGCAACGCCCCGTACCAGCAGCCCGGCCAGCCGAACCCGTACGACCCGTACGGCTACGGCGACCCGGCCGGACAGCCGCAGCCCTACGACCCGGCGGCCCACCCGCACGGCTACGACCCCGCCCAGCAGCCCTACGGCACCGGCGATGAGCGCCACGACGGGAGCCAGCAGTGAACCGCACCACCCTGTCCCTCCTGGCCTGCGCGACCGCGCTGGCCGGTGTCACCGCCTACGCGGCGTTCGACCCGCCCCCGGCGTCCGGCGCGAGCCAGGCGAAGGCCGCCGCCGAACTGCCCGTGCAGCGCACCGGACTGCTCTGCCCGGCGCCCAGCTTCTCCGACATCGCCGAGACGTCGTACACGTCGTTCACCCCCGTCACCAAGGGCACCGACGCGGGCGGCAAGGCCACCCTCCAGGCGGCCACCGAGACGGACTCCGCCAGCTCCGACGGCTCCGGCAGCAGCGGCAAGAGCAAGAAGGGCGGCAAGGACACCGAGCCGCCCCTCAAGCCCAAGGAGCCCGGCACCCCGGCCACCGGCGACGCCTCCGGCGCCGAGGCCCCCGCGCTCATCGGCACCGCCGACGGCAAGTACGCGCCCGGCTGGACCGTCCAGCAGACCACCGAGGTCGCCGCGGGCACCGGCAGCGGCCTCCAGGGCGTCACCTGCGCCCCCGCCGACACCGAGTTCTGGTTCCCCGGCGCGAGCACCGCCGAGGGCCGCACCGACTACGTGCACCTGACCAACCCGGACGACTCCGCCGCCGTCGTGGACATCCGGCTCTACGGCAAGGACGGCGCGATCAAGTCGGAGGTCGCCGACGGCATCACCGTCCAGCCGCACGCGAGCGAACCGGTGCTGCTCTCCACCCTCACCGACGAGCGGGAGACCGACCTGACCGTGCACGTCACCGTGCGTAGCGGCCGGGTCGGTGCCGCCGTCCAGGCCCAGGACGACACCGGGGGCGGCGACTGGCTCGCCCCGGCCGCCGACCCGGCGGGCAGCCTGGTCCTGCCCGGCATCCCCAAGGACGCCACCGACGTGCGCCTGATCGCCTTCACTCCCGGCGACGACGACGCCGACCTGAAGATCCGCCTCGCCGCCCCGGACGGCACGATCACCCCGGCCGGGAACGAGACGCTGCACGTCAAGTCCGGCATGACCACCGCCGCCGACCTCGGCGCCGTCACCCGGGACCAGGCGGGCTCGCTGATCCTCACCCCCGCCGACAACTCGGTGCCGGTGGTGGCCGCGCTGCGCGTCGTACGCGGCACGGGCGCCAAGCGGGAGACGGCGTACATCCCCGCGACCGCCCCCGTCGGCCGCCGCGCGACCTCGGCCGACAACAGCGCCAAGGGCACCACCCTCGCCCTGACCGCCCCCAGCGCCACCGCCACCGTCAAGGTCACCGCCTCGGCGGGCAGCGAGGGCGGCAGCCCGGCCACCAAGACCTTCACCATCAAGGCGGGCACCACCCAGAACGTGGAAGCCCCGGTCCCCTCGGGCCTGCGCGGCACCTACGCGCTCACGGTGGAGTCCGTCTCCGGAGGCCCGGTGTACGGCGCGCGCACCCTGTCGGCGACGGAGGAGGGCGTACCCGGCTTCACCGTTCAGACCCTGCCGAGCGACCGCGGACTGGTGTCCGTACCGCAGGCGGACCAGGACCTGGCGATCCTTCAGAAATAGCCCGCCGGAGGGAAGTTCACGCAAGAAGGCCGGGCCGCGCGCGCGTGGCCCGGTCAGTCCTCGCCGTACCGGGGATCGACCGTCTCCGGGGTGAGCCCCAGCAGTTCGGCCACCTGCTCCACCACGACCTCGTGCACCAGCGTGGCCCGCTCCTCGCGGCCCTTGGTGCGGATCTCCACCGGCCGCCGGTACACCACGACCCGCGCCCGCCGGCCCTCCCGCGCGGGGATGATCCCGCCTAGCGGCACGGCCTCGTCGGCCCACGCGTCGCCCGCGCCCTCAAGGCGGGGTACCTCCAGGACCAGGAAGTCGACCTCGCCCAGCTGCGGCCACCGCCGCTCCAGCCGGTCCACGGAGTCCTGCACCAGATCCGCGAACACCTCGCCACGACTGGCGGCCAGCGGCACCTGGGGAGGCGCGATGGGCCCCCGCATGCCCCGCCCGTGACGATCACGGCGACGGGGCCCGGGGCCTGCGGCACGGGGCGGTACACGGTTGTCCATCACCGGTGAAGCCTAGTCCCCGCCCGCCCGGCGCGCCCGGCTCCACGCGGCGGCCCGCGCCGGACGCCGATGTCCGAGGATGACCGGTCCGGCCGGTCCAAGGCTCGTTTCCGTAACGCTCCAAGACCGCCACGCACAACGCAATTGACGATGTTTGTGCCGAATCGTGGCCGCTCGCACCCCGCCGGGGAATTGTGCGAACACCCGTCGCAGCAGGTCAACTGGGCTTGTCCAGAAGGGCGTGTGGGGCGATTCACCGCACGACACGGTGGAGTGACCTGGTGGAGAGTCGTCGCGGCCCGCTCAAGAGTGCGGTACCGTCCAACGTCGTGAGCCCTGTACGTCGCTGTTCGCGCACCGCCTGCGGCCGACCCGCCGTCGCGACGCTGACGTACGTCTACGCCGACTCGACCGCGGTCCTCGGCCCCCTCGCCACCTACGCCGAGCCCCACTGCTACGACCTGTGCGCCGAGCACTCCGAGCGACTCACCGCCCCGCGCGGCTGGGAGGTCGTCCGCCTGCTCGACAGCTCGGCCCCGGCCCGCCCCAGCGGTGACGACCTGGAGGCCCTCGCCAACGCC
>NZ_WWIR01000599.1 GCF_009863025.1 Streptomyces sp. SID4985 | reverse complement strand
TCGAACACCTCAGCCGCGACGGCCGCGCCTCCTACGCCGAGATCGGACTGCTCACCAACCTCTCCGCCACCGCCGTCCGCCGCCGGATCGACCGGCTGCGGGCGCGCGGCGCGGTCCGCGGCTTCACCGTCGTCCTCGACCCCGCCCTGCTCGGCTGGCGCACCGAGGCCTTCGTCGAGGTCTACTGCCGCCCCCGCACCTCGCCCGAGGAACTGCTCGCC
>NZ_WWIR01000598.1 GCF_009863025.1 Streptomyces sp. SID4985 | reverse complement strand
GCGAGGACCGCGGCCTGGGCGACGGCGGGGTGTTCGGCCAGTGCCGCCTCGACCTCTCCGGGTTCGATGCGGAAGCCGCGCACCTTCACCTGCTGGTCGACGCGCCCGGCGTATTCGAGCTCGCCGTCGGCTCGGTGGCGTACGAGGTCGCCGGTGCGGTACATGCGTGCGCCGTCCTCGGAGAACGGGCAGGCGACGAACCGCCCGGCCGTGAGTCCCGGCCGGTTCAGGTACCCGCGCGCCAGACCCGGGCCCGTGACGTACAACTCGCCTGTCACACCCGGCGGTACGACGCGCAGACGCTCGTCCAGCACGTACACCCGCGCGTTGGCGATCGGCCGGCCGATCGGCGGTGCGCCCGCTCCCGGCGAGAGCGGTTCGCTCATGGTCGCGCAGACCGTCGTCTCCGTCGGGCCGTACGCGTTGATCATCCGGCGCCCCGGGGCCCAGCGTTCCACCAGCTCCGGCGGGCACGCCTCACCCGCCACCACCAGCGTCGACAAGGTCGGCGCCTCCCGCTCCACGGTGGCCAGGACGGACGGGGGCACGGTCGCATGAGTGACCGCGAGGCCCGGGTCGGTCAGCGCGGCGACCGGGTCCGCCGCAGGGGGCAGCACCAGAGCCGCACCGCGCAGCAGGGCGGTGAAGACCTCCGACACCGAGGCGTCGAAACTGGGCGAGGCGAACTGGAGCACCCGGCTCCCGGGCTCGATCGCGAACCGCTCGATCTGGGCGGCGACCAGACTCGCCACACCGGTGTGGCTGACCACGACGCCCTTGGGGCGGCCGGTGGAGCCCGAGGTGTAGATGAC
>NZ_WWIR01000597.1 GCF_009863025.1 Streptomyces sp. SID4985 | reverse complement strand
GGCGGCGCGGGCGCGTTCCAGGCAGGACTGGGTGCGGGCCTCGGACTCGGCGGCGTCGTCGGCCAGTTCGCGCAGCTTGAGCTGCCAGCCGGCGCGCTCGCGCAGCCGGTGGGCGAGTCCGGCGAGGGCGTCGGCGGCGCGGCGGGCGCGCTGCGCGGCCTCCTGCCGTTCGTCGCGGAGCTGTACGGCCTCGGCGGCGCTCTCGTCGGTCTCGGCGCGCAGGGCGCGGGCCTCGGCGAGTTCGGCCTCTGTCTCCTCGGCGAAGGCGCGGGCCTCGGCGGCGGCTCCGGCGAGTTCGGTGAGGCGTCCGGCGGGGCAGCCGGTGCGCCAGGAGGAGAGGCGGGCGGCGAGTTCGCGGTCCTTGCCGAGGCGGGCGGCGAGGGTGCGGATCTCCTCGTCGCGGGCGGCGGCGCGGGTGCGCAGGGCCTGGCGCTCCTCGTCGGCGGCGAACTCGTCGTGCATGGCCGGGTTCGGCGGGACGAGGAACACGTCGCCGGGCGCCGCGTCGGCGGCCGGGGCGGGCGCGAGCAGCGC
>NZ_WWIR01000063.1 GCF_009863025.1 Streptomyces sp. SID4985 | reverse complement strand
TCGACGGGCACTACAGCTACTACATGTGCCGCTCGATGGACTTCGGCATCGAGGACTCCGTCCACCGGCTCATCGAGTCCACCAGGGCCCGGCTCGGCCTCACCCGCGATCAGGTCAGCCTGCTGGGCGTCTCCAAGGGCGGCAGCGCGGCCCTCTACTACGGGCTGAAGTACGGCTATCGCAACATCGTGACCGTCGTCCCCCAGTTCCTG
>NZ_WWIR01000596.1 GCF_009863025.1 Streptomyces sp. SID4985 | reverse complement strand
GTCAGCGGTGCCCAGCCGCACGGTCAGCGCCTCGGGGTGCCCGGGGCCGCGCTCCCACAGCCGGGGCCCGGGGCCCAGCGCGGTCAGCAGCAGCGCGGCGGGGTCGGGCCAGGTCTCGGGGCGCCCGGTGTCTTCGACGAGCGTGCGGTGGTCGGTGCGGGTCTCTTCGGCCTGCGGTTCCTCCGGGCGGCCGCCGGTCAGCTTGCGCGCCCAGGCCCCGAGACCGCCCCGGCGCCGGGCGCCCTGGGAGAGGTCGGTGCCGCGCAGGGGGGTGTTCTTACGGGTGGGGCCGTCGTCGTAGGGGTCGTCGTACGGCGCGTCGTACGGGCTCTCGTCGTACGGCGTGCCGGGGCCGGGCGTGTCGGCGTACGGCGCCTCGGCCTGCCCGGTGACGCCGTGGTGCCCGGCGTGGGTGCCGGACGCGGCGGGGGCGTGGGGACCGGTGGCGTAGTGGGTGCGGTGGTCCTCGTCCCGGCTCTCGATGCGCGGGGCGCCCGCCTGCTCCGGCACGGTCCGCTCGGGGCGCCGGTGTTCGTGCCCGCCGGGGGTGCCGAGGCCGTAGGTGTGCTCGGTGGGGCCGTGGGGGGTGCCGTACCCGGGGCGGGCGTCCAGCGCGCTCGCGCTGCCGGTGCCGTAGCCGGTGTCCGTGCCGCCGTACGCGGGCGGCTCCGTGCCGTCGTACCTGCCGTCGTGCCCCGTGCCCGGGATGCTCGACCCCCGGGCCGTGTCCAGCGGCACCCGTACGCACCCCTCGCCGTCCGGCACCGTCGGTATGCGGGCGGCACCGGTGGACGGGGTGAGGCGCAGGGCGGACTCGCCGATGCGCAGGAAGGCGCCCTCGGGGAAGCGCAGGGACCGGTCGGTGACGCGGGTGCCGTCGAGGGTGGTGCCGTTGGTGGAGCCGAGGTCGGTCACCGAGACCCGGCCGTCGGCGGCGACGGTGACCGCGCAGTGCAGCCGGGAGACGTCCGGGTCGTCCAGGGGGACGTCGGCGTCGGCGGAGCGGCCGACCGTTATCCGGCCGCCGTGCAGCAGATGGACCCCGCCCGCGTCCGGGCCCGCGACCACGTGCAGCTGGGTCGGGGCGCCGTCCGGCTCCGGGTCGGGCTCGGTGGCCGCCGGGGCTCCCAGGGAGAGCACGGCGCCGTCCACCAGCGGGGGCTCGCCCAGGGTGTGGCGGCGCGTGTCCAGGCGCTCCGCGCCCGCGTACAGCACCACCGGGGCGCCTCCGGTGTCGCGGCCCGCGCCGCTCTCACCGGTGACCGCCACGGCCAGCGCGGGCGCGACCGCGCCGAGGTCGGTGCCCACGGGCGCCGTGACCAGCACGTCCCGGCTCGCGGCACGGCCGCGCCGGGAGGACGCGCCGAGCGGATCTACGACGGTCAGCCGGATCTGCATCGCCGTCAGCGGTCCCTTCTGCCCCGTCGCGAGGCGCCCCCACCCCCCGCACGGGCACTTCGGCCAGTACTGGAGGCATCCTCGCACCTGTCGCCGGGCACTCGCCCACGCTCCGACGCCAAGTGATCTTGATTGGTCAGCTCTGCCCCCAAAAGTGCCTGACCAGGAACGCGTCGTTGATCATTTGAGATCGGTCACGTCCAGTACCGGGCAACCGCAGGACCGAGGTGGGCGTCTTTCCCCCGAACATGGGCGGGAACGCTCACGTACTGCATAGAGGGCCCCACTACAGTGGGGCGGAACGCCGGGCGAACCGGCGCGCAAGCAAGCCAGCAAGCAGTCAGCAAGCAGCAGGGAGCGCGTGACGTGCGGCCAGTCGGCAGTAAGTACCTGCTCGAGGAGCCTCTCGGGCGCGGCGCCACCGGCACTGTCTGGCGGGCCCGGCAGCGGGAGACCGCGGGCGCCGAGGCGGCCGTGCAGGGCGCCCCCGGCGAGACCGTCGCCATCAAGGTCCTCAAGGAGGAGCTGGCGAGCGACCCGGACATCGTGATGCGCTTCCTGCGCGAGCGCTCCGTGCTGCTCCGGCTCACCCACCCCAACATCGTCCAGGTCCGCGACCTGGTCGTCGAGGGCGATCTGCTCGCCCTCGTCATGGACCTGGTGGACGGCCCCGACCTGCACCGCTACCTGCGCGAGAACGGCCCCTTCTCCCCGGTCGCCGCCTCCCTGCTGACCGCGCAGGTCGCCGACGCGCTCGCCGCCAGCCACGCCGACGGGGTGGTCCACCGCGACCTCAAGCCCGCCAACGTGCTGCTCCGTCAGTACGACCACCAGATGCACCCGATGCTGACCGACTTCGGCATCGCCCGCCTCGCCGACTCCCCGGGGCTGACCCGCACCCACGAGTTCGTCGGCACCCCGGCCTACGTCGCGCCCGAGTCCGCCGAGGGGCGCCCGCAGACCTCCGCCGTCGACATCTACGGCGCGGGCATCCTGCTCTACGAACTGGTCACCGGCCGCCCGCCGTTCTCCGGCGCGACCGCCCTGGAGGTGCTGCACCAGCACCTCAGCGCCGAGCCGCGCCGCCCCTCCACGATCCCCGACCCGCTGTGGACGGTCATAGAGCGCTGCCTGCGCAAGAACCCGGCCGAGCGGCCCAGCGCCGAGAGCCTGGCCCGCGCGCTGCGCGTCGTCGCCGAGGGCGTCGGGGTGCACGCCAACCCCGCGCAGATCGCCGCCGCCGAGGGCGTGGGC
>NZ_WWIR01000595.1 GCF_009863025.1 Streptomyces sp. SID4985 | reverse complement strand
TGGGATTTGAACCCACGGTGACATCGCTGCCACGACGGTTTTCAAGACCGTTCCCTTCGGCCGCTCGGGCACGCCTCCCCGCGCCGCCCACCTGGGGCGGAGCGGGGTACAGCGTACCGGGATCGGGCGGTGGAGGGGGCGGTGGGCGTCAGTTGTCGCCGACGCGGGAGCCGAGGGTGAGGTCGACCGTGTGGTCCTGGCCGCCGCGCTTGTAGGTGACCGTCACCTTGTCGCCGGGCTTGTGGGTCCAGATCTCGCCGATCAGGGTCGGACCGCTGTCGATGACGGAGTCGTCGAGCTTGGTGATGACGTCGCCCGGCTTCAGTCCGGCCTTGTCGGCGGGGCCGCCCGTCTCGACCGCGGCGGCGCCGCCCGCGCCCTGGTCGGTGATCTTCGCGCCGTTCGTGGACTCCTCCAGGGAGACGGAGGCACCGATCTTGGCGTACACCGGCTTGCCGGTCTTGATCAGCTGCTGGGCGACGTACTTGGCCTGGTTGATCGGGATGGCGAAGCCGAGGCCGATCGAGCCGGACTGGCCGGAGCCGAAGCCGCCGCTGTTGGTCGACTGGATCGCGGAGTTGATGCCGATCACCGCACCGGCGGCGCTCAGCAGCGGACCGCCGGAGTTGCCCGGGTTGATCGACGCGTCGGTCTGCAGGGCGCTCATGTACGACGCCTTGCTGCTGGAGCTGCCGTCGCTGGAGGCCACCGGACGGTTCTTCGCGCTGATGATGCCGGTGGTGACCGTGTTGGACAGGCCGAAGGGCGCGCCGATGGCGATCGTCTCGTCGCCCACGGCCACCTTGTCCGAGTCGCCCAGGGCGAGCGGCTTGAGGTCCGTGGGGGCGTTCTTCAGCTTGACCACGGCGACGTCGTAGCCCTGCGCGTGGCCGACGATCTCCGCGTCGTACTTCCGGCCGTCCGGGAAGGTGGCCGTCAGCTTGCCGCCGTCGACCGCGTCGGCCACGACGTGGTTGTTGGTGACGATGTGGCCCTGGGTGTCGAAGACGAACCCGGTGCCGGTGCCGCCCTCGCCGTTGCTGCTCTCCGCCTCGATGGTGACCGTGCTGGGCAGCGCCCGGGACGCGACGCCCGCGATGGTGCCCGCCGAGCGCTTGACCTGCGAGGCTCCGCTGTCATTGGCGGAGACGGTGGTGGAGCCCTGGCTGTCGTTGTCCTTGGCCAGCGTGTAGCCGATGCCACCGCCGATGCCGCCCGCGACCAGCGCGGCCACCAGGACGGCGGCGATCAGCCCGCCGCGCCCGGAGCTCTTGGGGGCCGGCGGCTGGTACGACGCGCCCCAGCC
>NZ_WWIR01000594.1 GCF_009863025.1 Streptomyces sp. SID4985 | reverse complement strand
AGGCGGCGGGCGGCGGCGAGTTTGGCGCGCACGTTCCGCTTGTGCCGGGCGACGGCCGCGCGGCCGCGTTCGAGGTCGGCGAGCTTCCCGGCGGCCTCGGCGCGCTCCTGGGCGACCTCGCGCAGGGTGGTGCGCAGCTCGCGGAGCTGTCCGGCCTGCCGGGTGCCGACGCGGTCGAGGACGGAGGCCTGGTCGAGATAGTGCTCGGGGCGGGCGGAGAAGAACAGGGCGACCGAGGGGTCCAGGCCGCCGGAGCGGTACTCGGCACCGGCGAGTGAACCGAGCTTCTCCCGCAGGTCGTTGACCTTCTGCTGACCGCGTGCGAGGCGGTCCTGGGCGTGGTGGACCTCGCGGCGCAGGGCGTCGGTGCGCTCGTCGGCTCGGTCGTAGTCCTCGGTGGCCCGCTCGGCCTCCGCGTAGAGCCGGTCCAGTTCGGCCCGGGTGCCCGGGTGCGGTGTCGCGTGGGCCGGGACGGCGCCGAGTGCGGCTGCCGCGGCCGACAGCACGCACAGGGCGGCGGTGCCCCGGTCGCATCCGGTGGTGGCGAGGCGGCGATGGGCCCCCACGGCAGTCCTTCCGCTGGCGGACATGACCGTCTCCCCGGCACCGGGGACGGGGAGACCCGCGACGCCGGGGAAACGCGCCAGACCATAACCGCAGGACCGGGCGGCGGCCAAAGACCCCGGCGGACACGCACGGTGACGCCCCGCCACCGACGCAGGTCAGGGGCGGGGCGCGGGGTGTCCGGGCGGCGGTGTGATTCGCCCGTTCGGAGGGCTCGTCAGACGCGCACGCCGAACATGAACGGGCCGCCGATGGTGCTCATCGACTCGTAGCGGACGACCGTGCCGGTGCGCGGGGCGTGCAGGATCTGGCCGCCGCCCGCGTAGAGACCGACGTGGTGGATGTCGTTGAAGAAGAAGACCAGGTCGCCGACCTGGAGGTCGCTCGTGGAGTAGATCCGCGTGCCGATGTTGGCCTGCGACTCGGAGGTGCGCGGGATGGAGACGCCGGCCTGGGCGTAGGCCCACGACGTCAGACCCGAGCAGTCGAAGGAGGAGGGGCCGGTGGAGCCGTAGACGTACGGCTTGCCGATCTGGGACTGGGCGGCGGAGAACGCGGCGCCCGCGAAGCCGGAGCCCTTGGCGTTGCCGCCGAGTTCGACGCGCTGGGCGGAGGAGCGGTCGGCGCGCGCCTGCTGGTCGGCCAGCTCCTGCTTCTCCTTGGCGGTCAGGGAGTTGAGCAGCTTCTGCGCCTCGGCGAGCTTGCCCTGGACCTCTTGCTTCTTCTTGCCCAGCTCGGTGCGGGTGGAGGCGAGGTCCTTGAGCTTCTCGGTGGCCTCGGCGCGCTCCTGGGCGAGTTCGCGCTGCTTGTCCTGGATCTTCTTCAGACCCTCGACCTGCTGGGCGCTCAACTGGTCCAGCGTGGACGCCTTGTCGAGGTAGTCGTCCGGGTCGGAGGAGAGGAAGAGCTGGACGGAGGGGTCCAGGCCGCCCGAGCGGTACTGGGCGGTGGCCATCGAACCCAGGCCGTCGCGCAGCTTGTTGAGGTCCTGCTGGCCGCGCGCGACGTTGTCCTGGATGGTGGAGATCTCCTTCTGGAGCTTCTCCTGCTTCTCCTTGGCGCCGTTGTACTTCTCGGTGGC
>NZ_WWIR01000593.1 GCF_009863025.1 Streptomyces sp. SID4985 | reverse complement strand
CCCTGACGCTGCATGATGTCGGCGCGGTTGACGGCGGTGGCCACCACGTCGACCAGCACCTCGCCCTCACCGGGCGCGGGATCGGGCACCTCCTCCCACACCAGCTTCTCGGGGCCGCCGGGTTCGGGAATGGTGATCGCATACATGCCCGCGACGCTACTCCCCGGTCCGGCGGCCCGGCACCGGACCCGCTCAGTCGCCGGGCAGCGGGCGCGGGTGCGGGGCGACCTGGGTCGCCGGGGTCGCGCGGGCGATGGTGATCAGGCGGTCCGTCAGCTGGAGGGTACCGACGGCCGGGTCGTCGTAGCCGAGCACCCGGTGTCCGCGCAGGACGCTCACCACCAGGTCCTCGGCCTCGCGCGGGGTCTTGCCCGCCTCGGCGCGGACCACGGGGCGCTCCACGATGTCCATGCCGCTGCCCTGCTGGATCAGGTCCTCCATCACCATGCCGGCGGCGGGGCTGAGCACCGAGAGGCCGAGCAGGCGTCCCGCCGCGGCGGAGCTGGTGATCACCGCGTCGGCGCCGGACTGCTTGAGCAGCGGGGCGTTCTCCTCCTCGCGCACGGCGGCCACGATCTTGGCGCCACGGTTGAGCTGCCGGGCCGTCAGGGTGACCAGGACGGAGGTGTCGTCGCGCTGCGGGGCGATGATGATCTGCCGCGCCTTGTGCACCTCGGCGCGGCGCAGGACGTCGCTGCGGGTGGCGTCGCCGACCACGCCCGCGTAGCCCTCGGCGGTGGCCGCGTCGATGGCCTTGGAACTGGGGTCGACCACGACGACCTGCTCGCTCTTCAGCCCGGTCGCGCACACGGTCTGGATCGCCGAGCGGCCCTTCGTGCCGAAGCCGATGACGACGGTGTGGTCGCGCAAGGTGGACCTCCAGCGGTTCAGGCGCCATTCCTCACGGGTGCGCTCGGTGAGGACTTCCAGCGTGGTGCCGACCAGGATGATCAGGAACAGCACGCGCAGGGGCGTGATGACGAGGATGTTGGTGAGCCGGGCGCTGTCGCTGACCGGCGTGATGTCGCCGTATCCGGTGGTGGAGAGGGTGACCGTGGCGTAGTAGAAGGCGTCGAGCAGGTCCACCGGGCCGTCGGAGTTGTCGTTGTAGCCCGCGCGGTCGGCGTAGACGACGAAGGCGGTCGCGACCAGTACGAGCAGCGCCATGACCAGCCGTTTGGCCACCTGGCGCAGCGGCCGCTCCACCGCTTTTCTGGGGAGCTTGATCCGATGGGTCACCAGATGGTCGCCGGTCTGGCGGGCTATGGCGTCATGGCCCGGAAGTTTCACGTGAAACACACCCCGATTCCACCCGCCGCCCACGGCAGGTCGAGCAGTTCCGCCCCCGCACCCTGCGCAGAGCCGCCCGGCGGTACGACGGCCAGCGCGTCGGCGGCGGCGATCCCGCGCAGCATGGCCGGGCCGTTGTAGCGCA
Source organism: Streptomyces sp. SID4985 (assembly GCF_009863025.1). Classification (GTDB taxonomy): domain Bacteria; phylum Actinomycetota; class Actinomycetes; order Streptomycetales; family Streptomycetaceae; genus Streptomyces. Next base: position 1,974 of record NZ_WWIR01000593.1, on the reverse strand, counting down.
GCGGTACGGCATGGTCGCCGCGCAGCGTCACGGGGACCAGCCTCGTGTCGTGCGGGTGCCCCGCCACCGGCTCCCGCAGCGGCAGCGCGTACGGCTCGGGGGCCGGGCGGGCCGCCAGGGCGCGCAGCAGGGGCTCGGCGAGCGTGATCAGTCCGGAGACCGCCGCGAGGGGGTTGCCGGGCAGCCCGACGAGGTGCCGGCCGTCCTTGACCCGGGCCAGCAGCATGGGATGGCCGGGGCGTACCGCGACCCCGTCCACGAGGAGTTCGGCGTTCAGGGCCGCGAGGGTGGGATGCACCTGGTCGACCGGGCCCCCGGCGGTGCCTCCGGTGGTGACGATCAGGTCGGCGCGCGAGGAGGTGATCGCCCTGCGCAATGCCTTGGCGTCGTCGCCCAGCCGTCGTACGGCGGTCACCTCGGCGCCGAGGGCGCGCAGCCAGGGCGCGAGCATCGGGCCGAGCGCGTCGCGGATCAGGCCGTCGTGCGGGAGTCCCTCGGTGAGCAGCTCGTCGCCGAGGACGAGGATCTCGGCGCGCGGGCGCGGGACAACAGCGAGAGCGTCGTACCCGGCCGCCGCCGCCAGACCGAGCACGGCCGGGGTGACCAGGGTGCCGGCCGGCACCAACTGGTCGCCGCTGCGGCACTCCTGACCGCGCGGCCGGATGTCCTGACCGTGACTCATTTCCCGGGTGGCGTGCAGTCGGCCCTGGGTGTCCGTGCGGCCGTGCTCGCTGCGCAGGACGGCGGTGACCCCGGCCGGGATGCGGGCGCCGGTCGCGATGGGGACGGCCTCGCCGTCGGTGAGCGCCTCCTGCGGGGCGTGTCCGGCGAGCACTCCGGACTCCCGCACCTGCCAGGGACCGGGCCCGGCGACCGCCCAGCCGTCCATGGCGGAGGTGTCGAAGGAGGGCAGGTCACTGAGCGCGTCCAGCGGTGCCGCCAGGACCTTACCGAGGGCGTCGGCGAGGTGCACGGAGACCGGCTCGGGGCGGGTGGTGGCGCGGGCGGCCCGGGCGGCGATCTCCCGGGCCCGGGGCCAGGGGGTGGCGGCCGTATGTCCGCCGTGGGGGCGGGCGGCGTGCCCTTCAGGGGCGGACGCGGTGGACGAGGCCGAGGGGGTCGTCGTCGCCGGGCGTACGAGGGCCAGGGCCTCCTCCACGTCCAGGTCGTCGAGTTCGTCCCCGGCGGATGCCCCGGCGCGGGTGCCGGAGGCGGTCATCCGGCGTCCGGAGCGGTGTCGCCCCCGCTGTGCTCGGCCTCCCAGCGCAGGGCCAGGGAGGCGACCTTCCCGGCGGCCTCGGCGATGGCCTCGGCGTCGCCCTTGCCCTGGGCGGCGGCGTAGCCGACGAGGAAGGTGGTGAGCGGGGCGGCCGGGCGGGCCACGCCGTGCGCGACATCGCGGGCCACGTCGAGCAGGACGCGGGTGTCCACGTCCAGGTCGATACCGAGTTCGTTCTTGACTGCGGTGATCCATTCGTTCAGCACGTGCCCATGCTCCCTGATGCGCGCCCGGGCGTGGGCGATGTCGTCCCAGGTGTCGCAGTCGAAGGACGCGAGCGCGTCCGGGACGCGGGTCAGCCGCAGCGCGGCGGTCAGCCTGCGCAACGGGAGCCCGGTCAGACCGTCGTGCTCGGCGGCGAGGGCGTCGAGTGCTTCGCGCAACGCGCCGGTGCGGTAGGCGGCCACGAGCGGCTGGTCACGGCCGTCGGCATCGGTGAGCAGCGCGGCATCGGCGCCCATCTCGCGCAGCGCGTCCAGCAGCCGCAGCACCGTGGCCTCGTCGAGGAACGGCAGGTCGGCGGAGAGGACCACCGCGAACTCGGCGGACGTGAGCCGCAGCCCGGCGTCCAGGGCGGCCACCGGTCCCGCACCGGACGGCTCCTCGCGCGTCCAGCGCACCGGCCGCGCGGTGGGGCGCGGCTCGGCCACGACGACGGTCCCGGCCGCCCCGGCACAGGCCGCGAGCACCCGGTC
>NZ_WWIR01000592.1 GCF_009863025.1 Streptomyces sp. SID4985 | reverse complement strand
CCCGCGCCTCCGTGACGAGCGCGCCCAGCTCGCGCACCAGCGGCCGCGCGCGGCCCAGCACCAGCCGGCCCAGCGGAGTGGGGCGGCAGCCGGTCCGGTCCCGGGTGAACAGCCGCCCGCCCAGGGCCTGTTCGATGCGCCGCAGCTGCGTGCTCAACGACGGCTGCGCCAGGCCCAGTTCGCGGGCCGCACGGTGCAGGCTGCCCGCGTCGGCGATGGCGCACAGGACGCGCAGATGTCTGACCTCAAGATCCATGCCGGGAGCCTAGGTGTGGGCTGTGAGGCGGCGCCAGAGGTTCAAATGAGGGCGCAGCAGGGCGAGTTGACGGTGATAGCCCCGCGCTATCCCTACTTGCCATCATCCGCCGGGAGTTGCTCTCCCCGAGACTCATGGGCAAGCGATCGTTCACCCCACGGAACGAGCAGGAGCTCCCCATATGAAGCCCTTCCGCACCTCCGCCCTGTCCGCGAAGACCGCCAGAGGCGTCCTCGCCCTCGGGCTCGGTCTGGCCTGCGCCGCCCTCGGCACCGCGGCCCCGGCGCACGCCACCACCGCCGCGCCGCACGCCCGCTTCACCGGGTCGGCCGGAGAGACCGCGCAGAACAAAGCCTTCTTCGAGGCCGTCCTCGCCTCGGTCGCGAAGAAGCAGGCCGCGCACCCGAGCCTGGCGGCGGCGGTCACCGTCTACTACAACGCCTCCCAGGCGCCCAGCTTCAGGTCCCAGATATCGAACGCCGCCTCCATCTGGAACAGCTCCGTCTCCAACGTCAAGCTCCAGGCCACCTCGGGCGGCGCCGACTTCTCCTACTACGAGGGCAGCGACCCGCAGGGCTCGTACGCCTCCACCGACGGCCACGGCCGCGGCTACATCTTCCTCGACTACGCGCAGAACCAGCAGTACGACTCCATACGCGTCACCGCCCACGAGACCGGCCACGTCCTGGGTCTGCCCGACCACTACAGCGGCCCGTGCAGCGAACTGATGTCCGGCGGCGGCCCCGGCCCGTCCTGCACCAACCGCTACCCGAACAGCACCGAGCGCTCCCGCGTGAACCAGCTGTGGGCGGCGGGCCTGGCGAAGGCGCTGGAGAAGGTGAACGCGGCGCGCTGATCCCGGCGCGCGAGGGCACACGGAGCGGCGGCGGTGCTGACACCCGCACCGCCGCCGTCTCCGCTCGGGCCGCTACGCCACCCGGGACTTGGGCGGCCGCTCGATGAGGTTCTGCACGGCCCGGCTCAGGACCAGGACGCCCCCGATGATCAGGAGGGCGCCGCACGCCTCGGGGATCAGCCACCAGCCCGTGCGGATGCGCTCGCCGAACAGGGTGATGCCGAGGGCGAGGCTCACCACCGCGTCGCCGATGGTCAGCGCGGGCTGGGCGGCGGCGAGCGGGCCCGCCTGGAGGGCGTTCTCCAGCAGGAGGACGGCGGCGGTGCCGGCCAGGGCGAAACCGTAGGTCTGCCAGGACGACAGGAACGCCTCGAAGCCCTGGTCCGCGAAGGTGCCCGTGGCCGACTTCAGCAGGGCTGCCGTGAGCGCGTTGGCGATCGCGGACCCCGACGCCAGCAGCGCCGCCCGGCCGGTGGGGGCCCGCTCGTGCCGGGCCAGCAGCACGACCGCCACGATCGCCCCGACGCACAGGACCAGGGCCGGTACCCAGTGGGTCAGCGGCGCCTGGTCGCGGGCTCCGTACGGCGCCGCCGCGGCGAGCATCACCGCGAGCCCCAGTACCACGGCGCCGACGCCCCACCAGCCGTAGGCGGGCAGATGCCGGTGCAGCAGCGGGCCCACCACGAGGAGCGCGAAGGGCAGCTCCAGGATGAACAGCGGCTGCACCAGCGCCAGCGGGCCGTTGACGAGGGCCAGGCTCTGGAAGATCGCGGCGCCGATCACCCCGGCGATGCCGATCAGCCAGGCGGGGCGGCGCACCAGGTCGGCCAGCAGCCGCAGTCCGCGCTTGGAGCTGACCGAGGCCGCCTTGCGCTGGAAGGCGGTGCCCACCGCATTGCTCGCGGCACCGGCGACGGCGAACACCGCGGCAAGTTCGATCACTACCGTCTCCCGCCTGCGGGTCGTCCACGTACCGGAGTCCACGTCCCGGAGGAGCCCGGAGGAGTCTGGAGGTGCTTCGGGCTTCCCCAGCCTACGAAAGCCCACGCCATCGCGCCGCCGGGTCCGGAGTCCGATTCACTCGAACGGGTCATTATCTCCGTGATGTCCCGTCTTCGCCGCATGAAGGGGCGTATGGCGGAGAGACATCCGACATGCACGAATCGACACCCGACAGTCCCCTCCCGGCGCCGCGTGCCGCGCCCGGGTCCGACGTGGTGTTCACGGCCGACTTCGGCTCGGAGAGACAGTGGGTCGCGGGCCACTCCTGGGCCTATCCGAACGGCGGCCCGGTCAACCCGGGCGACGACAAGCTCGACTACCTCGTGGCCGACCCCGCCTACAGCCGCTCGGGCGTCTTCCGGGCCCGGCGCCGTACCGACGGCCGATGGAACACCGGCCTGCTCACCACCGAGGGCAGCCGCGACGGCTTCATGGTCCGCACCGGGGACGTCCTGGAGGCCCGGGTGCGGCTGCCCGTCGAGACCGGCGCGTGGCCCGCCATCTGGACCTGGCGGGACGGCGGCCAGGAGATCGACATCTTCGAGTACCACCCCGACAACCCCGACCTCCTGGAACTCACCAACCACGTACGCGGCAGCAACAGCTACTTCCGCGACCGCGCGATCCGCCCCGCCGCCTGGGTCGACCTGCGCACCGAGTTCGGCGCGAGTTCCGTCGTCTGGTCCGTGAACGGCACGGTGGCCTTCGCCGACCGCCGGGGCACCGGACGCGGCTGGCACGCCTACCTCATCGTCAACCTCTCCGTCTGCGGGGGCCGCTACCACCCGCCGCCCGCACGCGGGACGACCGAGATGTCGTACACCGTCAGCAGCCTCGTCGTACGCCGCCCGGCGGGCCGGGGCGCGGTCGCCGAGCGGGACGACGCGGAGGAGGAGGTGACCCCGGAGGAGGAACAGCCGGTCTGATCCGGTGGAGCGGTGGGGCAGTCAGGGGCGGACGAGCGGCTTGAGGACCTGGCGGTCGGCCATGGCCCGGTAGGCGTCCGGGATCCGGTCGAGGGCGAAGGTCCGGTCGAAGACACGGCCGGGGATGATCGTGCCGTCCAGGACATCGGGCAGCAGCTGTTCGATTCGGCAGGGGTGAGCCCGGTGCGCGGGGGACCGTTGCCCGTGGGGCGCGCGCTGACTAGCCTGTGTTCGTCCCGCCGGTCACTGGTCGGGGTATCGAACAGGGGTGGCGGACCGCCGCGCCCGGAAGCAGGCAAGGAGGCCGTGCATGGGACGCCTCGTGCCCGCCGTGACGCGGGCCCTCGACATCCTGGAGCTGTTCCTGGAGGGGGACGGCACGCTCTCCGCGCCCGACATCGTGCGCCGACTCCAACTCCCGCGCACCACCGTGCACGAGCTGGTGACCACCCTCGCTGCCCGCTCCTACCTGGTGCCGGTGCCCGGGCAGCCCGGCCGGTACCGGCTCGGGGTACGCCCGTACCAACTCGGCAGCCGGTACGCCGAGCAGCTCGACCTCGCCGCCGAGGGCCGGGAGGTGGCCCGCGGCGTCGCCGAGACCTGTGACGAGACGGTCCATGTGGCGCTGTTGGAGGACACCGACGTCATCTACATCGCCAAGGTCGACTCCACGCACGCGGTCCGCATGGTCTCGGCGGCCGGGCGCAGGCTGCCCGCGCACTGCACGGCGGTCGGCAAGATGCTGCTGGCCTCGCTGCCCGAGCGGGAACTGGCCGCCCGCGTCCCCGACGGCGCCGAGCTGACCGCGATGACCCCGGACAGCCTCACCGACCCGGGCCGACTGCGGGACGCCCTCGCGGAGATCCGGCGCCGGGGCGTCGCGGTGGAGCGCCGGGAGTCCAACCCGGACGTGAGCTGCGTGGCCGCCCCGGTCCGCGACCGCACCGGACGCGTGATCGCCGCGCTGTCGATCTCGGTGCCGACGATCCGCTGGAGCGAGGAACGCCGTACGGAACTCGAAGCGCTCGCCGTCAAGGGCGCCGCCGAACTCTCCGAGCGGCTCGGTCACCGGGAGGCCGCGTGAGTAGCTACGAGGTCGCGGTCGAGGCGCAGGCGGAGCTGGGCGAGGGCCCGACCTGGGATCCGGCCGGCGCCCGCCTGCTGTGGGTGGACGTCCTGGCGAGCCGCGTGCACACCTATGACCCCGCCACCGGCCACCGCACGGTCCACGCCACCGGACAGCACGTCGGCGCCGCCAAGCCCCGCGTCCACGGCGGCCTGGTGCTCAACCTCCGCGACGGCGTCGGTCTGCTCGACCCCGACGGCGCCTTCCGCTGGCTCCACCGCGACCCGGTGCCGGGCCGCCGCGCCAACGACGCGGCCGTCGCCCCCGACGGCTCGCTCTGGGCAGGCACCATGCGCTACGACGAGGCCCCCGGCGGCGGCACCCTGACCCGTCTGACCGGCGACGGCATTGCAGAGCCGATCCTCACCGGCGTCACCGTGAGCAACGGCATCGGCTGGAGCCCGGACGGCACGCTGATGTACTACATCGACAGCCCGACCCGGCGTGTCGACGTCTTCGACTACGACGGCGACGCCGTCCGCGACCGGCGCACCCTGGCCGTCATCGAGGACGGCGCGGGTTACCCGGACGGGCTGACCGTCGACGCGTCCGGCTGCGTCTGGGTGGCGCTGTGGGACGGGGGCGCGGTCCGCCGCTACACGCCCTCCGGCGCGCTGGACCGGGAGATCCGGCTCCCGGCCCCGCGCACCACGGCCTGCGCCTTCGGCGGCCCCGGCCTGACCGACCTGTACGTCACCACCGCCCGCGTCGGCCTCACCGAGCCCACGCCCCTGTCGGGGTCGGTGCTGGTGGTGCCGGGCGTGGGAGAGGGGTTGCCGCAGCCGCCGTTCAAGGGGTGAAGTCGCTTACCGCGTACCTCGGTTCACGCCCCCGACCTGCGCTTGTTCCACACGTCGAAGCCGACCGCCAGCAGCAACGCGAGGCCCTTGATGACCTGTTGCCAGTCGGTGCCGACACTCAGCAGGTTCATCCCGTTGTTCAGCACGCCGAGGACGAGCCCGCCGATGATCGCGCCGAGGACGGTGCCGACCCCGCCGCTCATGGAGGCGCCGCCGATGAACGACGAGGCGATGGCCTCCAGTTCGAAGTTGACGCCCGCTTTCGGCGAGGCCGCGTTCAGCCGGGCGGCGACCACCAGACCGGCGAGCGCCGCGAGGACGCCCATGTTCAGGAAGACCAGGAAGGTGACCTTCTTGTCCTTCACCCCGGACAGCTTGGCCGCGGGCAGGTTGCCGCCGATCGCGTACACATGGCGGCCGAAGACCGCGTTGCGCATGAGGTAGCCGTAGCCGACGACCAGGGCGCCGAGGGCGATCAGGATGATCGGGGCGCCCTTGTAGCTGGCGAGCAGCAGGGTCAGGGCGAGGATCGCGGCGACCAGCGCGGTCAGCTTCAGCGCGAAGAGCCTGAGCGGCGGCACCTGGAGCGCGAACTCCCGCTGTCTGCGCCGCCCTTGGACCTCCTGCCAGACCACGGCCACGATCAGCAGCAGGCCCAGCAAGAGGGTCGGATTGTGGTAGTCGGTGTCGGGGCCGAACGCGGGCAGGAAGCCGTTGCCGATCTTCTGGAGACCGTCCGGGAACGGCCCCAGGGTCTGCCCCTTGAGCAGGATCTCCGTCAGCCCCCGGAACAGCAGCATCCCGGCGAGCGTCACGATGAACGACGGGATGCCCAGATAGGCGATCAGATAGCCCTGCACCGCCCCCGCCACCGCGCCCACCAGCAGGCACAGCACCATCGCGAGCGGCCAGGGCACGTCGTTCCGAACGTTCAGCACGGCCAGGAACGCCCCGACGAACGCGGTCAGCGAGCCCACCGACAGATCGATGTGCCCCGAGATGATCACCAGCATCATCCCGATCGCCAGCACCAGGATGTAGCTGTTCTGGAGCACCAGGTTGGACACGTTGCGCGGCAGCAGCAGGTCGCCGTCGGTCCACACCGCGAACAGCGCCACGATCAGGCCGAGCGCGATCACCATCCCGTACTGGCGCATGTTGCGGCGCAGACCGTCCAGCATCAGCCGGAGCACGCCCGGCCCGGCGGGCGGCCCGTCGCGCTCCGGTGGGGCCGGGGCCGTCACGTCCGCGCTCATGGCGTCACCTCTTCGTCTCTGGTCATCATGCGTCTTCGTCTTCGGTCATCAGGCGTCGTCTCTGGTCATCAGGCGCATCAGCGCTTCCTGGGTGGCTTCCGCCCGGGGCACCTCGCCGGTCAGCCGCCCTGCGGCCATGGTGTAGATCCGGTCGCACATGCCGAGCAGTTCGGGCAGCTCGGAGGAGATGAAGACGACCGCCCGGCCCTCCGCCGCGAGCCGCCCGATCACCGTGTAGATCTCGTACTTGGCGCCCACGTCGATGCCCCGCGTCGGCTCGTCCAGGATCAGCACGTCCGGGTCCGCGAAGATCCACTTGCTGAGGACGACCTTCTGCTGGTTGCCGCCCGACAGCCGGCCGACCGGCTCCAGCACGGTCGGCGCCTTGATGTTCATGGCGGTACGGAACCCCTCCGCCGCCCGCCGCTCGGCGTGCTCGTCCACGATCCCGCGCCGGGCCACCTTGCCGAGCGCGGTCAGCGAGACATTGCGGTGCACGGTGTCGATCAGGTTGAGCCCGTAGTGCTTGCGGTCCTCGGTGACATACGCGATCCCGTGCCCCACCGCCTCCGCCACGGTCCGGGTACGGATCTCCCGGCCGTCCTTCAGCACCGTGCCGCCCGCGTACCTGCCGTAGGAGCGGCCGAACACGCTCATCGCCAGCTCGGTGCGGCCCGCGCCCATCAGCCCCGCGATGCCGACGATCTCGCCCCGGCGCACCTCGATGGACACGTCGTCGACCACCTTGCGCTGCCGGTCGATCGGGTGCCGTACGGTCCAGCCGCGCACCTCCAGGGCCGGAGCGGCACCCAACTCTGTCTGGTGCGACGGGCGTTCGGGGAAGCGGTGGTCGAGGTCGCGGCCGACCATGCCCGCGATGATCCGCTCCTCGGTGGTCCCCGGCGCCCGTACGTCCAGGGTCTCCACCGAGCGGCCGTCGCGCAGCACGGTCACCGAGTCGGCGACCCGGCGGATCTCGTTCAGCTTGTGCGAGATCACGATGCAGGTGATGCCCTGGGCCTTCAACTCCAGGATGAGATCGAGGAGTTTGCCGCTGTCCTCGTCGTTCAGGGCAGCCGTCGGCTCGTCCAGGATCAGTAGCCGCACCGACTTCGCCAGCGCCTTCGCGATCTCCACCAACTGCTGCTTGCCGACGCCGATGTCCGCGACCCGGGTCTCCGGATGCTCGTCCAGCCCGACCCGGCGCAGCAACTTCGTGGCGTGCCGCAGGGTTTCCGTCCAGTCGATCAGACCGCGCCGGGCGTGCTCGTTGCCGAGGAACAGGTTCTCCGCGAGGGAGAGATAGGGCACCAGCGCCAGCTCCTGGTGGATGATGACGATGCCCTGCCGCTCGCTGGCCCGGATGTCCCGGAACCGGCATTCCTCACCCTCGAAGCGCACCTCACCTTCGTAACTGCCGTACGGATGAACCCCGGAGAGCACCTTCATCAGGGTCGACTTCCCGGCGCCGTTCTCCCCGCAGATGGCGTGCACCTCGCCGGGGCGGACGGTCAGGGTGACGTCGGACAGGGCGGTGACGCCGGGGAAGGTCTTGACGATCGAGCGCATTTCGAGGACGGGTTCCGCCATGGCCGCGCCTTCCAAGTCGTGGGAGTCGGCCGTCACTTGAGCTGGGACTCGGTGTAGTAGCCGCCGTCGACCAGCACTTCGCGGTAGTTTCCCTTGTCGACGCTGACCGGCTGGAGCAGATAGGCGGGCACGACCTTGGCACCGTTGTCATAGGTCTTGGTGTCGTTGACCTCGGGCTTCTTGCCCTTGAGGGTGGCGTCCACCATGTTCGCGGCGACCTCGGCGAGCTTGCGGGTGTCCTTGTAGACCGTCTGCGTCTGCTCCCCGGCGATGATCGACTTCACCGACGCCAGCTCCGCGTCCTGTCCGGTGACGACCGGCAGCGGCTTGCTCTTCGCGCCGTAGCCGTCCGACTTCAGCGCGGACAGGATGCCGATGGAGATGCCGTCGTACGGGGAGAGCACCGCGTCCACCCGGCCGGAACGGTACGCCGAGGTCAGTACGTCCTCCATGCGGTGCTGGGCGGTGGTGCCGTCCCAGCGCAGCGTGGTGACCTGGTTGAGCGCGGTCTGCCCGGACCTCACCACGAGCTGCTTCTTGTCGATGTACGGCTGGAGCACCTTCATCGCGCCGCCGAAGAAGTACTTGGTGTTGTTGTCGTCGTTGGACCCGGCGAACAACTCGATGGAGAACGGACCCTTCTTGCCGCTGTCCAGCCCCAACTTGTGCGTGATGTACGTGCCTTGCAGCTCTCCGACCTTCTCGTTGTCGAAGGAGGCGTAGTAGTCCACGTTCTTGGTACCGAGGATCAGCCGGTCGTAGGCGATGACCGGGATGTGGGCGTCGGCGGCCTCCTGGAGCACGTTGTTCAGGGACTTGTTGTCGATCGCCGCGATGATCAGACCCTTGACGCCCTGCGTGATCAGGTTCTCGATCTGGGCGACCTGGGTGTCCGGGTCGTCCTCGCCGTACACCAGCTTGGTCTTGTAGCCCTTGGCGTGCAGGTCCTTGACGACGTTGTCGCCGTCCGCGATCCAGCGTTCGGAGGACTTGGTCGGCATGGCGACGCCGATGGTGCCGCCCTTGGCGTCGCCGCCCTTCTCCTCGCTGCCGCCCTCGCCGCTCTGCCCGCAGGCGGTCAGGGTGAGGGCGAGTACGGCGGTCGCGGCGAGGGCGACTCTGCGGGGGCGTGCGGTGTACCGGTCGCGCATGGGGAACCGTCCTTGTTCGTCTCGGCGTTGGGTGTCTCGGCGTTGAGCGGGGTGTGTCCTTCGGGGGCATGCGGTGATGGTGCGGGTGCTACGGATTCACGCGGTCGTGGGGAAGCGGTGCAGGGGGCCGGGGAGTCGGGTGCCGAGCGGGGCCATGCCGTGGTCGGCGCCGTGCCGGGCGAGCAGGTCGAGGACCAGTCGGCCGCGCCGCACCCGCTCCCGTGCGGTGTCCAGGGCGACGCTCCGGAGGTGGGCGCCCCAGGGGTAGATGCCGGGCGCCTTGGACAGGCCGAACTTCAGATACAGCGGGGCGCCGCGCCGGATCAGCTCGGCCACCTCGTACATCCGCACCTGGCCGCCCAGGTCGTCCGGCGCCTCGATGTACATGTCCATGGGAGCGCCGGACACCCGGCGGATCTCGGTGAGATGGGCGAGGGTGAGATCGCCGGGCACGTTGATCGAGTCGGCTCCCAGCCGCTCGAACACCGCGTAGGAGACCGGGTTGACCGGGCCGATCAGCGCGGAGACCTTCAGTGTCGTGTCCGCCGGGAGCACCCCCGACTCCCGCGCCCGGTGCAGGGCCCACAGCACGCCCTCATCGGCCACCAGCAGGCAGCGCACGCCCAGTTCGGTCGCGCGCACCGCATCCTCGACGCAGCCGGCCACCGCGTCGTGGCCCCGGGCGCGCGGGCCGCCGCCGCGCGAGTCGGAGCGCACCGCGCTTCCGGTGTCCCAGGTGCCGCGCGGTCCGGTGAACAGACAGAGCTCGATGCCGCGTTCGCGGGTCGCGTCGGCCATCTCGGTGATCTCGGCGTCCGTGAGCATCCAGACGCCGCTGCCCTGGCTGATCCGGTGCACCGGCACGTCCAGCCGCGCCGCCTCGGCCAGGACGACGGCCAGCGCCTCGGGCCCCTCGCACGACGGGATCTCGGTACGCCAGCTCCCGCCGCCCGGGAAGCGGTGCGGGGAGGCGTCGGCGGGGTCGGGGGCGGGCGCGGCCAGCCCCAGAGCGGCGAGAGCCTGCTCACCGGGCCTGCGGACTGCCGGAGCGGAAAGGTCGGTCACGGGCTGCCTTTCGTGTTCGGTATGCCGGACAGGGTTCGGATCTTCGGGCGGGTGAGCCTCCTGAGGGGCCTTGGCTGCAGGGGCTTATGCGCAGGTCAGGGCAGCAGGAGCACCTTCCCGGGGCCCCTTGCTTCCACCGCCCGCGCGAACTCGGTCAGCGGCAGTTGGTGCGTCACCAGAGGCAGCGGGTCAAGGAGACCGGCGCCGAACAGCCGTACCGCGTGCGCCCACGCGGCCGGGGGCGCCCCGAAGACCGTCCGCACCTCAAGGCGTCGTACGACGAGGTCGGCCGGGTCCAGACCCACGGCGCCCGGTGCCGGGATGCCGGTGAGGACCAGGCGGCCGCCGCGCCGGAGCAGGGTGGAGGCGGTGAACGCTGCTTCGGCGGAGCCCGCGGCCTCGATCACCACGTCGTAGCCGCCGGGAAGGTCCGGACCGCTCACCGCGAAGTCCGTGGCGCCGAACTCCTTTGCCAGCGGCTCGCGTTCGAGGTCGAGCCCCACCGCCAGAAGTTCCCTGGGGGAGACCGCCGCGAGGAACCGCACCGCGAGCATCCCGAGCGTCCCCGTGCCGACCACCGCGACCCGCTCGCCGGGCCGGGCGTCGGCCAGCAGGGCGGCGGCCGCGACGCAGGCGGCGGGCTCAAGGAGGGCGGCCGCGGTGAGGTCGGCGTCGTCGGGCAGGGGGTGCAGCAGCCGGGCGGGCAGGGTGAGGGTGGGGGCCATCGCGCCGGGGTGGGTGAAGCCGGTCTCCTCGTAGCCCGCCTCGCAGAGCGTGGTCTCGCCCGCGTGACAGCGGGCGCACACCTGGCAGTTGCGGAAGCCCTCGCCGACCACCTTGCGACCGACCAGTTGCTCCGGCACCCCGGCGCCCACCGCGCGGACCGTGCCGGACCACTCGTGGCCTGGCACCACGGGATAACGCACGTACGGCGCGGGCCGGTTGCCCCGGTACAGCTCGCGGTCGCTGCCGCAGACGCCGACCGCGTGCACGGCGACCAGCGCCTCGCCGGGGCCGGGGTCGCGGGGTGTGTGCGGCTCCAGTCGGCAGGTGCCCGGCGCCTCGACCACCACCTGGACGTTCACCGCGTCCCCTTCGGCCGACGCTGCTCCCAGCCCTCGGCCCACAGGTCGAACCGGGCTTGCTGCTGCGGGAATTCGGCCGCCGCGTCGGTGTCCAGCTCGACGCCGAGGCCGGGGGCGTCGGAGAGGTGGAAGTAGCCGTCGACCACCTCGGGGGCACCCTTGACCACCGTCTTGATCTCCGCGTCCGCGAAGTCGTTGAAGTGCTCCAGGATCTTGAAGTTCGGTGTGCTGAAGCCGACTTGGAGCGAGGCGGCGGTGAGGACCGAGCCGCCCACGTTGTGCGGGGCGAGCAGCATGTAGTGGGTCTCGGCGGTCGCGGCCAGTTTGCGGGTCTCCCAGATGCCGCCGATGTGGCCGACGTCCGGCTGGAGGATGTCCGCCGCCTGGCTCTCGAACAGCTCCCGGAACTCGATCCGGTCGTGCATCCGTTCCCCGGTGGCGACCGGGACGTCCACCTTGGCGGCCACCTTCTCCAGCGCCTTCAGGTTCTCCGGCGGCACCGGCTCCTCCAGCCAGGCGGGGTCGAAGGGCGCCAGTTCGCGGGCGAGGCGGATCGCGGTGGCGGGGGAGAAGCGGCCGTGCATCTCCAGCATCAGCTCGGTGTCCGGCCCGATCGCGTCCCGTACGGCCTCGATCAGGGAGACGGCGTACCGGGTGCGCTCGTGGTCCAGCTCGAAGTGGCCGGTGCCGAACGGGTCGATCTTCAGCGCCCGGTAGCCCCGCGCCATGACGGCGCGGGCCGCCGCGTGATACGCCTCCGGGGTGCGCTCGGTGGTGTACCAGCCGTTGGCGTACGCCTTGACCCGGTCGGTGACCTTGCCGCCGAGCAACTGCCACACCGGTACGCCTAGCGCCTTGCCCTTGATGTCCCAGCAGGCCATCTCGACCACCGCGATCCCGGACATCACGATCTCCCCGGCCCGGCCGAAGTCGCCGTACTTCATCCGGCGGACCAGGTCCTCCACGGCGAACGGGTCCGAGCCCGCGATGTGGTTGGCCTCGGCCTCCCGCAGATAGCCGATCAGGGCGTCGGTGTGGCCGAGCATCCGGGTCTCCCCGACGCCGGTGAGCCCCTCGTCCGTGTGGACCTGCACATAGGTCAGATTCCGCCATGGTGTGCCGACCACATGGGTGCTGATTCCGGTGATACGCACGCCCGCCCACCCCTCGGTGTTCGAAATTTCGTCATGCGTTCGAAATGCTGGCGTGACAGTAGGGAGGCGGTGTGGGGGGTGTCAATGGGGCGGACACGGATCGGTCGGGGCGCGAGCCGCTCGGTCACGGCAAGCGCCGCTCCCGAGCAGCCGGGGGCAGGAACCGCTGACGTACTAGTCCCGCTCCTTGTACCGCTCGCGCGCCAGCTCGCGCACGTCGCCGATCGTGCTCCACTCGTTCCCGCCCAGCCTGGCCAGGGGGCGCAGCAGGCCGATGTCGGGGCGGCCGTCCGTCAGCGTGTCCTCGTCGACAACCACGTGCACGACCCGGCCGAACACCACCGTCGAGTCGCCCAGACCCAGTGTCGCGTGCAGCACGCACTCGATCGCCACCGGCGAGTCGGCCACGCGCGGCGGGCGCACCTTCAGCGAGGGCTCGCGCGTGATGCCCACGGCGTCGAACTCGCCCTCGTCGCGCGGGAAGTCGGTCGCGGTCGCGTTGATCTCGGCGAGCAGCGGCTCCGAGGCGAGGTTGACGACGAACTCCCCGGTGGCCTCAACGTTGTGCAGCGAGTCCTTCCGCCCGACGGAGGTGAACTGCACGATCGGCGGATCGGTGGAGGCGACCGTGAAGAAGGAGTGCGGAGCGAGGTTCGCCGTCCTGCCGTCCGCCGAGAGGGTCGAGACCCAGGCGATGGGCCGGGGGACGACCACGGCGGTGAGCAGGTGGTAGAACGAGCGCCGGTCCATGGACTCGGGGGAGTAGTCGACACGCATGACAGCACAGTAGGCCGGGTCGGTTGCGTTCGCGCAGGCGGGCGGCGGTGTCAGTCCACCGGCCAGGTGTGCACCGGGGCGTTGAGATGCATGTAATCGATGTATGTCTCGGTCATCCGCCGCAGCGCCTCGTGACGGCCCGCCTCGGAGGTGGCGTCGAAGCGGTGGAACACCTCCTTCTGCCACACCGCCCCGTTGCGCGCCGTGACACAGCGCTGCTCGATGATCCCGAGCAGCGGCTCCCGCCATGCCGCGTCCATGCCGGACAGCTCAAGGCCCCGGTGCGCCAGCGGCAGCAGCCGTCGTAGGACCAGTTCGGGTACGGGGACCTCGCCCATGCCCGGCCAGTACAGCAGCGCGTCGATGCCGTTGCGGGCCGCCGTGTGCAGGTTCTCCTCGGCCGCCGCGAAGGACATCCGTGACCACACCGGCCGGTCCTCCTCCACCAGGGCGCGGGTCAGGCCGTAGTAGAACGCGCCGTTGGCGAGGGTGTCCGCGACCGTCGGGCCCGCGGGCAGCACCCGGTTCTCGATGCGGACGTGCGGCTTGTCGTGGGCGACCGCGTAGACCGGGCGGTTCCAGCGGTAGATCGTGCCGTTGTGCAGGGTCAGCTCGCCCAGTTCGGGGATGTCGCCCCGGTCCAGCGTCTCGCCGGGGTCCTGCTCGTCGCAGAGCGGGAGCAGGGCCGGGAAGTAGCGCAGGTTCTCCTCGAACAGGTCGAAGACGCTGTTGATCCACCGCTCCCCGAACCACACCCGGGGCCGCACCCCCTGGACCTTGATCTCCTCAGGGCGGGTGTCGGTGGCCTGCTCGAACAGCGGGACACGGGTCTCGTGCCACAGCTCCCGGCCGAACAGGAAGGGGGAGTTGGCCGCCAGCCCCACCTGCACCCCGGCGATCGCCTGCGCCGCGTTCCAGTACGGCGCGAACTCCTCGGGCGAGACCTGGAGATGGAACTGGGTGCTGGTGCACGCCGCCTCCGGGGTGATCGTGTCCGCCCAGGCGCGAAGGCGGTCCACCCCGTCCACCTCCAGGCGCAGGTCCTCGCCCCGGGCCGCGAACACCATGTCGTTGAGCAGCCGGTAGCGCGGGTTCTCCGAGAGCGACTTCTCCCCGACGTCCTCCTGCCGCAGCGTGGGCAGGATGCCGATCATCACCAGCCGCGCGCCCACCGACCGGGCCCGCTCCTCGGCGTGGTTGAGCGCGCCGCGGATCTCCGCCTCCCAGGCGTCCGGACCGCCCGAGGTCAGTCCGCGCGGCGGCACGTTGATCTCCAGGTTGAACCGGCCCAGCTCGGTCGACCAGGCGGGGTCCGCGATCGCCTCCAGCACGTCGATGTTGCGCATCGCCGGTTCCGCGCCGGAGTCCACCAGGTTCAGCTCGATCTCCAGACCGACCCGCGGTCGCTCGGACTCGAAGCGCGACTCGCGGAGCATCTGCGCGAAGGCGTCCAGACACTCCTGCATCTTGGTCCGGTACCGGCGGCGGTCCTCGCGGGTGAAGACGAGCGCCGGGACGTCGCGTCCCATCGGCCCTCCTGGATTCCCTCCTCGGACACCTGTTCCACCCCAGCGTCGCACCACCCGGGCCGCCCCACCACGCGGACCGGAGCGGGCGGTGAGTGGCCCCGGCCCGCTGCGGCGAGTGGCCCCCGGCCCCGCCATGGTGCGCACCCCCGGTCCGCTACTCCGGCTCCAGCGCCCGGGCCACCAGCAGCGCCACGTCGTCGTGGTCGTCCGGGTGCCGCAGCCCGTACAGCAGCAGGTCGCAGGTCTCCTCCAGGGGACGGGCGGGCTCGTCGAGGAAGGTCAGCAGCGTCCGGAGCCGGTCGTCGATGGCGTGCTGCCGGGTCTCGACCAGCCCGTCGGTGTACAGCACCAGCAGATCGCCGGGTGCCAGTTCGACCGTGGTCGCCTCGAAGGGCACCCCGCCGACCCCGAGAGGCGCGGCGGTCGGCAGGTCCACGAACCGGGCCGGTTCGCCGGGCCGGGCCAGGGCGGGCGGCAGATGACCGGCGTTGGCGATGGTGCACCGCCCGGTGGCAGGGTCGTACACCGCGTAGAGGCAGGTGACGATGTAGTGCTCCAGATCGCAGGTGATCTTGTCCAGGTGGCGCAGGATCGACTCCGGCGGCAGATCCAGGTCCGCGTAGGCGCAGGTCGCGGTGCGCAGTCGGCCCATGGTGGCGGCCGCGTCGATGCCGTTGCCCATCACGTCGCCCACCACCAGCGCCGTCTTGCCGTCCTCCAGCGGGATCACGTCGTACCAGTCGCCGCCGACCTCGCTCGTGGACTGCGCGGGCTGGTAGCGGGAGGCCAGCTCCAGGCCCGTGTGCCGGGGGGAGTGGTCGGGCAGCAGGCTGCGCTGGAGGGTGAGCGCGGTGTTACGCACGCTCTGGAACCAGCGCGCGTTGTCGATCGCCACCGCCGCCCGCCCCGCGATCTCCGCCGCCAGCACCACGTCGTCCTCATCGAACGGCAGCGGATTACGGGTCCGCTTCAGGTCCAGCGCGCCCAGCACCTCGCCGTGCGCGATCAGCGGCACGGCCAGATACGAGTGCACCCCGGCCTGCGCCAGCAGCTCCCCGGCCGCCGCGTCCCGCGCGATGCGCGGCAGGTCCTCGGGGCCGACCCGGGCCACCAGCACCGGACGCCCGGTGTGCACGCACAGCGTCACCAGCCGGTCGCCCTCGTACGCCGCGAGGTCCCCGGGCGGGTCGGCGGCCCCCAGCGCCTCCGTGGAATGGTCCGCCTTCAGCGCGAGCGCCCGGAACAGCTCGGGCCCCTCGTCGGGACGGCTCGTACGACGGCAGGCCAGCGCCGAGTCCAGCACGTCCACCGCCACCACGTCCGCCAGCTCGGGGGCCGCCACCTCGGCCAGCTCGTCGGCGGTCTGCTGCACCTCCAGCGTGGTGCCGATCCGGGCCGAGGCGTCCGCGATCAGCGCCAGCCGCCTGCGCGCCCGGTCCGCCTCCCCGGCCGCCCGGTGCCGCTCGGTCACGTCCACCACCGAGGCGGCCGCGCCCAGCACCCGCCCACGCGGGTCCTCCAGGCGGTAGAACGACAGCGACCAGGCGTGCTCGTGCTCGGGATCGCCCGGCAGCCGCCCCACGTGGTACTGGTCGAGCAGCGGCAGCCCGCTCGCGAGCACCTGGCGCAGCGCGGACTCCACCGTGGCCACGTCCGGGAACGGCATCGTGTCCCGCAGCCGCCGCCCGATGTGTTCCGAGGCCGGCATCCCGTCGATCCGCTCCAGCGCCGGATTGACCAGGAGGTAGCGCAGATCCGGGTCGAGCAGGGCGAGCCCGATGGGGGACTGGTTCACCAGCCGTTCGCACAGCGCCAGATCGGTCTCCACGCGCTGGAGCACCGTGTGGTCGGCGGCGATGCCCAGGGCGTAGACCTCGCCCACGTCGTTCAGCAGCCGCATGGTGCGGAACTCGGTCAGCCGGCTGGAGCCGTCCTTGTGCCGCACCGGGAAGGTGCCCGCCCAGCCCCGGCCCGTCCGCAGCACCTCGGTGAACAGGTTCACGGCGGCCTTCAGCTGGGACGGGTCGATGAGCAGCCGCGCGGCGTACTGGCCGAGCGCCTCCTCCGCGCTGTAGCCGAACAGGTCCTCGGCCTGCGGGGACCAGAAGACGATCCGCCCCGAGGGCTCCAGCGCCACCGCGGCCACGCTCAGCATGTCCAGCAGTCCGGCCGTCGGCCGCGGCTGCTCGGAGCGGTGCCCGTCGTCCGCCAGGAAGGAGTCCACTGCCATCCCGCCACCTCCACCGCCGGTACGAGCGCCGTACCTCCATGCTGCCTCCGGCGCGGGGGCGCGCGCACCGCAGGAGGGGGAGCGGTCAGTTCTTGCCGTCGCCGGGGGGCTCTTCGCCGGGGTCCTCCTGGCCCGTGTCGGCCCGGCCCGTCTCCTCCTGGTCCGCGTCGACCTGGTCCGTGGTGGGCTCGTCCTCGTCGTGCAGCGTCAGCCAGTGGTGCTCGCAGAACCAGCGCCCGAACAGCGCGCCGCCGTACACGACGAACCCGACCCCGATCAGCCAGGACGACACCACGAGCACGGTGCCGACCGCGCCGTAGCTCAGCGCGTTGGTGACGATCAGTGGGGTGAAGACCAGCGTGGAGAAGGCCCGCAGGCCCGCGAGTCCGACCACGGTGGCGAGCGCGCCCGGCAGCAGGAGGTACCAGCGGACCTGGCCGCCGAGCAGGAACCACGGGCCCCACCAGAAGAACAGCACCGTGGTGAGCGTGGTGAGCGCGATCCGGGGGGAGCCGTGCAGCGACGACTTCGTCTGCACCTCCTGGTACAGATACGCCATCAGCACCGCCAGCCAGGTCGCCTGCCGCCAGACCCGGTGCCAGGGACCGGCCGGGAGCCCCCACACGCGCTCGAAGGCGTTCTGGACGCTGCCGCCGAAGGACACGCCGAACAGCGCGAGCATGAGGATGCTCCACGCGCTGGTGGTGCCGATGACCTCACGCGGGGGGCTGAACACGTCCGTCAGCACCTGCGCCGACGTGCCGGAGAGCCCCATGCCGTCCGACAGCCACGAGGCGAAACCGCCCCGCACCAGCGGATCGGCCGCCGCGACCACGATGAGCAGCGGGGCGAGCGTGACCAGGGAGAGCGTGGCGAAGCCCATCGCGCGGTGCATCAGCTCCAGCTCGCGGCCACGCCGGAGCAGGGCGGGCAGCTCGACCCACTCCCAGACGCGGTGGAGGCCGCGCCGCCACTGGCTCACGCTCTCGACTCCCCTGCACACCGCACGCGGACCGACTCCGTCTCCTGCTCCGATCATCCGCCCCGGTGGCACGGGACGCCCGGCCGCGGGGCCCTTGAGCGGGCCAGAGTGGTGAACGGGTGTGTCGTACGGGTCATGGGCGTGTCGTACGGGTAGGGGGGCGGATCCGAGCCGGGGCGGTTGCGGGGGTCAGGCGGGCGGCTCGGCCGGACCGTCGGCGGCTTCCTCGGCCGCCTCGTCCGGCGGATACGTGATGCGGCCGTCCTCGACGTGCGCGTGGCGGTCCAGGGCGGCCGGTTTCGTCGACGTGGCCGACATGATGTGGTCGACGTCGGCGCCCGCGACGAGCAGCGCGTCCGTGATCAGCCTCCGGTGGCAGCGCCAGGGCACCGCCTCGCTGCACATGATGGCGGGCTTGCCGTGCTCGGCCAGCTCCAGCAGCTCGGCGAGGCCCTCGTGGAACTCGTCGGTGGCCATGTGGTCGGCGTAGTCGCGGAACGCCTTGACCCGCCAGGCCCCGTTGGGGGTCGGCACGTCCTTGGGCGTGTACCGCCGACCGCCCAGCTTGGGGATCCAGCGGTACTCGATGTCGTCCGGCAGGGCCTCGACGATGGCGTCCTGGTTCCACTGCGGGAACTTGCGCGAGGACGGGAAGGAGCGCACATCCACCAGATGGGTGATGCCGTTCTCGCGCAGCATCGTCACCACGTCGTCGAAGTCACGCGTGGAGTGCCCCACCGTGCAGACGCGGTTCCGTTCACCGCCCTCGCGCCGTGCCTCGGCCTTGCGTTTGCCGGGCAAGCCGGGCCGTCAGACCTGTACGGGCCGCACGTGGACGCGGCCGCTGACGACCTTGACCTCCCAGTCCGGCTCGTGCACCGAGGCCGGACCCCGGACCGCCGCGCCGTCGTCCAGGCGGAACTCGCTGCCGTGCCACGGACACTGCACACACCCGTCGTCGGTGACCTTGCCCTCGTGGAGGGGGCCGCCCGCGTGGGTGCAGGTGTCCGAGAGCGCGTACACCTTGCCGTTGTGCCGTACGACGACGACCGGCACGCCGTCCGCGTCGCACCGCACGAGCTTGTTCTCGCTCAGGTCGGCCAGCGGCGCGACCTCGGTCCACTTCGAGGCGGGCTCCTGGAACGCGGTGTGGCTGACGCCGACGCCGTCGACGAACGACAGATGGCCGCCGAGGTAGGCGGCACCGGCCGCGATGCCCAGGCCCAGCAGGCTCAGGGCGGCACCCGCGCGGTGGTGGCCCGCGTGGCGCACCAGCCAGGAACTGGCCTGCACCACGGTCGCGGCGGAGTTGCCCACCGCGTGCACCAGACCGACCCGTTGCTGCGGGCCGTAGGTGTCGGCCCAGTCGGACGCGCCGGTCGCCGCGGCGGGCACCGTCGCGAGCAGCCCGAAGCCGATGAGGCGCCGCGCGGCGGTGGCACCGGACTGTCCGGCCGTCAGGTCCAGCACGGAGGCCATGCTCCACGCGCCGATGGGCAGGTCGGTGAGCATGGGGTGCAGCGCGTGGCCGAACCATGTGCCGGACAGCGCGTCCTTGACCGGGGCGCTGCGCGTCACGCGCCCCACCAGGCCGGCGGCCTTGCTCGCCGGGCCGTCGAGAACCTGCAGGTTCCCGATCTCGTTGATGGCGTCCTCGACCAGCTTTGGCATGACAGTCGCTCCTCGTCGCGGCGGGCGGACATCGGGCGGGCGGACATGACGAGCGGCCTCCCGGGCGCTTCCGCCTCATGCTCCCACCGCCCGGGTACCCCGGCCACCGGAGCATGTGCGCGGCGGGGAGGGGGAGTTCGGGCGGGGGAAGCGAGCAGGGGACGCGGGTTCCGGTACGGGGCACGGGTCGTACGGGCTCAGTCCCGCCCCCCCACGCCCTCGTCCCACTCCCACGCCTCAGTCCCGCTGCCACGCCTCCGGGCCGCCGCCCCGCCACTCGACCCAGGCACCGGCCTCGACGTCCGACGCCTCCACGTCCTCCATCCCCGCCCGGCGCAGGAACTCGGCCACGTCCAGCAGCGTGTACGCCATCCCCACGAACCGGTCGCCGACGCGCACCCGGCGTCCCCCGTCCTCGGCGGGCGGGTACACGACTACGGGGGGTGGGGCGGCCATGTCCCCAGCGTGGCCCGGGAGGCGGGCGGCCGCACGCGCGGCTACTCCACGGCGGGATCCTCCTGGCTGCACCGCACCGCCGTCTTGACCGCCTCCTCCAGGCGGTCGCGGTCCTCGCCCGTCGCCGTCGCGTACGTGGTGATCGCGTCCTGTACGGCGTCGTAGACCGCGCGCCAGCGCTGCCGCTGCGCGTCGTACTCGGCGCCGGTGAGACCGGCCAGCCGGGCCCGCTCGATCTCGGCGGAACGCTCCAGCGCGATCAGGCTGTCGGGGATGTCTGCCACGAGGGGATCGTAAGCCGGAGGCGGGCGGCTCGCGCCCCGGAAGCCGAGGAGTTCCTCCGGGCCGTGGCACATGGTCGTGGCACACAGTCGTGCGCATTTATCCGTAGTCGGAAGGCATATATCCGTAGCCGGTGGCCCGATGGATGGGTCCGGGATCTTTCTTTCACCTGATCGGGTGATTGACCAATCCGCCGGACCGTCGGGACCGGATTCCCCGTGTGAGGGATGAGGAGAAGGACGAGCGAGGGCCGCGAGGTCCGTACCCGATGGGCGGGCCGGTCGCGGGGTGTGCCGTGCCGACGGCGACCGGACGTGCGGCGGCGGGCGTCCGTCCGCCGACGCGTCCGGCGGCCGTGGACGGCGCGGTACGGGACCGGGGTGCGGCTCCGGTCCGGCGGTGCGGCATTTCCGCCGTGCCGCCCCGGCGACGGCGGCCCTCGGGGTGGCTCCGGTGCGAGAGCGGCGTGCCGGGGCCGCGCTCGTCCTTCTCTTCCTCGTCGGGCTCGTCGGGCTCGTCGGGCTCGTCGGGCTCGTCGGGATCTTCGGGATCTTCGGGATCTTCGGGCTGAGTCTCCGGCGCCCTCCACGTCTTTCCGTCGCCCTTCGAGAGGACCGATCCATGCGTCACACCGCCGTCGTCGGCAGCGGCGTCGCCGGGCTCACCGCCGCCCATGTGCTGGCCCGCTCGCACCGCGTGACCCTCTACGAGGCCGACGCCCGTCTCGGCGGCCACGCGCACACGCACGACCTCGCCCGGCCGGGCGGTGGCCCTCCGTTGCGGGTGGACTCCGGCTTCATCGTGCACAACCGCCGCACCTATCCGCATCTGCTCCGCCTCTTCCGTGAACTCGGCGTCGCCACGCAGGAGTCGGAGATGAGCATGTCCGTGCACTGCGAGGGCTGCGGTCTGGAGTACGCCGGGGCGCGCGGCCCGCGCGGACTGTTCGCCCGGCCGTCCCACGCGCTGCGCGGCCGGTATCTGCGGATGCTCGCGGAGATCCCGGCCTTCCACCGGGCGGCCCGCGGCCTTCTCGCCCACGACGACGGAGACGAACCCGCGCTCACCCTGGGTCAGTTCCTCGACCGAGCGGGCTTCTCCCCTTATTTCCGCGCCCACTTCATGACCCCGCTGGTCTCGGCCGTCTGGTCCTGCGACGCGCAGACCGCCCAACGCTACCCGGCCGCCTATCTGTTCAGGTTCCTCGACCACCACGGAATGCTCTCCGTGACCGGCTCCCCGGTGTGGCGGACCGTCACCGGCGGTTCCCGCACCTACGTCGACCGGATCGCGGCCCGGCTGCACGAGGTCCGTGCCGCCACTCCCGTACGCACCGTGCTGCGGCACACGGACGGCGCCGAGGTGATCACCGAGGACGGCGGTACGGCCGCGTACGACCACGTGGTCGTCGCCGTCCACCCCGACCAGGCGCTGCGGCTCCTCGGTGACGCCACTCCGCGCGAGAAGGAGGTCCTCGGCGCCTTCCGCTACTCCCGCAATCCCACCCTGCTGCACACCGACGCCACGCTGCTGCCCCGTGCCCCGGCCGCCCGCGCCTCCTGGAACTACCTGATGCCCGCCTGCGACGCGGGCGCGGAGCGGGTGCGGGTCAGCTACGACATGAACCGCCTCCAGCGCCTGGACACGACCGAGCCCCACATCGTCACTCTCGACGGCGGGGACCGGGTGGCCCCGGACCGGGTGCTGGCCCGGATGACGTACGAACACCCGGTGTACACGCCGGAGTCGGTCGCCGCCCAGCGGCGACTGCCCGAACTCTCCACCGGCGTAACGGTGTTCGCGGGTGCCTACCACGGCTGGGGGTTCCACGAGGACGGCTGTCGCAGCGGAGTGGAGGCGGCGGCCGCGCTGGGGGTGCGCTGGTGACCCTGCCCGACGTGCCCGCGCTGTACCCCTGCACGATCCACCATGTGCGCAGGGCGCCCTTCCGGTACGCCCTGCGCCACCGCACGTACCTGTGGCTGGTCGACCTCGATCGGATGCCACAACTCCCCTTGCTCACCAGGTCGTTGGCGCGCTTTTGGGCCCGTGACCACTTCACCGGTGACGCCCCGACGATCCGTACCGCGCTCGACGGCTTCCTCGCCGGGCACGGCATCGACCTGGCGGGCGGCCCGGTCGTGATGCTCACCCATGCCCGCGTCCTCGGCCACGTCTTCAACCCGCTGACCCTGTACTGGTGTCACGGCCCCGACGGCACCCCGCGCTGTGTGGTTGCCGAGGTCCACAACACCTACGGCGGGCGCCACGCCTACCTGTTGCATCCCGGCCCGGATCAAGTCGCCGCCACGGACAAGGAGTTCTACGTCTCGCCGTTCTTCCCGGTGGACGGCCGCTACGAGATGCGGCTGCCGCTGCCCGGCGAACGCCTCCATCTGTCCCTGCGCCTGGACCGGCCCGGCGCCCCGCCCTTCACCGCCACGGTCCACGGCACCCGGCGGGCCGCCACCCCGGCCGCGCTGCTGCGCCTGGCCCTGCGCCACCCCTGGTCCACCCTCGCGGTCTCGGCCGCCATCCGCTTCCACGGCATCCGCCTGTTCCTGCGCGGCCTGCCGGTACGGCCCCGCCCCGGCAGCCACCACCGTCACCCGGAGATCCCCACATGACGACAGCCGACCACCGCCCCGATACGCGCGCCCGCATCCCGCGGGCCCGGGGCAGCCACGCCCGGACCACCGAGGGCGTGGACCCGGCCCGCTGGCCC
>NZ_WWIR01000591.1 GCF_009863025.1 Streptomyces sp. SID4985 | reverse complement strand
GCCGAGCCGGGCAGCGCCAGCATCAGCAGGGTCGCGGCGCGGGCCCGGCGCAGCGCGGCGACCGGGTGGAGCGGGGGCTGGGTGCCGCCGGAGAGCAGCCAGGCGTCGAGGTCGGTGCCGGGCGGGAGCGACAGGCGCGAGGTGTGGCGCACCACGTCGTGGTTGGAGAGCACCCAGGTGGCCGAGGCCCCGGCCGAACGGGCGGTGGCGAGGGAGCGGGCGATGACCGCGCGCAGCTCTGCCGCGCCCCAACCAGCCTCCAGGTACTCGAAGTTGAATGCCTGGCCGAGTTCGTCCGGGCGGGCGTACAGCGCGCGGCGCGCGTCCGGTACCCAGGCTTCCGCGACGGCCGTGCGGGGCGGGTCGTAGGAGTCGAGGAGGCGGCGCCAGTCGCGGAAGATGGCGTGCACCTCGTCGCGGTCCCAGTAGGGGTGGGTACCGGGTGCGAGCAGGGGCAGGGAGTCCTCGCCGGTGGCGCCGATCCCGCCCACGTCCCGCAGCGGTTCGGAGAGGTCCTTGGCCAGACCGTGGGCCACGTCGACACGGAAGCCGTCCACGCCCCGGTCGGACCAGAAGCGCAGCGTGGCGAGGAAGTCGGCGCGCACGTCGTCGTGGCGCCAGTCGAGGTCGGGCTGTTCGCGGGCGAAGAGGTGCAGATACCAGTCCCCGTCCGGCAGCCGCTCCCAGGCGCTGCCCCCGAAGACCGACTGCCAGTCCGTGGGCGGGAGTTCACCGCTCGCACCCCGGCCGGGGCGGAAGACGTACCGCGCGCGGGCCGGGGAGCCGGGGCCCGCCGCCAGCGCCTCCTGGAACCAGGGGTGCTGGTGCGAGGTGTGATTGGGGACGATGTCCACGATCACCTTGAGACCGAGCCGGTGGGCCTCGGCGGTCAGGGCGTCGAAGTCGTCCAGGGTGCCCAGGCGCGGGTCGACGTCCCGGTGGTCGGCGATGTCGTAGCCGCCGTCGGCCAGTTCGGAGGGGTAGAACGGGCTGAGCCACACGGCGTCCACGCCGAGCGCGGCCAGATGGTCCAGGTGGCGGGTG
Source organism: Streptomyces sp. SID4985 (assembly GCF_009863025.1). Classification (GTDB taxonomy): domain Bacteria; phylum Actinomycetota; class Actinomycetes; order Streptomycetales; family Streptomycetaceae; genus Streptomyces. The sequence goes on along the minus strand of NZ_WWIR01000591.1, from coordinate 1,368 downwards.
ACTCCCGCGATGTCACCGAGCCCGTCGCCGTCGGCGTCCGCGAAGCTGCGGGGGTAGACCTGGTAGATGACGGCCTGGCGCCACCAGTCGGGGTTCCGGGAGGAGAGGTCGGCGGACGGCTGTGCCATGCGGGCTCCGTTCGGGCAGGGTGCCGGGGGTCCGGCGGATCGGGCCGGGTGCCGGTGGCCGGGCGGGTGCCGGGGGGCCGGCGGGGCTCCGACAGGAATCTGTCCACATCGCCCCGAAACGGAAACCGGGCGGGCCCGCGAACCCGAACGCCGGGCGCATTAGCGCAGGTTGACAGCTTTCTCAAGGACGATCACGATGTCTCCACACTGTGGCGCACGGGACCGATGGGTCCGTCGAGGCCACGGTTGTCTCCTGTGATCTCTCCGCGCCCCGCGCATGCCCTCCCCGATCCGATGGGATGTCCATGTCCATAGCCCGACGTGTCACCGCGCGCCGCCTGCTGGGTACGGGCGCCGCGTCGCTCGCCCTGTGCGCCGCCTCCGTAGCCGCCGCCTCCGGGGCCTGGGCCCACGCCGCGCCCGGCGGCGACGGCTGGAAGTCCGGCGGCCACCTCACCCCGGGCACCGGCGCCGGAACCGAGACCCGTACCGACGCGTGCGAGTTCTCGCTGGACGGCACCCGCTTCTTCGCCTCCGTCAAGGTGGACGACCAGAACCTGAAGCCGACCGAGGACGGCAAGGTCCACATCAAGGTCCGCGCCACCGGGAACGCCGCGTCCTGCACCGCCTCGCTGGCCTCCTACCTCGCCCACGGCGCCACCTGGGCGACCTCCGGGCAGCAGGCGTTGGTCGGCTTCGACACCGTGAGCGTCAAGGCGGGCGGGACCGACACGCTCGACATCGCCGTGCCGGACGCGGGCTGCTTCGCGCAGGTCGACCTGTACCGGGGCGCGGTCAGGTTCGACGGCGACCTGGACGCCAAGGACGGCCTGGTCCACGGCGACCTGCCCAAGGGCCCGGACCACGCCGTCATCAAGGACAAGCTGATCGCGGCCTGGAACGGCGGCACGAAGGAGTGCTCGATCGCGGCGCAGCCGACCCCGGAAGCCCCGACGACGCCCGCGCAGACCGGGACCGAGACCGAGACCGCCTCCCCCTCGGCCACCACCCCCGCGTCGGACGCGGCGCCCGCGTCCGAGTCGCCCGCGTCCGGGTCGGCCGCCCCGAGCACCGGGGCCGAGTCCGGATCGGCCGGTTCCTCCGCGTCGCCCTCGACGGACGTCAAGGACGCCGCGGCCGCGCCGTCCGCCCCGTCCGCCTCCCCGTCCGCGAACGGCGGCTCCGGCGACCTCGCCGAGACCGGTGGCGGCAACGGCTCCGGGCTGATCGCGGGTGCCGC
>NZ_WWIR01000590.1 GCF_009863025.1 Streptomyces sp. SID4985 | reverse complement strand
GGCCGAGGGGGTCACCGGGGCGGCGGGCTGGGCCGCGGCCGGCTTGGGGGCGCCCGGCTTCGGAGCAGCCGGACGAGCCGCCTGCACCGGAGAGGGCGCGGCGGGCTTGGGGGTCGCCTTGCGCGGGGCGGGCTTGCCGGCGGACTTGCCGGTGCCACCGCCCTGGAAGGCGTCGGTCAGCTTACGTACCACAGGCGCTTCGATCGTCGAAGACGCCGAACGGACGAATTCACCGAGTTCCTGGAGCTTGGCCATGACGGCCTTGCTCTCTACACCGAACTCCTTGGCGAGTTCGTATACCCGGACCTTAGCCACTTCGCTCCTTTGAGGTCCGGGTGAAGCCGGACCGTCGCTAGTTCATGGGCGTACTCATCGCGTACTCATCGAGTGCTCATCGCAATCTCGACCTGCTTTCGACTCGCGAGGTACCAGTCCGCACGGGGTTCCGCGCGGCACACTTACGGTGTTGCCTCCTCGGCAACTGTCGTCTGCTCGACGTATCGGCGCAACGCGTTTGTGTCGAGCGTTCCCGGGGCGCGCAGTGCCCGCGTGAACGCCCGGCGACGTACCGCCTGGTCGAGACAGACCAGGGCCGGGTGTACATATGCACCCCGGCCGGGCAGCGTACCGCGAGGATCGGGGACGCAGGCGTCCTCGATCATCACGATCCGCAGTAGATCGTTCTTGGCCGCCCGCTCCCGGCACCCCACACAGGTGCGTTCAGGGCATGCTCGGGCATGCGTCCGGCCAGACACGATTAAGTCTACCTCCCCGTACCGACCTCACCCCTTTGGGGCAAGGATCGAACAGTTTCCGCGCATGAAAATGAGCGATCCGGGCGAATAACCGCCCGGATCTGCTGTCGGTCCTACTCGGCGGGCTGCTCGGTGTCCGGCCGGATGTCGATCCGCCAGCCGGTGAGCCGGGCCGCGAGCCGGGCGTTCTGCCCTTCCTTGCCGATCGCCAGCGACAGCTGGTAGTCCGGCACGGTCACCCGGGCGGAGCGCGAGGCGAGGTCGACGACCTCGACCTTGTTCACCCGGGCGGGTGACAGCGCGTTCGCCACCATCTCGGCCGGGTCGTCCGACCAGTCGACGATGTCGATCTTCTCGCCGTTCAGCTCGCCCATCACGTTGCGCACCCGGCCGCCCATCGGGCCGATGCAGGCGCCCTTGGCGTTCAGGCCCGAACGGGTGGACCGGACCGCGATCTTGGTGCGGTGGCCGGCCTCGCGGGCGATGGCGGCGATCTCCACCGAGCCGTCCGCGATCTCCGGCACCTCCAGGGCGAAGAGCTTCTTCACCAGGTTGGGGTGCGTGCGCGAGAGCGTCACGGAGGGACCGCGCACACCCTTGGCCACCCGGACGACGTACGACCGCAGACGCATGCCGTGGTTGTACGCCTCGCCGGGGACCTGCTCCTGCACCGGCAGGATGGCCTCCAGCTTGCCGATGTCCACGAGCACGTTCTTCGGGTCGCGGCCCTGCTGGACCACGCCCGTGACGATGTCGCCCTCGCGCCCGGCGTACTCCCCGAGCGTGGCGTCGTCCTCGGCGTCGCGCAGCCGCTGGAGGATGACCTGCTTGGCGGTGGTGGCGGCGATCCGGCCGAACCCCGAGGGGGTGTCGTCGAACTCGAGCCGCTCCTGACCCTCCTCCAGGTCCTCCGGGTCCTCCTTCGCCCACACGGTCACATGACCGGTCTGCCGGTTCAGCTCCACGCGTGCGTGGCGGCGGCTTCCCTCGGTGCGGTGGTACGCGATGAGGAGGGCCGACTCGATCGCCTCGACCAGCAGGTCGAAGGAGATCTCCTTCTCCCTGACCAAGCCCCGCAGGGCGCTCATGTCGATGTCCACGGCTACGCCTCCTCCTCTTCCTTCATGTCCGTCTTGTCCTTGCGGTTGAACTCGACCTGGACGCGCGCCTTCTCGATCTCCGGGAAACCGAGCCGGCGGGTGGTGGCCTTGCGGCCCTTCACGCCGGGGACCTCCAGGTCCAGACCCTCGTCGTCCACGCCCAGGATGCGCGCGACCAGCTCGCCGCCCTCGGTCAGCTGGAACTTGACCAGCCGGTCCACAGCGCGCGCGTAGTGGCGCCGTTCGGTGAGGAGGCGCTCCGCGCCGGGGGTTCCGACCTCCAGGTCGTAGGCCGCGTCACCCATCGCGTCGGTCTCGTCGAGCTTCGCCGAGAGCGCACGGCTCACATCGGCGATCTGGTCCAGGTCGGCCCCGGTGTCCGAGTCGACGACCACGCGCAGCACCCGCTTGCGTCCGACGGAGTCCACAGCGATCTCTTCGAGATCCAGCCCCTGCGAGGTGACGAGCGGTTCGAGCAGCGCTCGCAGCCTCTCGCTCTGGGTGGTGCTCATCCGGGTGACTCCTCGGCCGCGTGTGCTGTTGTGGGATGGGTCGCGTGTCTGGTCAAAGGGTATCCGGTCGCGGCGGGTGTTGCCGTCCACCCTCGCACCTCCCGGCCGTCCGGGGCCCCGCCCCTGGGCCGTACGGTGCCCGAGCGCGGTGCCGGTGAGGGGAGCGCGCGGGGTGCGCGGGTACGGTGATCACGGGCGTCGCGCCCGCCTGTGGTCTTCCCCCGTTTCCACTCCCCCCGAGGACGTCCGCCATGTCCTACCCTCCCCCGTCGCGCGCCCGTTCGGGGCCGCGCAGAAGAACCCTGCTCGCCTCCGCCGCCGGGGCCGCCACCCTGCTCGCGGGCTGCACCTCCGGCACCGGCCCGGCGAGCACCGTCTCCTCGCCGTCGGCGCGGGCGCGGAAGCGGGCCGCCGCCGACAGCACGGCCCTGCTGGCCCGC
>NZ_WWIR01000589.1 GCF_009863025.1 Streptomyces sp. SID4985 | reverse complement strand
CACGGCACGGCCCGGAACCGCTGCCGGGGCCGAACGCCCGGGCGGTGCCGTCCCGGCGGGCGGTGTCGATGCGGCCGGAGTGGCCGGAGCAGCCGCCCCCACCGCTCCCGTCGGCTCGGGCGCCGCCCGCCCCACAGCGGAGCACGCGCCCCTCCGGATCACCCGCAGCCGTACCGCCTGGGCGCTCGCTGTCTTCTTCGGCCTCCAGGCGACCGGCGCGTACATCACCATGGGCTGGATGCCGCAGATCTTCCGGGACGCGGGCGTACCGGCGGGCACGGCGGGTGTCCTGCTCGCGGTCACCATGGTGATGGGCGTGCCCCTGGCCTTCGTCATCCCGAGGGTCGCGGCCCGGCTGCCCCACCAGGGCCCGATCGTGCTGACCCTGGGCGCGTGCGGCCTCGCGGGCTACGCGGGCCTCTACCTCGCCCCCGCCTCCGGCGCCTGGGCGTGGGCCCTGCTGCTCGGCGTCTCCAACTGTGCGTTCCCGCTCGCGCTGACCATGGTCGGCATGCGGGCGCGGAGCGGCCCCGGTGTGGCCCAGCTGTCGGCGTTCGCGCAGAGCACCGGCTATCTGATCTCGATCCCGGGCCCGCTGCTGGTCGGCGTGCTCTACCAGCGCAGCGGCGGCTGGGGCGTGCCGCTCGCCCTGATGGCGGGCCTCATGGTGCCGCAGATGATCGTCGGCGTCCTCGCGGGCCGCGACCGCACGGTGGAGGACGAGGCGGCCCGCTGAGCCGCCCCCGCCCGACCCGTACCGGACGAAGGGTGCGAGACTGACGCCATGCAGCCTGTGCTCGACCCGAACCCGAAGAACGGCCAGAAGAAGATGCTCCTCGTCTTCGGCTCGTTCCTCGCCGTCTTCGTGATCATCGGCATCATCGCGACGATCGCCTCCCCCTGAGCCGCACCCGGGGATGGTGCTGACCCCCCATCCCCTAGGGGGCGAGACTCAGGGTGAAGTAGGTGGCCTTCCTGATAGGCCCACGGACGGTGATTCCGTAACTTCGAAGTGTGCCGCGACGCGGGGTCGCGACCTGTTCCGAAGACGGAGGCGACGATGTCCGTCCGCACCCACCCCCGGCCCCACCCGGCGGCCACGGGCGGCACCGGGACCCGCCTGCCCTGGTGGGCGCTGGCGCTGCCCGTACTGGCTTTCACCATCCTGCTCGCACTGATGCTGAACCCGTCCGAGGCCCACGCGGCCACCGGCGAACCCGTACTCGCCCACCTCATCGAACAGATACGCGCCCTCCTCGTACGGTGAGCCCACGGTGTGCGAGACCCTCGCTCGTACGGTGAATCCGCATGTCAACTCCCTGCGCCAGGGCGCATCTTTCGTGCGAAGCTGGGTGCCATGAGCGTCGCAGAACCCCGCAGGATCGTCCTCTTCCGCCATGCGAAAGCCGACTGGCCCCAGGTTTCCGACCATGAGCGCCCCCTCGCCGAGCGGGGCCGCACGGACGCCACGGTCGCGGGCAGCAGACTGGCCGACACCGGCCTCGCCTTCGACCTGGCCGTCTGCTCCACCGCCCTGCGAACCCGCGAGACCTGGAAGCTCGCCGTCCACGAGCTGGCCCACCGCCCGAGGACGGTCTACGAGGACCGGGTCTACGACGCCTCACCCGGCGAGCTGATCGCCGTACTCAACGAGACCCCGGACGACGTCCGCACACTGATCCTCATCGGCCACAACCCCGGGATACATCACCTGGCCGACATCCTGTCCGGCTCCTCGGAAGGCGACGCCCGGGACCGCATGAACAGCCGAGGTTTCCCCGCCGCCGCCTTCGCGGTCCTGTCGTTCGACGGCGACTGGAAGAACCTGGAACCGGGCAAGGCCACGCTGACCGAGTACTGGACCCCGTCGGAGTGACGAAAGGGGCCCGGCACCGCGAACGGCGACGGGCCCTCTGACGTATCCGGAGCTTTAGTCCTCGTCGTGGGTCTCGGCGGCCTCGACCTCTTCACGGGTGATGCCGAGGAGGTAGAGGACGGTGTCGAGGAAGGGGACGTTCACGGCGGTGTGGGCGGCCTCGCGGACGACCGGCTTGGCGTTGAAGGCGACGCCGAGCCCGGCGGCGTTCAGCATGTCGAGGTCGTTGGCCCCGTCACCGATCGCGACGGTCTGCGCCAACGGCACCCCGGCCTCGGCAGCGAACCGGCGCAGCAGCCGCGCCTTGCCCGCCCGGTCCACGATCTCCCCGGTGACCCGCCCGGTCAGCTTGCCGTCCTCGATCTCCAAGGTGTTGGCCTGGGCGAAGTCGAGCCCCAGCCGTTCCTTCAGATCATCGGTGACCTGCGTAAACCCACCGGAGACGACCCCGACCTGATACCCGAGCCGCTTGAGCGTACGGATCAAGGTCCGGGCACCGGGCGTGAGCCGCACCTGATCCCGCACCTTCTCCACCACCGAGGCATCCAGCCCCTTGAGCAGCGCGACCCGGGCATGCAGGGACTGCTCGAAATCCAGCTCCCCCCGCATCGCGGCGGCGGTCACCTCGGCGACCTCGGCCTCACACCCCGCGTGCGCCGCGAACAGCTCGATGACCTCGTCCTGGATCAGCGTGGAGTCCACATCCATGACCACAAGCCGCTGCGCCCGCCGATGCAGCCCCGCCGACACGACGGCTATGTCGACACCGAGTGCCGCCGCGCTCGCCGCCAGCGCACTCCGCAGCGACCCGGTCTCCACACCGGAAACGGCGAACTCAACCGCCGTCACCGGGTACTTGGCCAGCCGGAAAATACGGTCGATGTTGCCCCCGACCTGCGCGATCCGCGCGGCGATGGCAGCCGTCGACTCAGCGGTGAGCGGATGCCCGAGCACGGTCACAAGAGACCGCCCAACCCCCCGAGGCCGGTTGTCCCCACGCCCCGAAATGATCTCGGCCTGCATCTTCATCGACTCGGCCCAGCTGTGCACGGTGGCCCGCAGATCCCCCTCGAGCCCCGCCGGTGGCGTAGAAACCAGCGCACACAGCACCAGCCGCCCCCGCGTGACAACCTGCTCGATATCGACCACGTCGACCTGAAAAGCGGCCAGCGTGTCGAACAGCCCGGCGGTGATCCCCGGCCTGTCCTTGCCGAATATCTTCACCAGCAGAGTCGGGTCATCAACAGCCTGCACAGCGGCGTTCTCCGTAGCGCTCATGGTCCCCCCACCGTATCCGGCACCCGGTGCCCCCCGCCTCCGGGTCCACCCACCGGACCGCAGGCGGAACGACCACGCACCCGCACACGACACGAACCACCACGCACCCGCACACGACACGAAACGGAACGCTCCCCCCTCGCGAGGCGGGCGCCGCAGCCGCGTACGGCGGTGAGGGGACGTGGCGGGGGGTGTCCGCCCGCAGCGGCCGGCGA
>NZ_WWIR01000588.1 GCF_009863025.1 Streptomyces sp. SID4985 | reverse complement strand
CACTTCTGGTGGGGCTCGGTCTTCCTGGTCAACATCCCGCTGATGCTGGTGAGCCTGCCCATCGGCCGGATGCTGCTGCCCGAGTCGCGCGGCGAGCGCGACGGCCCCTGGGACGTGCTCGGCGCGCTGATGGCGGCGGCCGGACTCTTCGGCGTCGTCCTCGGCGTGAAGCGGCTCGGCGGCGGCGAACCGCCCCTGAGCCTCCTCACCGTCATGCCCCTGCTCGTCGGCGCGGCGCTGCTGTACCTCTTCGTCCGGCGCCAGAGCCGTCGCACGCACCCCCTGGTCGATCTGCGGATGTTCCGGCGTCCCGCGTTCAGCACCTCCGTGGGCTGCATCATCCTGGCGATGCTGGCGCTCGTCGGCCTGGAGCTGATCGCGGCGCAGTATCTGCAACTGGTCCTCGGCCTGTCCCCGCTGCGCACCGGTCTGCGGCTGCTGCCCCTGACCGCCGCCGCGATGGCCGCGGGTCTCGCCGGGGCCCGGATGCTGCGCGGGCTCGGCCCACGCCGCATGGTCGTCTCCGGTTTCTGTCTCACCGCCGCCGCCGTCGTCCTGCTGACGGCGATGGGCGGCCAGGACAACACCCCGCTCCTGCTCTCCGGCTTCGTGCTGCTCGGCTTCGGCCTGGAGACCACGCTCTTCGGGGCGTACGAGTCGATGCTCAGCGAGGCCCCCGCCGACCGCGCGGGCGGTGCCGCCGCGATCGGCGAGACCTCCTACCAGCTCGGCGCGGGCATCGGCATCGCCCTGCTCGGCAGCGTCATGAATCGCGCCTACGCCCCCGCCCTCACCTCGGTGCCCGGTGTCCCCGCCTCCGACGCGGCGGCGGCCGGACACTCGCTGGGCGAGGCGTACGAGATCGCCGGACGGCTCGGCGGCTCCGCCGGGGAGGCGCTGCGCCAGGCCGCCCGTGACTCCTTCGTGCACGGGCTGCATGTGACCCTGCTGGTCAGCGCGGGCCTGCTGCTCCTCGGCGCGGTGATGGCGCTGCGGCTGCCCCGGACGATGAACTGCCCGCCGGAGAGCGGAGTGGTGGACGGGGAGGCCGCGGACCGGGTGGTCGGAGTGACGGAGCTGCCCGAGCCTGTCGCCGCCGCTCTGTCCGAGCCCCTCGTGTCCAGCGTGTCCAAGGGCGTCGCGTCCACCGTGACCGAGCTGCCCCCGCCCCGCGAGCCGGGCAAGCCGAGGGCGATCGCCTGACCCAGGGGGCGTCTCCCCGATCTTCGCGGGCCGCCCTGGACGCCGGGCGGCCCGCATCGTAACGTCGGCCGGAGCATTCCGACTAGCGTCGCTAGTTTTCCGCGTGCCCACTGTGCCGGAGGGTGTTCCATGTCCGCGTCCGCGAAGCTGCCCCCGTTCGACCCCGCCGACCCGCTCGGCATCGACGACCTCCTCGAACCGGAGGACCTGGCCGTCCGGGACACCGTGCGCGGCTGGGCGGCGGACCGGGTGCTGCCGTACGTCGCCGAGTGGTACGAGAAGGGCGAGCTGCCCGGCATCCGGGAGCTGGCCCGCGAGCTGGGCTCGATCGGCGTGCTCGGCATGTCGCTCACCGGCTACGGCTGCGCGGGCGCGTCGGCCGTGCAGTACGGCCTGGCCTGTCTGGAGCTGGAGGCCGCCGACTCGGGCATCCGCTCGCTGGTCTCGGTACAGGGCTCGCTCGCCATGTACGCGATCCACCGCTACGGCAGCGAGGAGCAGAAGAACGAGTGGCTGCCCCGCATGGCCTCCGGCGAGGTGATCGGCTGCTTCGGGCTGACCGAGCCGGACCACGGCTCCGACCCGGCCGGGATGCGGACCTTCGCGAAGCGCGACGGCGACGACTGGGTGCTGAGCGGGCGCAAGATGTGGATCACCAACGGCTCGGTCGCCGGGGTGGCCGTCGTCTGGGCGCGTACCGAGGACGGCATCCGCGGCTTCGTCGTCCCCACCGACCGCCCCGGCTTCTCCGCGCCCGAGATCAAGCACAAGTGGTCCCTGCGCGCCTCGGTCACCAGCGAGCTCGTCCTGGACGACGTACGGCTGCCCGCCGACGCGGTGCTGCCGGAGGTCACCGGGCTGCGCGGGCCGCTCGGCTGTCTCTCGCACGCCCGGTACGGCATCGTCTGGGGTGCGATGGGCGCCGCGCGCAGCAGCTTCGAGGCGGCGCTGGACTACGCGCGGACGCGGGAGCAGTTCGGGCGGCCCATCGGCGGCTTCCAGCTCACCCAGGCCAAGCTCGCCGACATGGCGGTGGAACTGCACAAGGGGATTCTGCTCGCCCACCATCTGGGGCGGCGTATGGACGCCGGCCGCCTGCGTCCCGAGCAGGTCAGCTTCGGCAAGCTCAACAACGTCCGCGAGGCCATCGAGATCTGCCGTACGGCGCGGACGATCCTCGGTGCCAACGGGATCTCCCTGGAGTATCCCGTGATGCGGCACGCGACCAATCTGGAGTCGGTGCTCACCTACGAGGGCACCGTCGAAATGCACCAGCTGGTGCTGGGCAAGGCGCTCACCGGGCTCGATGCCTTCCGGTGAGCCCCCGAGGGGGCGGGGCCGTGGTGAACGGCCCCGCCTCAGCTCTGGTTGAAGAAGCCGTCCTGACGGCGGCCCGAAGGCTCACCGCTGACGACCTCGGTGTGGGCGGGCGTGAGCAGGAAGACCCGGGTGGCGACCCGTTCGATCGTGCCCCGCAGTCCGAAGGTCAGACCGGCGGCGAAGTCCACGACGCGCTTGGCGTCGGTGGCCTCCATCGCCGTGAGGTTCATGATGACCGGGACGCCGTCCCGGAACATCTCGCCGATGGCGCGGGCGTCCCGGAAGCTGTCCGGGGTGACCGTGCCGATCCGGCGGCCCTTGTCCTCGGCCGTGTCCGTGGCGACCTTGACGCGCGGGTCCGTGACCCAGGCGTCCGCGGACTGAGCGCCCTCGGAGTAGTCGTCGTCGTAGTAACGCTCGTCATCGTTGTCGTCGACCAGGCCGAGCCACGCGCTCGCCTTGCGTACCGATCCCATGGACGCCTCCTCTCTCAGCGGTTTCTCTTGCTCTTCCCATCCCTATGGTCATCCATGATGCTGACAGCGCGCCAAGTGGATAGTCGGCGCGCGGGGGGTTTGTGACGGTACTGGTGCGCGGTCCATACGTCGAGAGCCCTTGTGTCACAAGGGCTCCGCCCCGTACGGCTGCTGACTGAGAGTGAAATATGATTGTTCGCGGCGGATGGGTGATGCGTGGTGTGTCAGGGTGAACGAAGTGCCCTGTGCGCCCTGATTGTCCGCTGATAGGAAGGTCTGGAACGGAGTGTGACGGGTCGTCAGTCGCGCATCAGTTCTTCAGCTCCGGTGGCGAGATCCGGGACGTGCTGATCGCGGAACCCGTCGTCCCCCACTTCCTCAGGACGCGCGCGTACGCCCCGTCCGCGATGAGCCGGTTCACCGCCGCGCGGAAGGCGGGCGCCAGCGGGGTGCCCTTCCTGAAGGCGAAGCCGACGTCGAGCCGGTGGTACTCGTTGAGGAACCGCAGGCCCGGCTGGTGCGCCACGGCGTAGCGCAGGCCGTTGATCGTGGACATCACGACATCGCTGCGCCCCTGCTGGATCGAGGACCAGATCGCGCTCTGCTCGGCGTACGTCTGTACGTGGTACGGCTTTTTGCCCGCGTCCGCGCACACGTGCCGGTTCTTCTCGAGCGTGGCCTCGAAGGTGGTGCCCGCGCCGGTCGCGATGTTCAGACCGCACAGCTGCCTCAGATCGGTGATCTTGGCGAGTTCGCTGTCCTTGCGGGTGACGAAGCCCTGCCCGTCGTTGACGTAGGTGACGAAGTCGATTGTCCTGCGGCGCTCGTCCGTGACGCCGAAGTTGCTCGCGCCGAAGTCGTACTTGCCGCTCTCCAGCGCCGGGAGGATCGCCTCGAAGCTCGCCTGCTCGATCTTGAGCTTGATGCCGAGCACCTTGGCGGCCGCCTTGGTGATGTCCACGTCCTGGCCGGTCAGGGTCGTGCCATCGGCGAGGTAGGTGGTGCCGGGCGGGGTGCCGCCCACGGCGACCGCGACGGTCAGGTGGGTGACCCCGGCCGGCAGCAGCTTCGCGGCCGCCGGGTCCTTCGCGATCCCGGAGACGACGTCGGTGGTGGGGATCGCGTCGGACCCGGCCGCGACGCGGGCGCCGGAGCCGGGGGAGTCGGGGGAGCCCGAGCCGCAGCCGGTCAGCAGGAGCGCGGCGGAGGCGAGGGCGGCGAAGGGCGCGAGGAGGCGGCGGGCGGGAAGGGCGACGCGGCCCGTGGGGGCGGGAAGGCGGTGTGCGGGCATGGCGGGGTGACGCGTGGGCATGGCGAGGTGACGCGTGGGCATGGCGAGGTGACGCGTGGGCGCGGGCATCGGGAAGCGGTCTCCTGGCAGAAGGGGAGGACGAGCCGGACGCGAGGGGAGAAGGCGGTGCTACGGCAGGCGCGAGGGGAGGGAGGGTGCGGTGGGCAGGGCGCGCGCGTGAAGGCCGGAAAGGGAAGTGAAGTCGAGAACGCGAAGGCGCCCGGAACGAGCGCGGGCGCGCAGGGGGTCAGCTCAACAGGACGCGGACCACACGCGACCGAAGTCGATGTGGGAGCGGGTGACCAGCCACTGCTGTGGGCGCATGGGCCCAGTGGAACAGGCAACCTATTGGCCCGTCAACCGAGTTGAGACGGGCCGCTCACACTCCGGACGCTCTTGACAGCGCGGGGAAACGGCGACGTACTCTCGTGGGACGGCCCTGCTGAGGGGCTCGGCCGTGACCGCGCTCCGGGGCGCGGCGGAGTGCGGGCATGGCGCGTCGGGTCCGACGTGTCACGGAGTCCCGCATGTCATCCGACACCCTTGCCAAATCCTCCGCCCCGTCCCCGGCGCCTTCGCGCCCGGACGGTCCCTCGATCGTCCCCCGCCGCCGCTACGGCCAGTGGGTCGCCGCCGTCGTCGTCCTGGTGCTGCTCGGGCTCGTGGTCGACTCGGTCCTGCGCAACCGGGCCTTCCAATGGGACGTGGTCGCCGACTACTTCACCTCGGTCTCCGTGCTGCGCGGACTCTGGCTCACCCTGTGGCTCACCGCCGTGGTGATGGTCCTCGGCTTCGCCCTCGGCACCCTGCTCGCCGTCCTCCGGCTCTCCGCCAACCCGGTGCTGAGATCGGTCAGTTGGGGATACGTCTGGCTGTTCCGGTCGATCCCGATCCTGGTGCAGCTGCTGTTGTGGTTCAACATCGGGGCGCTGTACCCGCAGTTGTTCGGGATCAGGACCGTCAACCTGCTCGGACCGGTCGCCGTCGCCGTCGTCGGACTCACCCTGCACGAGGCCGCCTACGCCGCCGAGGTCGTGCGCGGCGGCATCCTCTCCGTCGACCACGGCCAGACCGAGGCCGCCCAGGCACTCGGCATGAGCTCCTGGCAGCGGTGGCGGCGGATCGTCCTGCCGCAGGCCATGCGCTCCATCGTGCCCGCCGCCGGGAACATGCTCATCGGCACCCTCAAGGGCACCTCCATCGTCAGCGTCATCGCCGTCAACGACCTGCTCTTCTCGGCCCAGTTGATCTACCACCGCACCTACCAGGTGATCCCGCTGCTGATGGTCGCCACCCTCTGGTACACCGTCGTCACCTCGGTGCTCGGCATCGGCCAGTACTACGTGGAGCGGCACTACGCCCGCGGCACGGGGACCGCCCGATGAGGCACCGGCTGGTCGTCGTGGGGGCCGGGCCCAGAGCGACCGGACTCCTGGAGCGCATCGCCGCCAACTCCCCGGAGCTGTACGGCGGTCGGGGCCTCGACATCCACCTCGTCGACCCCCATCCGCCGGGCGGCGGCCGCATCTGGCGCGAGGCACAGTCCGAGCTGCTCTGGATGAACTCCCACGCCGCCGACATCACCATGTTCACCGACGAGACCGTGACGATGGAAGGGCCCGTCCGCGAGGGGCCCACCCTGCACGAATGGGCCCGCCTCGACGGCCGCACCTTCGCCGACCGGCGGATACAGGGCCGCTATCTGCGCTGGGTCTACGACCGCGCACTGGCCGACCTGCCACCCGGCATCACCGTCCACCACCACCCCCGGCGCGCCCTGCGCGTCACCGGACCGGCCGACGGCCGCCAGCGGGTCTGGCTGGAGGGCCGTACCGAACCGCTCGTCGCCGACCTGGTCGTCCTCGCGCTCGGCCACCTGGACTCCGAACTCGATCCGGAGCAGCAGGGGTTGAGCGCGTATGCCCGCGCGCACGGTCTCGTCCACCTGCCGCCCGACTTCACCGCCGACAGTGACCTGTCCGCGCTCGCGCCGGGCGAACCCGTGCTCGTGCGCGGCTTCGGGCTGGCCTTCGTCGACCTGATGGTGCTGCTCACGGAGGGGCGGGGCGGGCGGTACGAGGAGGACGGCGAGGGGGGTTACGTGTACGTGCCCTCGGGGCGGGAGCCGGTGCTGTACGTCGGCTCGCGGCGCGGTGTGCCGTACCACTCGAAGATCGGCTACGACTGGACCGGGCCCCGCCCGCCGCTGCCCCGCTTCTTCGGGCCCGAGGAGGTGCGGTCGCTGCTCGAACGGCCCGAGGGGTACGAATTCCGGCGCGACATATGGCCGTTGGTGGAGAAGGAGCTGGGATTCGCCCACTACCACCGGCTGTTCACCGCCCATCCCGAGCGAACGGCCATGGAGTGGGCCGACTTCGAGGAGAAGTACGCGGTGGCCGGTAGTGCGGAGGAGGTGCGGGCGCTGGTCGCGGCGGCGGTGCCGGATGCCCGTGACCGGCTGGATCTCGCCGCGCTGGACCGGCCGTTGGAGGGGGTGCGGTTCGCTTCGCACGCGGAGTTCCAGGAGGGGGTGCGGGCGTATGTCTCCGACGATTTGACGCGGCGTCATGATGCTTCGTTCAGCGCCGACTTGGGTGTTTTTCTTGGGCTGTTGTCCGTCTACGGGCAGTTGGTGCGGCTCGGGAATCTCGGGTCCTGGTGGCACGGGTTCTTCAGTTATCTGGCTTCCGGTCCGCCCGGACCCCGGCTGCGGCAGATGCTCGCGTTGTCCCGGGCTGGGCTGTTGCGGTTCGTGGGGGCGGGGATGGAGGTCGTCGCCGAGGGTGGGGTGTTCCGGGGGTCGTCGGCTACGGTGCCGGGGTTCTCGGTGACCGCTCGGGCCCTGGTCGAGGCGCGGTTGCCCGATCCTTCGGTCGGACGGGCCCGGGACACGCTGCTGCGCGGGCTGCACGCCGAGGCGTTGGAGACGGCGGACGGGCTGCTGCGGGTCGACCCCGCCGACGGGCGTGTCCTCGGGCGGGACGGGCGGCCGCATCCCCGGCGGTTCGCGCTCGGGCCGTACACCGACGCGCGGACACCGGGGGCGTTCACGCGGCCGCGGACGGGCGGGGCGGCCTTCCGGCAGAACGACGCGGTGGCCCGGGTGGTGTTGCGAGAGCTGGGGGGTGGGTGAGGAGTGGTGTGGGGCGCGGTCGCGGTCGGGTGAGGTTCGAGGGGCGCGGAGCTGAATTTGACTCGGATTCAAGGGGGTTGAGCTGGGCGGCGGGGCGCCCAGGCCGAAACGCACTCTTGTGCCGACCGGCCGTTCGGCCGAATACTCCCCCTCAGCGCTTGTCAGGGTCATGAACGCCTGACCGGTACTCCGCCCTGGCTGCGCCTCACGGGCCCCGACCCCACGCGGGCCCCCGACTTCCCTTGGGAGGGAACGAAAAGTGAGGATCAAGCGCACAACTCCCCGTAACGGCACGGCGAGACGGACCCGGCTGATCGCCGTGGCCACCGGCTTCCTGGCCGCCGCCGCGTTCGCCGCCCCCACCGCGAACGCCAACGAAGCCCACACGTTCAGCGCCGGCCAGCTCACCCAGGCGAGCGACTCCGTTCGCCAGTCCGACATCCCAGGTACCGCCTGGGCCGTCGACAGCAAGAACCACCAGGTCGTCGTGACCGTCGACAGCACGGTCAGCGCGGCCGAGATCGCCAAGATCAAGGAACAGGCCGGGGCGCAGGCGGACGCGCTCACCATCAAGCGCACCCCCGGCAAGTTCAACAAGCTGATCAGCGGCGGCGACGCCATCTACGGCGGTCAGTACCGCTGCTCGCTCGGCTTCAACGTGCGCAGCGGCAGCACGTACTACTTCCTGACCGCCGGGCACTGCGGTGAGGTCGCCTCCACCTGGTACAGCGACTCCGGGCACAGCACGGTGCTCGGTACCAACGTCGGGTACAGCTTCCCCGGCAACGACTTCGCGCTGGTGCGCTACACCAACTCCTCGGTCTCGCACCCGAGTGCGGTGGGCAGCCAGACCATCTCCAGCGCGGCGACGCCCTCCGTGGGTACGACCGTGTACCGGCGCGGGTCCACCACCGGTACGCACAGCGGGCGCGTCACCGCGCTCAACACCACCGTCAACTACGGCGGCGGTGACATCGTCTCCGGGCTCATCCAGACCACGGTCTGCGCGGAGGGCGGTGACAGTGGTGGTGCGCTGTACGCGGGCAGTGTGGCGTACGGGCTCACCTCCGGTGGCAGCGGGAACTGCAGCTCCGGCGGTACGACGTTCTTCCAGCCGGTCACCGAGGCGTTGAGCTACTACGGGGTGACCCTCCCCTGATGGGTCCTTGGCGGGCCGTCCTTCCCTGACGGGGCGGTTCGGCGGGCCCCCATGCGTGTGTGTCGCGCGTGGGGGCCCGTTTTTGTTTTTTGGGGGTGGGGGT
>NZ_WWIR01000587.1 GCF_009863025.1 Streptomyces sp. SID4985 | reverse complement strand
GCGTACTGGGCGGCCGCGGCGTTGAAGGAGTGGGCGCGGGCGGAGGCGGGCGGCACCTGGGCGGCTTCGCGTGTGGTCATGCCGACCATGGTGCGCGGGGTGGGGCGGGAGGGGACAGGGGATATTCGGCGGCCCCGTGCCCCTGGTTCCTTTACTTGCCGCGCTTTTTCTTCGCCGGGTTTCCGGTGCGGCGGGAGCGGGTGCGGTCGTATTCGGCGCGGGCCTTCTCGTATTCGGCGCGGGCGAGCTTTTCGCCGGGGGCCTCCAGGAAGGAGCGGCAGGCGTAGGCGACGAGCGAGCCGACGAAACCGATGGTGAGGAGGCCGCGCAAGGATGCCTGGCGGCCGGGGTCGGGGCGGCGTTCGTAGCTCTGCCAGGTGTTGCCGAAGGCGAGCGCGCTGCACACGGCGAACATGCCGACGACCAGGACGGTCACGAAGGAGCCGGTGCCCGCGATCTGGAGGCCCTGGTAGGCGAAGCGCAGGACCAGGCAGGAGACGGCGGCCGCGGCGACGGCGCCGAGGGCGGTGCCGGCGCGGCGGGCCGCGTAGCCGTTGGTGCGGTCCACCCAGGAGGTGCCGTAGAAGCGCAGGGGCTCGGGGCGGGGGCCCGCGTCGCCGCCCCCGGCGCGGGTCTCGGGGCTGGTGCCGGTTTCGTCGCTCACGGGGACGATTATGGCGGCCGGGGGACGGCGGGCGGTGGGCCGGGTCAGATGCAGCGGGTGGCGACGTAGCCGTCGCTGCCGGTGTGCACGTAGGCGTCGGAGACGAACTCGCCGGAGGCGATGTTGTCCCAGATGTTCGAGGTGCCGTAGTAGCCGTTGACGGTGGTGCCCGGGCTCTGGCAGTTGATGGTGACCTGGGCACCCTCGGGCAGGACGCGGATGAGGGCGTACCCGGTGCCGGGTCCGCTGCGGACGTTCAGGCGGACGCCCGGGGCGACGGCGTAGGACATGGTGTACCTCCCCCATGGCGCCCGCGGCCGGTCCGGGGCGCCGGTGAATGCTTCGGAAGCGGGTCTCCGTACAGACGTTCGGGACTCGTGTGCGGAGGTTAGCAAGCCTGAGCCGTGTCGCACGGGCGATCGACTAGGCTCCGAGCGACGCGCGCGCGACCGACAGCACGGGGGTGGTCCATGGCGCCACAGCGCAGCTCCGGACCCGGTGCGGAACCGGAACTTCCGGAGTACGCCGGTCACTACCACCTGGAGTCCCGGCTCGGCTCGGGCGGCATGGGCGTGGTGCACCTGGCCCGCAGTGGCTCCGGGATGCGGCTCGCGGTGAAGGTCGTGCACGCCGAGTTCGCGCGGGACGACGAGTTCAGGGGGCGTTTCCGGCAGGAGGTGGCGGCGGCCCGGCGGGTCAGCGGCGCCTTCACCGCGCCCGTGGTGGACGCCGATCCGGAGGCCGACCGGCCCTGGATGGCGACGCTGTTCATCCCGGGTCCGACGCTCGCCGAAGAGGTCAAGCGGAACGGCCCGATGGAGCCCGGCGAGGTACGGCGGCTGATGGCCGGGCTCGCCGAGGCGCTGCGGGACATCCACCGGGTCGGTGTGGTGCACCGGGACCTCAAGCCGGGCAATGTGCTGCTCGCGGAGGACGGCCCGAAGGTCATCGACTTCGGCATCTCGCGCCCCAAGGACAGCGAACTGCGCACCGAGACCGGCAAGTTGATAGGGACACCGCCGTTCATGGCGCCCGAGCAGTTCCGTCGGCCGCGTGAAGTGGGCCCGGCGGCGGACGTGTTCGCGCTCGGCTCGGTGATCGTGCACGCGGCGGCCGGACGCGGCCCCTTCGACTCCGACAGCCCCTATGTCGTCGCGTACCAAGTGGTGCACGACGAACCGGATCTGACCGGGGTTCCGGCCAACCTCGTTCCCCTGGTGCTGCGTTGTCTGGCGAAGGAGCCCGAGGACCGGCCCACGCCCGACGAACTCCTGCGCGCGCTGCGGTCGGTGGCTGCGTCCTACGACACGCAGGCGTTCATACCGACTCAGCGGGACGGCGCCGGAACCGACGACACACCTGAAGCGGCTGCCGAGGCCGGGGAGGAGCCTCCCGGGCGCCTGCGGTGGTGGACCCGGGGACGGGTCGCCCTCGCGGCGGGCGCGCTCGCGGTGACGGCGGTCGCGGGAGCCGCCTCGGCGCAGTGGTCCGGCGGTGGACCGGAGACGCCCCGGGTGCGCCCGATGGCCACCGAGGACCGGGTCACCGACTGGCGGTCCGCGTCGATCGCGCGGGACGCCGGATCACTTCAATGCGCTGACGGCGCGGGCCTGTTGCTCTGTGTCGCGCCGGGCACTGCGGCCGGGCTCGATCCGCGTGACGGCTCGGTGACGTGGCAGCGCTCCTTCCCGGGCGCGCGGTGGAGCGATCCGCCGGTCGTCGCCGGCGGACTGCTCCAACTCCGGGACCAGGAAGGGTGGGTGACGGCACTCGACCCGGCCTCGGGCGCCACACGGCTGCGACGGCAGCTGCCTCCGGACAGCGGGGCGCGGTTCGCGGGCGGCACACAGCTGGTGAGCCGCGCGGACGGCGGCGTCACCGGTGTGGACGGCGCGTCGGGGCGGGAGTTGTGGCACCGGTCGCTGCCCGACCATGTGCTGCCGAGACTGGAGACCTTCGGATCGGGCGCCGGGGACACGACCTCCTACGCGTCGGCCGTCGCCGCCGACGGGACCGGGACACGGGTCACCGCGCTCGATCCCGCCTCGGGGGAGGTGCGGTGGAGCGCCCGGCTGTCCGGTGTGCTCGAACCGGTGGGCGCCGAGGGCGGGTTCGCCTACTTCCTCGACACCGACCTGGTCTACGGCGACACCGGTGCGGTGGTGCGCTACAGAGTGAAGTCCAGGACCGTGGAACGCACTTCGCTCACGGTCCCCTTCCATGACGCCCATGCCGTCGTGCGGGACGGGGTGGTGTATCTGCTCTCGGCGGGCGGCGGCCTCGACGCCGTGGACATGGGCACGGGCAGGCGGCTGTGGCATCTGGAGACCTCGGTGAGCCGGGGCTCCCGGTTGGTCACCGACGGCCGGTATCTGTACTTCTCCGCCGCCGACGGCCGGCTGCTCGCGGTGGACGCCCGTCACGGCAGCCTCGCGGGGCAGACACTGCCGCGCTTCGGGGCGCGTACGGACCGGGTGGCGGCGGAGACGCCGGTGCCGGTGCTGACGCGGGACACGGTGTACGCGTCCGCTCCGGACGGCACGGTGTTCGCCCGGAACACGCGCGATCCGTCGGGCTGGTGACGGCGAGAGGGGCCGGTGTCGCACACCGGCCCCTCTCGATGTCCCCGGGTCAGCCCAGGAGGCTCACGTCACGCACGGCGCCCCGGTCGGCGCTGGTGGCCATCGCGGCGTAGGCGCGCAGGGCGGCGGAGACCTTGCGGTCACGGTTCGCGGGGGCGTAGACGCCGCCCAACTCCTCGTCGCGGCGGGCCAGTTCGGTGTCGTCCACGAGGAGCTCGATGGAGCGGTTCGGGATGTCGATGCGGATGCGGTCGCCGTCACGGACCAGGGCGATGGTGCCGCCCGAGGCCGCCTCCGGGGAGGCGTGGCCGATGGAGAGGCCCGAAGTGCCGCCGGAGAAGCGGCCGTCGGTGATCAGGGCGCAGGTTTTACCGAGGCCCCGGCCCTTGAGGTACGAGGTCGGGTAGAGCATCTCCTGCATGCCGGGGCCGCCCTTGGGGCCCTCGTAGCGGATGACGACCACGTCGCCGTCCTTGACCTCCTGGGTGAGGATGCGGCGGACGGCCTCCTCCTGGGACTCGCAGACCACGGCCGGGCCCTCGAAGGTCCACACCGACTCGTCCACACCGGCGGTCTTCACCACGCAGCCGTCGACGGCGAGGTTGCCCCTGAGGACCGCGAGGCCGCCGTCCTTGGAGTAGGCGTGCTCGGCGGAGCGGATGCAGCCGCCCTCGGCGTCGTCGTCCAGGGAGTCCCAGCGCTCGGACTGGGAGAAGGCCTCGGCGGAGCGGACGCAGCCGGGCGCCGCGTGCCACAGCTCGACGGCCTCCGGGGAGGGCGAACCGCCGCGCACGTCCCAGGTCTTGAGCCAGTCGGAAAGGGACGGGCTGTGCACCGCGTGCACGTCCTCGTTGAGCAGCCCGGCGCGGTGCAGTTCGCCGAGGAGGGCGGGGATGCCACCCGCGCGGTGCACGTCCTCCATGTAGTACGTGCGGCTCTTCGCGACGTTGGGCGCGACCTTGGCCAGGCACGGGACGCGGCGGGAGACGGCGTCGATCTGCTCCAGGCCGAAGGGGACGCCCGCCTCCTGGGCGGCGGCGAGCAGGTGCAGGATCGTGTTGGTGGAGCCGCCCATGGCGATGTCCAGCGCCATCGCGTTCTCGAACGCCTGGAAGGAGGCGATCGCGCGGGGCAGGACCGTCTCGTCGTCCTGCTCGTAGTAGCGGCGGGTGATGTCCATGACCGTGCGGGCGGCGTTCTCGTACAGCGCCTTGCGGGCCGTGTGCGTGGCGAGGACCGAGCCGTTGCCCGGCAGGGAGAGGCCGATGGCCTCGGTCAGGCAGTTCATCGAGTTGGCGGTGAACATGCCGGAACAGCTGCCGCAGGTCGGGCAGGCGTTCTCCTCGATGCGGAGGATGTCCTCGTCGGAGATCTTGTCGTTGACCGCGTCGGAGATCGCGTCGACCAGGTCCAGGGTGCGCACGGTGCCGTCGACCAGGGTCGCGCGGCCGGACTCCATGGGGCCGCCGGAGACGAAGACCGTCGGGATGTTCAGGCGCAGCGCGGCCATCAGCATGCCCGGGGTGATCTTGTCGCAGTTGGAGATGCAGATCAGGGCGTCGGCGCAGTGGGCCTCGACCATGTACTCCACCGAGTCCGCGATCAGGTCGCGGGAGGGCAGGGAGTAGAGCATCCCGCCGTGGCCCATGGCGATGCCGTCGTCCACGGCGATGGTGTTGAACTCGCGCGGGATGCCGCCCGCCTCCCGGATCGCCTCGCTGACGATCCGGCCGACCGGCTGGAGGTGGGTGTGGCCCGGGACGAACTCGGTGAAGGAGTTGGCCACGGCGATGATCGGCTTCCGGCCGATGTCCGCACCGGGTACACCCGAGGCGCGCATAAGGGCGCGGGCGCCCGCCATGTTGCGTCCGTGGGTGACTGTGCGGGACCTCAGCTCGGGCATCGTCGCTCGCTCCTTCAAGGAATGACGGGTCAGAGAGGCCTCTGACTGCTGCCGAGAGTACGCCGGTCATCCAGCTCTCGGGACGATGTGTCCGGAATGCGGGACGGATGTCTTGCCGCGGGGGTACTTCGCCGGGCCCCGGCCTCACTCCCCCGTGAGATGCCCCTGCACCACCGGCGCCAGCCGCGCCACGATCCGCTCCACGTCCGCCGAGGCCAGCGGCTCCACCTTGATCACGTACCGGAGCATGGCCGTACCGACCAGCTGCGCGGCCGCCAGTTCGGCGCGCAGCTCCGCGTCGGGACCGCCGATGCGCCCGGCGATGCGGTGCAGCAGCTGGGCGGCGACCAGGCGGCGGAAGACGGCGGCGGCGGCCTCGTTGTTCACCGCCGAGCGGACGATGGCGAGCAGCGGGGCACGGGTCGCGGGGTTCTCCCAGATACCGAAGACGAAGCGGGTGAACCGCTCCCCCACCGTGTCCAGCGGGCCCTCCACGATGGCGTCCGGGGCGGCGAGGGCGGGCGCGAAGGAGACGGTGACGGCCGCCTCGAAGATCTGGTCCTTGGTGCCGAAGTAGTGGTGGACCAGCGCGGAGTCGACCCCGGCGGCCTTGGCGATGCCGCGGACGGACGTCTTCTCGTAGCCGCGCTCGGAGAACTCCTCGCGGGCCGCGGCGAGGATGCGGTCGCGGGTGTCGCCGGACTCGGTGCGCGGGGGCCGTCCCCGGCGGCGCGCGGTGCCGTCGCTCATGGCCGGGGCACCCGGATGTCGGCGGCGAGGTGGCGGCGGGTGAACTCCAGGGCCTCGGCGAGGTCGGCCTCGCGCTCGGCGCTGGACATCGCGCGGCGGGTGTTGACCTCCAGGACGACATGGCCGTCGAAGCCGGTGCGGGTCAGCCGGTCGAGGAGCTCGGCGCAGGGCTGGGTGCCCCGGCCCGGCACCAGGTGCTCGTCCTTGGCGGAGCCGCGCCCGTCGGCGAGGTGGACGTGGCCGAGCCGGTCGCCCATGCGGTCGAGCATGTCGAGCGCGCTGGTGCGGGCGGTGGCGGTGTGGCTGAGGTCGATCGTGAAGTGCCGGTAGTCGTCCTTGGTGACGTCCCACTCGGGGGCGTAGGCGAGCATCTCGCGGTCGCGGTAGCGCCAGGGGTACATGTTCTCGACGGCGAACCGCACGTCCGTCTCGTCGGCCATGCGCCAGACGCCCTCGACGAACTCACGGGCGTACTGCCGCTGCCAGCGGAACGGCGGGTGGACGACGACGGTGGAGGCGCCCAGCTTCTCGGCGGCCGACTGCGCGCGGCGCAGCTTGGTCCAGGGGTCGGTGGACCAGACCCGCTGGGTGATCAGCAGACAGGGCGCGTGCACGGCGAGGATCGGCACGCCGTGGTGGTCGGAGAGCCTGCGCAGGGCCTCGATGTCCTGGCTGACGGGATCGGTCCAGACCATGACCTCGACCCCGTCGTACCCCAGGCGCCCGGCCATCTCGAAGGCCGTCGCCGTCGACTCCGGGTAGACGGAGGCCGTCGACAGGGCGACCTTCACGTCCCTTGGTTCAGCCACGGGGACACCTTACGGGGTGGGGTGCGGGGGGTGTCGGGCGTCCCCTGGCGGGTGTGGGGCGGCACACGGCGGCCGGTGCGGGGCAGGCACACGGCACCCGGTGCGGGGCGGGCACGCGGCGCCCGGTGCGGGGCGGGCACGCGGCGCCCGGTGCGGGGCACCTGTCGGCTCACCCCACGCCCATGTGGTCCAGCCGCCGCAGGATCACGCCCTCGCGCAGGGCCCATGGACAGATCTCCAGGCTCTCCACGCCGAAGAGGTCCATCGCGCCCTCGGCGACCAGGGCGCCGGCGAGGAGCTGGCCGGAGCGGGACTCGGAGACGCCGGGGAGTTCGGCGCGCTGGTCGGCGGACATGGCGGCCAGGCGTGGCACCCATGCCTCCAGGGACTCGCGCTTCAGCTCCCGCTGGACGTACAGGCCGTCGGCGTCGCGCGCGGCGCCCGCGAGACGGGCCAGTTGCTTGAAGGTCTTGGAGGTGGCGACCACGTGGTCGGGGGCGCCGTGGCGGACGAACTCCCCGACCGTGCGGGCGATCTCCGTACGGACGTGACGGCGCAGGGCGCGGACCGAGTCCGGGTCGGGCGGGTCGCCCGGCAGCCAGCCCGCGGTGAGGCGGCCCGCGCCGAGCGGCAGGGAGACGGCCGCGTCCGGCTCCTCGTCCAGGCCGTAGGCGACCTCCAGGGAGCCGCCGCCGATGTCGAGGACCAGCAGCTTCCCGGCGGACCAGCCGAACCAGCGGCGCACCGCGAGGAAGGTGAGCCGGGCCTCCTCGGCGCCGCTGAGCACCTGGAGCCGTACGCCGGTCTCGGTCTCGACCCGGGCGAGCACGTCGTCGGCGTTGCGGGCGTCGCGCACGGCGGAGGTCGCGAAGGGCAGCAGGTCCTCCACGCCCTTGTCCTCGGCCGCCTCCAGCGCCTCCCGTACGACCGCCACGAGCCGGTCGATCCCCTCGGCCCCGATGGCCCCGTCCCCGTCGAGCAGCTGGGCCAGCCGGAGGTCGGCCTTGTGCGAATGCGCGGGGAGCGGGCGGGCGCCGGGATGGGCGTCCACCACCAGCAGATGCACCGTGTTCGAACCCACGTCCAGGACACCGAGTCTCATGTACGGAACGCTACTGCCAATACCTCCCCCGACGGCCCCGATCAGGGGTTCCGTCCACTTACCCTGGACCCGTGCCAAAGACGAAAAAGGCGAAGGACGAGAAGGCCGCCAAGCACGACAAGGCGGACAAAGTGTCCAAGAGGCGCAAGGACGCCGCACCGGTGGACGACGAGCAGGGGCTCGACTTCGCGCGGGCGTGGGTGGAGTTCCCCGACCCGGCGGACGACGAGCAGGTCTTCCGCTGCGATCTGACCTGGCTGACCTCGCGCTGGAACTGCATCTTCGGCAGCGGCTGCCAGGGCATCCAGGCGGGCCGCGCGGCCGACGGCTGCTGCTCGCTGGGCGCGCACTTCTCCGACGAGGACGACGAGAAGCGCGTCGCGGGGCACGTGGCCCGGCTGACCCCGGACATCTGGCAGCACCACGACGAGGGACAGCGCGGTGGCTGGATCGCCGAGGACGACGAGGGCTCCCGGCAGACCCGCCCCTTCCAGGGCTCCTGCATCTTCCAGAACCGCCCCGGCTTCGAGGGCGGCGCGGGCTGCTCGCTGCACATCCTGGCTCTGAAGGAGGGCCGCGAGCCGCTGGAGACCAAGCCGGACGTGTGCTGGCAGCTCCCGATCCGGCGGACGTACGAGTGGATCGACCGCCCCGACGACACCCGGGTCCTCCAGGTGTCCATCGGCGAGTACGACCGCCGCGGCTGGGGTCCGGGCGGCCACGACCTGCACTGGTGGTGCACGTCGGCCACCTCGGCGCACGGCGCGGGCGACCCGGTCTACGTCTCCTACCGGGCCGAGCTGACCGAGCTGATGGGCAAGGCGGGCTACGACCGGCTGGTCGAGCTGTGCGAACAGCGGCTGGCCTCGCGGCTGCCGCTGGTGGCCCCGCACCCGGCGGACCCGGCGCGGCCGGGCGAGACGGGCTGAGGGCACCTTTTTGATCAAGTCCGGCTGAGCGAGGCCCGTCGACTGAGCGGGGCCCGCCGGGTGGACGGGCCCCCGCTCAGTCGGCCTCCGGGACCGACGGGTCCACCTCCGTCGGCGGCGGTGTCGGCGTCGGCGGCGGTGAGGTCTCCGGGTCCGGCGGGTCCGGGCTCGGGCTCTCGCTCGGCGGGGGCTCGCTGGTGGGCGGGTCCGTGGTCGGCGGCGGGGTCGGGGAGGCCGGGGGTGTGCTGCTGGGCGGGGCCGAGGTCGGGGGCGGGGTCGTACGGGCCCTGCCGTACCCGGTGATGGTGACGACCGCGCCCGCCGGGGCGACGGCGACCCGGGCGCGCCAGTGCCCGGCGGGTTCGCGCAGGTGGTCCACGTACACCCGGACCGTGAGCGCCTCGCCGGGGGCGAGGGTGCCCGAGGAGCGGCTGAGGTAGAGCCAGGGCTGCCGGGTGGTGGCGGACCAGTGGACGGGGCCCGAGCCGGAGGCGCGCAGCGTGATCAGGGTGGTGTCGCCCTCGGTGGCCGCGCCGATGGTGAGCTGTCCGGCGCCCTTCTTGCCCGCGCCGGAGACGCTGACCACCTCGACGGAGACGTCCGGGTCGGCCTGGCCGCTGGGCCGGGGCTCGGGTGTCACGCTCGCGTTGCCCGCGTTCTCGTACGCCCCGGAGCGGTCGCCGTCGAGCGCGTCCGGGCCGCTCGCGCCGGGCGCG
>NZ_WWIR01000062.1 GCF_009863025.1 Streptomyces sp. SID4985 | reverse complement strand
GGGCGCGCTGGCCGAACGCGCCGTACGCCGCTCCCCCGCCGCTTCCCTCGCGCTGACCGCCGCCGCCACCTGGGCCGTCGTCGGCGGCACCTCGCTGGCCCGGGAGGCGCGCGCCGTCGGCCGCGCCCTGGCCGACGGGGACCTGACCGCCGCCCGCGCCCGCCTTCCGCACCTGTGCGGCCGTGACCCGCAGGCGCTGGACGCCGACGGGATCGCCCGCGCGGTGGTCGAGTCGGTCGCGGAGAACACCTCCGACGCGGTCGTGGGCGCCCTGGTGTGGGGTGCGGTGGCCGGGGTGCCCGGGCTGCTCGGCTTCCGGGC
>NZ_WWIR01000586.1 GCF_009863025.1 Streptomyces sp. SID4985 | reverse complement strand
AGCGAGGAGTAGAAGGTGCGGCGCAGGGTGTCGTCGCCGCCCTGGACCCGTACGTCGTCCAGCCGGTCCTCCCAGGCCCGCCGAGCGGCCGCGTGCACCGCGTCGAAGGAGCGGCCGCCCTCCGCGCCCAGGTTGAGGGCCGCCCCGCGCGCGTCCACGTAGGAGAGCGCGGTGGTCGCCTCGACGGTGCGGTCCTCGGTGGTGTCGAAGCGGACGTACGCCCCGTCCGCGCCGGTCTTCGCGCCGTCGGTGACCGTGGAGCCGGTCCAGGTGCCGTGGGCGGTGAAGGGGCGGTCGAAGTGCGTGATCGTGTACAGGGTGTACGGAACGGTGTCCTGGCAGAAGCCGCGCCCGGTGAGCGTGGTGCGCACGGTGTGGTCGTCCAGGATCTCGACCTTGGTGGCGACCTTGCCGTGCAGCGACTGGGCCGCGTTCACCAGCACGTTGGCCTTGGTGGTGGCGGGGAAGGTGTAGCGCTGCACACCGGTGCGGGCGGTCGCGGTCAGCTCGGCCTCGATGCCGCTGTCCAGTCCGACGCGGTAGTAGCCGGGGCTCGCGCTCTCGTCGTCGTGGCTGAACTTCGCGGCATAGCGCGCGTAGTCGGTGGTGGTGACGTCACCGGTGGTGGGCAGGACGGGCAGATCGCCGCCGAGGCCGCAGCCCACGCCCGAGAGGTGGACCAGGGAGAAGCCTCTGATGTGGTCCTGGGCGTAGTCGTAGCCGGTGTTGTGGCCGGTGTCGGGGGAGAGCTGCACCATGCCGAAGGGCACGGCGGCGCCCGGGTAGGTGTTGCCCTCGTTCTGGGTGCCGATGAACGGGTTGACGAGATCGGTCAGACGGCTGCCTGCGGGCGGGCCGGTCTGTGCGGTGGCGGGGGCGGTCAGCAGCGTGGTCGCCGCCAGCGTCCCGGCCAGGCACAGACCGATTTGCCGTGTCCATGTCATTTAGACCTCTGGGGAAGCGGGCCGAATTGCTCAGGGGGAGGTGCGCGGCAACGTTGTCAGGAGCGCGGAACAACGTTGTCATCGGACAGCAGTGGGCATGACAACACGGAATCCGCATTCCGTCCAGGGGTCTCGCACGAGGGTCCGTCGAGGCGCCGGGGGTCCGATCGGCCCGCTACGGGCGCGCCAGTCACTCCACCGGTACGGGTCCGGTCACTCGACCGGCACGGGGCCGCTCACTCGACCGGCACGGCCTCCCGCGCCGCGTCCCGCTTGATCGCGGCGTCCCGCTTGCGCACGTACCAGATGCCGATCAGGCCGAGGCCGGCGCCGGCCAGGCAGGTCCACACCCACCACAGGTGGCCGTGGTCCTCGAACCAGCCATAGAAGGGGAGCTGGACCAGGAAGAGGACGAACCACAGGATCGTGCCGCCGGTGATGGTGGCGACCACGGGCCCCTCCAGGGGCTCCGGCGCTTCGTGCCTGGGTGTCCACTTCGTCATGGCAGACAGCTTACGAGGTGGCGCGGGTCACTCGGCAGGCGCTGTTCCGCTCGGATGTTCCGCCGAAATCTACGCGTGGAGTTAGCGATCCGGGGTTCATACGTTCATACTGAAACGGTTTGCCTTTGACCGCTTCTGATCGTAGGAAACTCCAACGGGGCTCGGGGGAACCCCAATGGTGATGAGGAACCGAATGCCCACGTCGGCACCCACCAAGGCCGCCCCCGCCCCTGAGCAGCCGGGCGGTACGCCCGCCTATGGCGCCATCGACCGCTACTTCAAGATCTCCGAGCGCGGCAGCACCGTCGCCCGCGAGATCCGTGGCGGTTTCGCGACCTTCTTCGCGATGGCGTACATCATCGTGCTCAACCCGATCATCCTGAGCAGCGCCAAGGACATGTACGGGCACCACCTGAACAGTGGCCAGCTCGTCACGGCCACGGCGGTCACCGCCGCGTTCACCACGCTGCTCATGGGTGTGATCGGCAACGTCCCGATCGCGCTCGCCGCCGGTCTCGGTGTCAACACCGTGGTCGCGCTCCAGCTCGCCCCGCGCATGTCCTGGCCGGACGCGATGGGCATGGTGGTCCTCGCCGGCTTCGTCGTGATGCTGCTGGTGGCGACCGGTCTGCGCGAGCGCGTCATGAACGCCGTGCCCTACAGCCTGCGCAAGGCGATCTCCATCGGTATCGGTCTGTTCATCATGCTGATCGGCCTGGTGGACTCCGGCTTCGTCAGCCGCATCCCGGACATCGCCCAGACCACCGTCCCGCTGCAGCTCGGCGCCGACGGTCACCTCAACGGCTGGCCGGTCCTGGTCTTCATCCTGGGCGTGCTGCTCACCCTCGCGCTGATCGTCCGCAAGGTCCCCGGCGCGATCCTGATCTCCATCGTGGCGATGACCGTCCTCGCGGTGATCATCAACCTGGTCGCCAAGGTGCCCTCCTGGGGTCTGACCACCCCGAAGTGGCCCGGCAACCCCGTCTCCACCCCGGACTTCGGCCTGATCGGCCAGTTCAGCCTGTTCGGCGGCTTCGCCAAGGTCGGCGTCCTGACGGGCATCCTCTTCGTCTTCACCGTCCTGCTGTCCTGCTTCTTCGACGCCATGGGCACGATCATGGGCGTCAGCGACGAGGCCAAGCTGACCGACGCCCAGGGCCAGATGCCCGGCATCAACAAGGTCCTCCTGGTCGACGGCCTCGCCGTCGCGGCGGGCGGCGCCAGCTCCTCCTCGGCCACCACCTGCTTCGTGGAGTCCACCGCGGGCGTCGGCGAGGGTGCCCGCACGGGTCTGGCGAACGTGGTCACCGGCGCCCTGTTCGGTGTCGCGCTGTTCCTCACGCCGATCGCCACCATGGTTCCGTCGCAGGCCGCCACGCCCGCGCTGATCGCGGTCGGCTTCCTCATCCTGGCGGGCTCGGTCCGGGAGATCGACTGGTCCGACTTCACGATCGCCATCCCGGCCTTCGTGACCATGGTGATGATGCCGTTCACCTACTCGATCACCAACGGCATCGGCATGGGCTTCATCACCTTCGCGGTGCTGCGCCTGGCGGCCGGACGCGGCCGGGAGGTCCCGGCGGCGATGTACGTCGTCGCGGCGGTCTTCGGCTTCTACTACCTGATGCCGGCGCTGGGTCTGACCTGACGGGTGGCCCGCAGGGGCCACCCCCGGCCACCCGGCCCGGTCAGGGCACTACGGGGTCACACGAGGCGTCACGAGCCTCAGGTGTGGCCCCGTAGTGCTTTTCCGTCTCCTCCACCGCGCTCTGGAAGCGCTCGTCGAAGTCGTCGCGGACGAGCGTGCGGATCACGTAGTCCTGCACGCTCATTCCCCTCTTGGCCGCACGGTCCCGGAGCCTCTCTAGCAGCTCCCCGTCCATCCGAAGGCTGAGCACACTGGTCCCCATGCGTACGAGGGTCGCCATATCCGGCCACCCGATGAGTCACTTTTCGCAACCGACTCACTCTTATGGGTGATCTATGGGTTCAGTGGCGCGCATCACGGGCACTGCGGTGCGTCCCCGTTGTTCTTTAGTCAGGGTAATGAGTTACGCTAAGGACATGCCGGACCTCACCCATGGCGACGACTCGGCCGCCGTGAACTCCCTCCGCTCCGCAGTGATGCGGCTGTCCCGTCGGCTCAAGCACCAGCGTGTCGACGAGTCGCTGAGCCCCACCGAGATGTCGGTGCTCGGCACCCTGTCCCTGTGCGGCCAGGCCACACCGGGCGAACTGGCCCGCAAGGAGCACGTCCAGCCGCCGTCGATGACCCGCATCGTCGCCCTGCTGGAGGCCAAGGGGCTGGTGCGGCTGGAACCGCATCCCGAGGACCGCCGCCAGAAGGTCGTCACCAGGACCGAGCAGGCCGAGACGATGCTCGAGGAGAGCCGTCGCAAGCGCAACGCGTTCCTGGCCGGCCTGGTCGAGGGCCTCGACGAGGACGAGTGGGCCGCCCTGCGCGCCGCCGCCCCCGTGCTGGAGAAACTCGCGCATCTGTAAGCCAGGACACCGCAAGGAGGCGACCTTTTGAGTACGGGCCCCGGAGCAGCTTCCGCCCCCGCACCGATGACCCCTACGAACCCCGCTCCCGCCAAGTCCTCGATGTTCAGCTCGCTGAAGGTCCGGAACTACCGGCTGTTCTTCATCGGCCAGGTCGTCTCCAACACCGGCACCTGGATGCAGCGCATCGCCCAGGACTGGCTCGTACTCAGCCTCACCGGCTCCTCCGCCGCCGTCGGCATCACCACCGCCCTGCAGTTCCTGCCGATGCTCCTCTTCGGCCTCTACGGCGGTGTCCTGGTCGACCGGCTGCCCAAGCGCCCCACGCTGCTGGTCACCCAGACCGCCATGGCGCTCACCGGCCTCGCGCTCGCCCTGCTCACCCTCTCCGGGCACGTCCAGGTCTGGCACGTCTACGTCGCTGCGTTCGCGGTCGGTCTCGCCACGGTCGTGGACAACCCGGCCCGGCAGTCCTTCGTCTCCGAGATGGTCGGCCCCGACCAGCTCCAGAACGCGGTCAGCCTGAACTCCGCGAACTTCCAGTCCGCCCGGCTCGTCGGACCTGCCGTCGCCGGTCTGATGATCACCGGCGTGGGCACCGGGTGGGCGTTCCTCTTCAACGGCCTGTCCTTCGTCGCGCCCATCGCGGGCCTGATGCTGATGCGCGCCCGCGAACTGCACCCCGGCCGCCGCTCACCGCGCGGCAAGGGCCAGCTGCGCGAGGGGCTGCGCTATGTCGCCGGGCGTCCCGACCTGATCTGGCCGGTCGTCCTGGTCGGGTTCGTCGGCACCTTCGGCTACAACTTCCCGGTCTGGCTCTCCGCCTTCGCGGACAACGTCTTCCACGCGGGTGCGGGCGCCTACAGCCTCTTCAACACCCTCATGGCCGTCGGCTCCCTCGGCGGAGCCCTGCTCGCCGCACGGCGCGGCACGGCCCGGCTGAGGGTGCTGATCGCCGCCGCGATCGGCTTCGGCGCGCTGGAGACGGTGGCCGCGGTGACCCCGGAGTACTGGCTGTTCGCGGCGCTCATGGTGCCCATCGGCGTCTTCGGCCTCACGGTCAACGTCACCGCGAACACCGCCGTGCAGATGGGCACCGACCCGGCCATGCGCGGCCGGGTGATGGCCCTGTTCATGATGGTCTTCATGGGCGGCACCCCGCTGGGTGCCCCGCTCGTCGGCTGGATCACCGACGCCTACGGCGCGCGTGTGGGCTTCGCGGCCGGCGGCCTCGTCTCGGTCGCCGCGGCGACCGCGATCGGCCTGGTCCTGGCCCGGGTCGGCAATCTGCGCCTGGCTCTCGGCTGGCACCGGGGGCACCCGAGCCTGCGCTTCGTCCCGCGCGAGCGGGAGGACGAGCGGGAGGAGCTGACGGCGGCCGCCTGAGGTCTGCCGGAAAGAGCCCTAGACCCGGCGGGTCAACACCAGCCCCGGCCACTCCTTCTCCCCGACAGAGAGGGACTCGGCCGGGGCGAAGCCGTTCTTCTCGTAGAAGGCGACCAACTTGCCGTCGTCGCCCGCGTAGCAGTCGACGCGCAGCAACGAGACCCCGGCGCGGCGGGTCTCCTCCACCGCGTGCGCGATGAGCGCCGCTCCGGCGCCATGGCCCTTGAAGCGGCGGTCCGAGGTCAGGATCTGGATGTACCGCTCCGGCTCGTCGGCGGGTGCCACATAGTGCGCGGGGGAGTCCGCGAGGACCAGCGCGGCGGCCGGTTCACCGTCCGCCTCCGCGATCCAGAGCACGCCATGGGCGACGTACTTCTCGATCTTCGCCACCGCCGCCGGGTCCTCGGACCAGGGGCTGCTGCCCCACTGTCCGGTGCGGCCCTGGGCGGCCAGCCAGGCCACCGCGCTGTCGAACATCCCGAGGACCAGCGGTACGTCCGCCGGGCCGCCCTCCCGCATCGTGATCGTCATGTCCTCATCATGCAGGTGGGGGGCGGTCCGGTCTGCCAAGGTGAGGTCATGAGACTCTTCGCCGCCGTCCTGCCCCCGGAGGACGCCGCCGCCGACCTGGCGGGGGAGGTCGCGCTGCTGCGGCGGCTGCCCGGCGCGGACGGGCTGCGCTGGACCGGCCGCCCCGGCTGGCACTTCACCCTCGCCTTCTACGGCGAGGTCCCGGACGAACTCGTCCCCGACCTCTCGGACCGGCTGGCCCGCGCCGCCCACCGCACCGCGCCCTTCCCGCTCGCGGTCGCGGGCGGCGGCAGCTTCGGGCGCGGCAAGGCCCTGTGGGCGGGGGCACGCGGCGACGTGG
Source organism: Streptomyces sp. SID4985 (assembly GCF_009863025.1). Classification (GTDB taxonomy): domain Bacteria; phylum Actinomycetota; class Actinomycetes; order Streptomycetales; family Streptomycetaceae; genus Streptomyces. The sequence continues at coordinate 7,615 of NZ_WWIR01000586.1, read as the reverse complement.
CCGCCCTGCGCCTGCTGGCCGAGCGGGCGCGCTCCGCGGGGCGCAAGGCGGGCGTCGGCCATGAGGAGCACCGGCACTACCAGCCCCACCTGACCCTGGCGCGCGGCCGGGACACCGTGGACCTCGGCCCGTACGCCGACGCCCTCGCGGACTTCACCGGTCGCACCTGGACCGTCGACGCCCTCACCCTGGTCCGCAGCAACCTGCCGAGGTCCGGCGTGCCGGGCGAGCAGCCCCGGTACGAGGCGGTCGCCCGCTGGGCACTGGACGCGTCCGGTTAGGCTCGTTGTCGTGGAACCGAAATCCCGGAACCGGATCATGGCCGGTGCGCTTGTACTCATGCTGGTGGTCGTCGCCGTGGCGGCCTTCCGCTAGCGGGGCCGCTCCGCGGTGTGCCCGGGAGCGGCCCTCACTGTCGTACTGCCCTCAGCGCTCGCCCGCCGCTACCAGGCGAAGGCTTCCGGGGACGGCCCCGGGCCCGGGAAGATCTCGTCCAGGCTCGTCAGCAGCTCCTCGCTCAGCTCCAGCTCCACCGCGCGCAGTGCGGACTCCAGCTGGGACGCCGTGCGCGGTCCGACGATCGGACCGGTGACGCCGGGCCGGGTCAGCAGCCAGGCCAGCGCGACCTCGCCGGGCTCCAGGCCGTGCTTGGCGAGCAGCTCCTCGTACGCCTCCAGGCGTGTGCGTACGGCCGCGTTCGCGAGCGCGTCGGCGGCGCGGCCCGAGGTGCGGCGGCCGCCCTCGGCCTCCTTGCGGATGATCCCGCCGAGCAGTCCGCCGTGCAGCGGCGACCAGGGGATGACGCCGAGCCCGTACTCCTGGGCGGCCGGGATCACCTCCATCTCGGCGCGCCGCTCCTCCAGGTTGTACAGGCACTGCTCGCTGACCAGTCCGATGGTGTTGCCGCGCCGCAGCGCGGTCTCGTTCGCCTGGGCGATCTTGTAGCCGGGGAAGTTGGAGGAGCCCGCGTAGAGGATCTTGCCCTGGGTGACCAGGACGTCGATGGCCTGCCAGATCTCCTCGAACGGGGTGTTCCGGTCGACGTGGTGGAACTGGTAGAGGTCGATGTAGTCCGTCTTCAGCCGCTTCAGGCTGGCGTCCACCGCGCGGCGGATGTTCAGCGCGGAGAGCTTGTCGTAGTTGGGCCACGCGTCGCCTTCTGTGCCCATGTTCGCGTAAACCTTGGTGCCCAGTACGACTTTCTCGCGCCGCTCGCCGCCCTTGGCGAACCAGCTGCCGATGATCTCCTCGGTACGGCCCTTGTTCTCGCCCCAGCCGTACACGTTCGCCGTGTCGAAGAAGTTGATCCCCGCGTCCAGCGCCGCGTCCATGATCGCGTGACTGTCCGCCTCGTCGGTCTGCGGCCCGAAGTTCATGGTCCCCAGCACCAGCCGGCTGACCTTCAGTCCCGTACGTCCAAGCTGTGTGTACCTCATGCCTACCCAGCCAACGGCTTGGAGTGGGCTCCAGGCAAGCGGGTGGGGTCAGTCGCGGGGGAAGTCGTCGGTCTTCAGGATGAGGTCGACGGGGGTGGTGGTGAGATCGATGTCGCCGCCGAACTTCACTTCCAGAGCACGGATGTACTCGCCGTCCTTGGGCTCGGTGTAGACGTGGCAGCGCCCTTGGTAGGGGTCCGCGATGACGTACACGGGTACCTCGGCGACCGCGTAGGCGGTCCTCTTGGGGCCGTAGTCGTTGGCGGCTGTACCGGCGGAGACGACTTCGGCGATGAACTCGACGTCCTGGTGGCGCCAGTGACCGGTCGCGTCCGGCTCTGCCGAGTCCTTGAGCATGGCGATGTCCGGGCAGAATCCGTTCTCGTGGCCGGGGAAGTCGATGCGGACGTCCGAGAACACCAGGACGTCCCTTTCGAACCTGTCCTCCAGGGCCCGCAGGACCCTACGGATGATCTGCCAATGCGTGTTCCGCTGCGGCACCATGTAGAAGCAGCCCCCGACGATCTCGGCCCGGAATCCTTCGGGGACGGGCATGCGCTCAAGAAGCTCGAACCACTCGTCCAAGCGTCCGGTGTCGCTCTCGGCCATCGCGGTCCTGTCGTCGAGGACGGTCATCGTGGCGCTCCTCCCCGGCTGCCCACGCAGATGTGCAGCCGCGCGGTTAAACGATACGCACCGTGACCAGGAGACGCCGGAAGTCGGTCGATCCGTTCAAGCCACGTACGGCTCCCCCACCCCCCACGCCTCATGCATCGCCCCCGCGAACGCCCCCGCGATCCGGTGCTCCCCGCTCGCGTTGGGATGCGTGCCGTCATAGGTGTCCGTGTGGATGTCCCAGCCGCTCGGCGCGGAGGCCAGCAGCAGCGGGGAGCGGGGCTCGTCCAGGTCGGCGACCGTTTTGGCGAGGAGGGTGTTGAAGAGGGCGACCTGGTCGGCGAAGGGGGCGTCCTCGGCGGCGCGGACGTTGGGGATGACCGGCAGCAGGACCATGCGGATGCGGGGCCGCGCCGCACGGGCCGCGTCGATGAACGCCCGCACGTTGTCCGCCGTCTGCTCGGCGTTCGTGTAGAAGCCGAGGTCGATCAGCCCGAGGGAGACGAGGAGGACGTCCGCGTGGTGGGCGCCGACCGCGTCGCCGATCAGCGGGGCCATGTGCAGCCAGCCCTCGCCCCAGCCGGCGAGGTGCGCGCGGGGGAAGTCGGGGTCGGCGTACTCGTAGGAGTCGGCGGACTGCGTGGCCTGGTCGTACAGCGCCTCGCGGGGGCCGACGATCTGGAAGGGGCCGTCGTACGTCGTGCGCAGGTGCTGCCACATCCGGTAGCGCCACGTGTGTTCGCCCGCGCTCCCGATCGTCATGGAGTCACCTACGGGCATGAACCTGAGCATCCGCTCATCATGGACGATCACCGGGCCGGTCGGGGAACGGGACGGGGTGTGAGGCCCGCCACGGGGAGGCCGGGCGACTCGCCCGGTGAACGCCCGCGCGGAGTGGCACGCTTGGCTCATGCGCCGACCGTTCGCCCTGCTCGCCGGGGCCCTGCTCGCGGGGGCCTGTGCGCTGCCCGCGTCCGCCGCCGACGGGGACCAGGGGTTCACCATCAAGGACCCCAGGATCACCGAGTCCAGCGGCCTGGCCGCCTCCCGGCAGCACCCCGGGATCTACTGGACCCACAACGACAGCGACGACGGCCCGTATCTGTACGCCGTCGACAGCGCGACCGGGAAGACCGTCGCCACGGTGACGCTGCGCGGCATCGGCTCCCCGCGCGACGTGGAGGCCATCTCCATGGGCCCCGACAACCAGCTCTACGTCGGCGACATCGGCGACAACTTCCACGGCCGCTGGCCCTACGTGTGGATCTACCGCCTGCCCGAGCCCAAGGAACTCAAGGACCAGACGGTCACGGCGACGCAGTACGTCGTCAAGTACTCCGACGGCCCACGCGACGCCGAGTCGCTGGTCGTGGACCCGAAGACCGGCCGCGCGTACATCATCGACAAGAACGAGGACGGCGGCCACCTCTACGAGGGCCCCGCCCGGCTGTCCTCCTCGGGCACGAACGTCTTCCGCCCGGTCGCCACGGTCGACCTGTGGGCCACCGACGCGGCGATCTCGCCGAACGGCGGACAACTCGCCGTACGCGGCTACCTCGGCGGCATCTACTACGACTGGAACGGCGGCAGGATCGAGCGGAAGGGCCAGCTCGACGTGCCCCTCCAGGGCCAAGGGGAGTCCGTCACCTATTCGGTGGACGGCACGAAGCTGCTCTACGGCAGCGAGGGCGCGGAGAGTTCCGTGCGCGCCCAGGACGCGCCGAAGGGGGCGACGGACGCCTCCGCCGCCAAGTCGCCGTCCGGGGGCGGGGATTCGGCCTCCGGCGACGGGGCGGGTGCCGGTTCCGGCGGGAACGTGGGGATGGGCGCCGTCGTCGTGGCCCTCGGCGCGGCCGCGCTGTTCGGGGTACGGCGGCTGCGGCGCAAGGGCGACGGCGCGTAGAAGCACGCGGGAGGCGTGCGTACGGCAGGGGGCGCCCGGTGTGACACCGGGCGCCCCCTGCCGTCGTTCAACCGGCGTCAGAGCCGACTCGCGGTCAGAGCCGCTCGATCACGTAGTCCACGCACTTGGTGAGCGCCTCGACGTCCGCCGGGTCGATGGCCGGGAACATCGCGACGCGCAGCTGGTTGCGGCCGAGCTTGCGGTACGGCTCGGTGTCCACGATGCCGTTGGCACGCAGCGCCTTGGCGACGGCGGCCGCGTCGACCTCGTCCGAGAAATCGATCGTGCCGATGACCTGCGAGCGCTTGGCCGGGTCGGTGACGAACGGGGTGGCGTACTTGGACTCCTCCGCCCAGGTGTACAGGCGGGTCGAGGAGTCCTTGGTGCGGCCGGTGGCGAAGTCCAGGCCGCCCTGGCCGTTCAGCCACTTGAGCTGCTCGTTGAGCATGAAGAGGGTGGCCAGCGCCGGGGTGTTGTACGTCTGGTTCTTGCGGGAGTTGTCGATCGCGGTGGGGAGCGAGAAGAACTCCGGGATGTGGCGGCCGGAGGCGTGCACCCGCTCGGCGCGCTCGATCGCGGCCGGGGAGAAGACGCCGATCCACAGGCCGCCGTCGGAGGCGAAGGACTTCTGCGGGGCGAAGTAGTAGACGTCCGTCTGCGCGATGTCGACCGGGAGGCCGCCCGCGCCGGAGGTGGCGTCCACCAGGACCAGCGCGCCCTCGTCGGCACCGGCCACGCGCTCGATCGGCATCGCGACACCGGTGGAGGTCTCGTTGTGCGTGAAGGCGTACACGTCCACGCCCGCCTCGGCGCGCGCCTCGGGGTGGGTGCCCGGCTCGGAGGCGATGACGGTGGGCTCGGCCAGCCAGGGGGCGAGCTTGGCCGCCTTGGCGAACTTGGAGGAGAACTCACCGAAGTTGAGGTGCTGCGACTTGTTGTCGATCAGCCCGTGGGTGGCGACGTCCCAGAAGGCGGTGGAGCCGCCGTTGCCGAGGACGACCTCGTAGCCGTCGGGGAGGGAGAACAGGGAGCTGATGCCTTCGCGGACCTGGCCCACCAGGTTCTTGACCGGGGCCTGGCGGTGGGAGGTGCCCAGCAGGGAACTGCCGGTGGCGGCGAGCGCCGCCAGCGCCTCCGTCCGCACCTTGGAGGGGCCCGCGCCGAAGCGTCCGTCGGCGGGCTTGATGTCAGCGGGGATCTCGATGTCGGCCACGAGTCGGAGCGTATCGGGTGCGCGAAACGGTACGAAGCCCTGTCCGTCGGATGAGACGAGATCACCAGGTCGTGGACTTGTGGGCTCGTACGACGATCCCAGGACCGGGGTGGGCCTGTGGACAACTTCCGATGGCCGTGAGCGATCGGATGCATGCTGGAGCCACGACCGGTCCACTGGACCACGAGCGAGCTACGGGGGACGGGATGAGCTTCGGGAAAGGGCAGTTCGAGCAAGGGCTGGAAGCGGCGCTGCGGCGGGCCGTGCGGGGCGAGGTCGGCTTCGGCATCACCGACCGCGTGCTCGTGACGATGGACGCGTCCAACTACCGCCGCGTCCCGCTGGGCGTGGTGGCGCCCCGGGACGCGGACGACGTGGCGGCGGTGCTGGAGGTGTGCCGGGCGCACGAGGTGCCGGTGGTGGCGCGCGGCGGGGGCACGTCCATCGCCGGACAGGCGACGGGCACGGGCGTGGTCCTCGACTTCACCCGGCACATGAACGCCCTGCTGGAACTGGACCCGGGCGCGGGAACCGCCGTGGTCCAGCCCGGCCTGGTCCTCGACCGCCTCCAGGAGGCCGCCGCCCCGCACGGCCTGCGCTTCGGCCCCGACCCGTCCACGCACGGCCGCTGCACCCTCGGCGGAATGATCGGCAACAACTCCTGCGGCTCGCACTCGGTCGCCTGGGGCACGACGGCCGACAGCGTGCGCGAGCTGTCCGTGCTCACCGTGCGCGGCGACCGGCTGCGCCTCGGGCGGAACTGGGCCGGGGCACCGCCAGGGCTGCGCGACCTGGCCGAGGGCGAACTCGCCCGCCTGCGCACCGGCTTCCCCGACCTGCCGCGCCGCATCTCCGGGTACGCGCTGGATGCCCTGCTGCCCGAGAACGGCGCCGACGTCGCCCGCTCCTTCTGCGGCTCCGAAGGCACCCTCGGCCTCCTCACCGAGGCGGTCGTCAGCCTGGTCCCGGAACCCCGCGCGCGTGCCCTGGCCGTGCTGGGCTACGCCGACGAGAGTGCCGCCGCCGAGGCAGCCCCCGGCCTGTTGCCGCTCGCCCCGCTGACCGTGGAGGGCATGGCCGCCGACCTGATCCGTACACCGGCCGGACTGCCGAAGGGAGGCGCCTGGCTGTTCGTGGAGACGGGCGGGGATACGCCAGGGGAGGCACGCGCGCGGGCCGAAACGGTGGTGCGCGCCGCCGACGCGGTGGACGCGCGCATGGTCACCGACCCGGCCGAACGGCGCACCCTGTGGCGGCTGCGCGAGGACGCGGCCGGCACCGCGACCCGGATGCCCGACGGCACGGAGGCGTGGCCCGGCTGGGAGGACTGCGCGGTGCCTCCGGCCCGGCTCGGCGCCTACCTGCTCGACTTCCGCGCCCTGCTCGCCGTCCACGGACTGCGCGGCACGCCGTACGGCCACTTCGGGGACGGCTGTGTGCACGTCCGCATCGACTTCGACCTGCTCACCGACGCGGGCGTCGGCCGCTTCCGCCGCTTCTCCGAGGATCTGGCCGACCTGGTCGTCTCCCATGGCGGCTCGCTGTCCGGGGAGCACGGCGACGGGCAGGCTCGCGCGGAGCTGCTGCCGCGCATGTACGGCGCCGCGACGGTCGAGCTGTTCGAGCGGGCCAAGGCGGTCTGGGACCCGGACGACCTGCTCAACCCCGGGATACTGGTCCGCCCCGCCCCGCTGGACGCCAACCTGCGCTTCGCCGCCCTGCCCCGCCGCCCGGTGGACGTGACCTTCGGCTACCCGGCCGACGGCGGCGACTTCCGCGCGGCCGTCCGCCGCTGCGTCGGCGTCGCCAAGTGCCGAACGGCCGACGTGTCCGGGTCCGCCGTGATGTGCCCCTCCTTCCGGGCCACCGGCGAGGAGGCCCACTCCACACGCGGGCGGGCCCGGCTGCTGCACGAGATGCTCGCGGGCGAGCTGATCACCGACGGCTGGCGCTCCACCGAGGTCAGGGACGCGCTCGACCTGTGCCTGTCCTGCAAGGGCTGCCGCTCGGACTGCCCGGTCGGCGTCGACATGGCCACCTACAAGGCCGAGTTCCTGCACCACCACTACGCCGGACGCCTGCGCCCCGCCGCGCACTACAGCATGGGCTTGCTCCCGGTGTGGCTGCGCTGGGTCGCCCGCACCCGCACCGCGCCCCTGCTCAACGCCCTCGCCTCAACACGCCCACTGGCCCGGGCCGCGCGGTGGGCGGCGGGGATCGCGGCCGAACGGGAGATTCCCCGGGTGGCGGAGCGGACGTTCGGGCAGTGGTGGCGGGGGCGGGCGAGGCCGTACGACGCTTCGCGTGGCGACGACGGTGAGCACCCGGGCCGTACCGCGCCGGGCGGTACCGGGGACCTGGTGGTCCTGTGGCCGGACACCTTCACCGAGCATCTCTCCCCGTCCGTCGGCCGGGCGGCGGTGCGGGTGCTGGAGGCGGCCGGGCTGC
>NZ_WWIR01000585.1 GCF_009863025.1 Streptomyces sp. SID4985 | reverse complement strand
CGGATGGCGTGCGGCACGTCCTTGATGTCGTACTCGCCCTTGCCGTCGTCGTCCGTGAAGCCGACCGTCGCGCCGTTCATGCGGGTCTGCTTGAACTTCTCGGACATGACCATGATGCCGGCGTAGGTCTTGTTCTCGGGCGAACCGGCCGAGATCGGGATCTGCTTGATGACCTGGCCGTTGTGCGTGATCTTCATCTGCTTGGTCGCCGCGTCGACGTAGGAGACCTGGTTGCGGCCGATGTGGAAGGTGACCGTCTTCTGCTGGACGCCGTAGACGCCGTTGGCGCCCTCGACACCGTCGAGGGCCAGCTTCAGCGTGACGGTGGAGTTCTCCTTCCAGTACGTCTCCGGGCGGAAGTCGATGCGGTTGGCGCCGAACCAGTGGCCGACGACCTCCTGGCCGCTGCTGGAGGTGACCGTGATCCCCTTCTGCACGGCGGCCTTGTTGGCGATCGCCTTGTCGAAGTTGATCGACACGGGCATGCCCACCCCGACGGTGCTGCCGTTGTCCGGGGTGAAGTTGCCTATGAAGCTGTTGGCCGGGGCGACCGTGGTGAACGAGGCGTTCTCGTGGGCGACGCGGCCCTTGGAGTCCTTCGCCTCGGCCGAGATCTTGTAGGTGGTCGAGCGCTCCAGCTGGGTGCTCGGCTTCCAGCTCAGCTTGTCGGCGGCGAGGGCGCCCTCGACGTCATGACCGTCCGAGGTGGTCATGTGCACCTCGGTGAGTTCACCCTTGGCGACCTTGACGGTGGCCGAGTTGTTGATGGAGGCGTTGTTCGAGCCGTCCTTCGGCGTGATCGTGATCGCGGCCTCGGACGACTTCGCCGCCGCGGCCTCGTCGGCCTTGGCCTGCGAGCTTTCGCCGCCGTCCGCCGCACTGGCGTCACCGCCGCCGGAACAGCCCGTCAGTACGAGCACACCACCGAGCAGTGCGGACGCGACCGTGAGGCCCTTGCGCCGCTTACTGTCCGTCATCACACGCTTCTCCATCGTCGCCGAATCCGAAAACCCCGAGAGTCCCTGCTGGAAGATCTCAACGTCACGGCCACACCGTCCCGTTCCCCGTTCCGGGGAGTTGTGGGACACGCCACGCCCCCGTGAAGGGGCCGGGATGCGCCGTGCTCTCCTGTACAGACGAGAGAACCCGGACGGTGGTTGCCGTCCGGGTTCACAGATGCCCCGGGACGCTCAGCCGATGCCGTCCTTCTCGTCGTCGTCCGCCCCATCATCCTCGTCCAGGTCCCACTCCGGCGAATCCGGGTCGTAGTCGATCTGCTCGCTGGACCAGGATGCCTGCTGGAGCTCCACCCCGGGTACCCCGCTGACCAGGCCGAACGGATCGACGAGATACGCCAGGGCCTCTTCGGTGTCTTCCGTCACAGCGGACTCGGCGTGCGCCCGCTCGCTCTCCGGGACGTCCGGATCGCCGGCCAGGCGGTTGATCGCGGCCTGTGTCAGTTCGTCCTCGGCGGTCACCTCCAGGATCAGCTCCACCTGAAGCCGTACAAAACGTGATGTCTTTTCAGCGTCCATGACGAGAGCCTAGAGCCGAAACCTGTCGTGACTTTCCTGTGACCCGCGATTTTCACTAACATCGCTCCACACGGCCAATTCGCCAGTGCCGCAAGGGGGATCGATATTCCGTGTCATCCGCTCGCCGTCCGCTGCTGACCGCCACCGCCGCGGGCACGCTGCTGTGCGCTCTGTGGTTCGTCCCGTCCGCGAACGCCTCCCAGGACGGCCTCCCGAAGAACGTGGTGGAGCAGTCGGCCGTGGCCGACTCCTCGACACGGATCACCCAGCAAACCGCCACGGTGTCCGCCGACACCGGGCGGGAGGTGCCGGAGGAGACCGGACTCCCCGAGGGGACCGAACTCGCCGACACCGGAAGCTTCGACACCACGCCGTACGTCGTCACCGGCACGCTGCTTCTCGCGGTGGGCGCGGGGTTCGTGGTGTATTCGGTACGCCGGGAACGGCTGGGTTTCTGAGGATTCCGGGGTTTCCCGGGGCGCCGGAGATTCGGGGGGCCGCCGGGGATTCGGGGGGCTTCCGAGGCCCTCGGGGTTCTTGAGGTTCCCGGGGTTCTTGAGGTCCTGGGACTTCCGGAATCACCGGAACCGCCCCCTTTTCCCGGAGCTTCCCGGAGACGGGAATTCCGGCCACGCTCTTTCCGCCCGGCGGAAATACCCGCGCCCTCAGCCGTGCGCCCGCCGCGCGTGCCGGGGCAGCAGGCCCACCAGCGGCAGCGTGACGACGTTCAGCGCGGCGGCGATGCCGAAGACCAGCTCGGCCGCGGCCAGGTAGGACGACACCGATCCGCTCCCCACCCGCGCGAAGAACACCGTGCCGAGGGCGGCGACGCCGATCGCGCCCGCGAACTGCTGGACGGCGTTGAGCAGGCCCGCGCCGGTACCGACCTCCTCCGGAGTGGCGTCGCCGATGATGAAGTCGACCAGCGGGACGAACACCAGCCCCGAGCCGAAGCCGGTGACCAGCAGCGCGGGCGCCAGTGTCCAGACGGTGAGGTCCGCACCCCGGTGGGCGACGGACCACCACAGGGCCAGCAGGCCCACCACGGCGATCGACAGTCCGAGGTGCAGACTCGCGCGGCCCAGCTTCTCGGCCAGCACGGCGCCCGCGAGCAGGACGGCGACGGCGGTGCCCAGCGCCCAGGGGATCAGCGTGAGTCCGGTGCGCAGCGGGGTCCAGCCCAGGCCCTGTTGGAGGAGCAGGTTGACGACGAGGACGAACGCGCTGAGCGAGGCGTAGAACCCGGCCACGACCACGAGTCCGACGACGAAGCCGCGCTTGCGGAACAGTGACGGCGTGATGACCGGGTGGGCGCTGCGCCGCTGCGAGACGACGAACAGGGCGAGCAGGACGACCGAGCCCGCCAGCATGACGTAGGTCCAGACGGGCCAGCCGAGGTCACGGCCCTGGATGAGGGGGACGATCAGCAGGGCGGAGGCGGCGGTGAGCAGGCCGACACCGGTGAGGTCGAGCCGGGCCGTGCGGTCCTCGCCGCCGTGGTGGGGCAGCACGCGGTGGCCGAGGACGAGGGCGACGAGGCCGAACGGCACGTTGATCAGGAAGATCGAGCGCCACTGGCCGCCGAACAGGTTCAGGTGCAGCAGCCAGCCCGCCAGGATGGGCCCGCCCACCATCGCCAGTCCCATCAGCGGGCCGACCGGGGCGAGCGCCCGGCGCAGGTGCTTCGGCGGGAACACGACCTTCACCAGGGCGAGGCCCTGCGGGATCATGACCGACCCGAACAGGCCCTGGAGCGTGCGGGCGACGATCAGGAAGACCGCGTCCGGCGCGAGACCGCAGGCCAGCGAGGCCAGGGTGAAGCCGGTCATGCCGAGCAGGAACAGCCGCCGCCTGCCGAGCAGGTCACCGAGCCGCCCGGAGGTGACGAGGCCGAGCGCGAAGGCGGCGGTGTAGGCGCTCAGCACCCACTGCACGGCGACCTGACCGGCGCCGAGATCGGCGCGGATGGAGGGTCCGGCGAGGTTGGCGACGCTGGAGTCGATCAGATCCATGACGTCGGCCAGGACCACGACGACGAGAACGAGCCACGCGGTGCGCAGGGGCGACGGGGCGGCGGGAGGCGCTTCGGAGGTGCGCTGATGGATGGACACGAACACCGTTCTACTCTGGAACGGTGTTCGTAACAACGCGAACTGCGCTCCAAGTGGCGTAGAACACTGTTCGTCGGGTTCGCTAGACTGCCCCCATGTCACCGACTCCGCAGCAACGGCGCGCAGCACGGCACGGCGCCGGACCGAGCACCTCCGCGACGCGGCGCGGACCGTCCGGCGGGCGCAAGAAGCCGATCACGGTCGACGCCATCATCGACACCGCGTTCGGCATCGTGGAGCGGGAGGGCTACGCGGCCCTGACCATGCGGCGCGTGGCCACCGCGCTGGAGACGGGACCTTCCTCGCTCTACGCCCACGTGGTCAACAAGGAGGACCTGGACGAGCTGCTCATCGGCCGGCTGTGCGCGGAGATCGAGCTGCCCGAGCCGGACCCCGCCCACTGGCGGCGGCAGATCACCGACGTCTGCACGCGGCTGCGCGACCAGTACCTGCGCTACCCGGGCATCTCCCAGGCGGCCTTCGCCGCCGCCCCGTCCCACCTGGACACCCTGCGCGTCGGCGAGGGCATGCTCGCCATCCTGCTCGCCGGGGGCATCGCACCCCAGGCCGCCGCCTGGGCCATCGACTCCCTGATGCTCTACGTCAACGCGTACAGCCTGGAGGTCTCGCTGGCGAACAGCCGCGTCGACCGCGGTGCGGAACCGGGGGCGGACACGGGCGAGTCGCCGGGCGAGGTCTCGGACGTGGCCCCGGGTGCGGCCCCGGGTGCGGACGGCTGGGTGGTCGGCCGCGACGAACTGCTGCGCCGCTTCGCCGCGTTGCCCGACACCTTCCCGCAGACCAAGCGCTACGCCGCCGAGTTGACCGCCGGAACCGTCCACGACCGCTTCGACTTCACCATCGGCCTGATGATCGACGGGCTGGGGGCCTCGGGCCGGTGAATATGACATACGTCCGTTTGACGATCCTTTGACCGAGCGCGCATAGTCCGCCCCATGAGGAGATCACCGGGCGTACGGCTGTGCGCCACCGCCGCCATGGGCACACTGTCCGTCGCCCTCGTCACGGGCTGCTCCGGCTCGGGCACGCGCAACCGGGTCCCGAACGCCGCCACGCTGGACCGGTTGGTCATGGCCGAGGGCGAGCTGCCCGGTTACGAGATACGGCCCACCGAACCCGGCACCACCGCCGGTGATCCGCCCACCTCCGCCGAGGCCGCATGCCGCCCCCTGCTCCCGCTCCTCGCCGGTACCGCGCCGGGCACCCCGGCCGCCCAGGTCAGCCGCACGGCGGCGGAGAAGGGCGCCCCGGAGACCCACGCGACGGCCCTGGACGGCCTGTCCGAGGGCGAGTTGAAGGACGCCGTGCGCCGGAGCATGGACCGCGACGTCACCGTGATCACCCTCGCCTCCTACGGCGGCGACGGCGCCCACCGCGCACTGCGCTCGGTCTCCGGCGCGGTACGGGCCTGCGCGGACGGCTTCGGCGGCACCGGCCCCGGCGAACGGCGCGCGTTCTCCGCCTTCACCCCGGAACACGCCTCGGACACGGGCGAGGAGTCGGTGGCCTTCGCGGCGACGGGCGGGGGCTCGGCGAGCGGTGACACGGCCGGTGAGGGCTCGGTCCACTTCCAGGTGGTCCGCCACGGCAGCACCCTCGCGACCTACATGACGATGAACGTCGGCGCGATGATGGCACGTCGGGCGTACGCGGTTCCGGCCCGGGTGATCGGCGCACAGTCGGCCAAGCTGCGCTGACGGGCAGGGAGCGAGCTGCGCCGACGGGCAGGGGCCCCGCCTCGGACGGAGCCCCTTACTCCCCCAACTTCCTTACCGCAGCGGCCCGGTGACCGTCTCGGCGGCCGCGACGACCCCGCCCGCGCGGACGAACGCCTCGGCGGCGGCCAGGTCGGGCGCGAGGAAGCGGTCCGGACCCGGACCCTCGACCCCGGCGGCCCGCGCGGCGTCGATGACGGCCCGCGAGGCGGGCGCGGCCTCAAGGCCCTCGCGCAGCTCGACGGCGCGGGTGGCGGCGTACAGCTCGACGGCGACGATCCGCGTCAGGTTGTCCACGGCGGTACGCAGCTTGCGCGCGGCCGACCAGCCCATGGAGACGTGGTCCTCCTGCATCGCGGAGGACGGGATGGAGTCGGCGGAGGCGGGTACGGCCAGCCGCTTCATCTCGCTGACCAGCGCGGCCTGCGTGTACTGCGCGATCATCAGCCCGGAGTCCACACCCGCGTCGTCCGCCAGGAAGGGCGGCAGACCATGGCTGCGGTTCTTGTCGAGCAGCCGGTCGGTACGGCGCTCGGCGATGGAGCCGAGGTCGGCGGCGGCGATGGCCAGGAAGTCGAGGACGTAGGCCACCGGGGCGCCATGGAAGTTGCCGTTGGACTCCACCCGGCCGTCGGACAGCACCACCGGGTTGTCGACGGCGGCGGCCAGCTCGCGCTCCGCGACCAGGCGGGCGTGCGCCATGGTGTCGCGTCCGGCACCGGCGACCTGCGGCGCGCAGCGCACCGAGTACGCGTCCTGCACACGGGGCGCGTCGTCCTGGTGGTGCCCGGTGAGCTGGGAGCCCTTGAGCACGGCGAGCATGTTGGCGGCGGAGTCGGCCTGGCCCGGGTGCGGGCGGATGGCGTGCAGCTCGGGGGCGAGGACCTTGTCCGTGCCGAGCAGCGCCTCCAGGCTGAGGGCGGCGGTGACGTCGGCGGACTTGTAGAGCGTGTCGAGGTCCGCGAGGGCCATGATCAGCATGCCGAGCATGCCGTCGGTGCCGTTGAGGAGGGCGAGCCCCTCCTTCTCGCGCAGCTCGACGGGCCGGATGCCGTGCTCACGCAGCAGCTCACCGGCGGGACGGACGGTGCCGTCGGCGTCCTCGGCCTCACCCTCGCCCATGAGGGTCAGCGCACAGTGGGACAGCGGGGCGAGGTCGCCGGAGCAGCCGAGCGAGCCGTACTCGTGCACGACCGGGGTGATCCCGGCGTTCAGCACGTCCGCCATGGTCTGCGCGACCTCGGGACGGACACCGGTGTGCCCGGAGCAGACGGTCTTCAGCCGCAGGAACATCAGCGCCCGCACGACCTCGCGCTCGACCCTCGGCCCCATGCCGGCGGCGTGCGAGCGGACGATGTTGCGCTGGAGCTGGGCACGCAGCTCCGGGCTGATGTGCCGCGTCGCCAGGGCACCGAAGCCGGTGGAGACGCCGTAGACCGGCTCGGGCTTCGCGGCGAGCGCCTCGACGATCTCACGGGCGGCCGCGAGGGCCGCCACCGCCTCGGCCGACAGCTCGACGCGTGCTCCACCGCGCGCCACGGCCAGCACGTCGGACGCGGTCACGCCGGAGGTCCCCACCACCACAGTGTGCATATCCATATTCAGGAGCGTACGCATTGAATTCCGCGCTGTCACCAGTGGATTGCGGTCTCACCCCTTACTTCTCCTGTGCTCCCGCTCACGGCAACGAGCCCGGCTGCTCACAGCAACGGGCTCCGCCCTCACGGCAGCCGGCCCCGGAAACGACGGCGCTCGGGACGGGCGGGCGACGCCTCGTCGGCCAGCCGGACCACCGGGTCCTCCGGCCCCTCCCGCCCCGCCACCACCGGACGGTCGGCCCGCTCCGCCTTGGCCCGGTACTGCGCCGCGTCCGCCAGCCGGAACAGCCGCCGCGCGTCCCGTACCGGCCCGATCGGGTCCTCCGTCGAGGCCACCCCGCACGCCACGCCCTCGCCCAGCTCCAGCTCCCCGGCCCTGCGGCACAGCTCGTCGGCCGCCTTCACCACGTCGTCGGCGGGCGCCCCCACCGCGAGCAGACAGAACTCGTCCCCGCCGAGCCGCGCCACGAGCGCCCCCGGCACCATCGCCCCGCACAACGACAGCACCGAACCGAACCGCTCCAGCAACCGGTCCCCGACCGCGTGCCCATGCGTGTCGTTGACCCTCTTCAGCCCGTTCAGATCGCAGACGACGAGACTGACGGGCACACCCTCCACGCGATGCCGCTCGATGGCCTCCTCAAGGCGTACGTCCACGGCCCGCCGGTTGGCGAGACCGGTCAGCGCGTCGGTGAACGCGAGCCGGTTCGCCTCCTCCAGGCGCTCGGTCTGCGCGATGCCCGCCGCCACGACCGCCGCGAGCACGGTCGCGAAGTCGGCCTCACCCCGGTCGAACACCGGCGCGTCGGCCGCCCGCGCCACATACAGCTCGCCCCATGCCCTGCCGTGCAGAACGATCGGCGCCACGACACAGCAGCCCCGGCCCCGGCGGCGCAGGGCGGCGACCCGCTGGTGGAAGTAGCCCGGAGTGCCCTCGGCAGGCCCCCGCGCGGTCTCCACCCATGCGTTCGGCCCGCCACCCCCGGCCCACCGCTCGTGCAGAAACTCGGTGATCTCCGGGAACTGGTGCACCGGATACGCCTCCGCCTCCGGAAACTCCTCCTCGCCCTCCGCCCGCTCCCCCACGTTCACCAGCACCCGCAGCCGCCCCAGCCCCCGCTCCCACACCGACAGCGCGGCAAAACTCCCGTCGAGCGCCCGACACGCCCCGACCGCCGCCGCCCGCCACGACTCCGGCCCGGTACGCGCCGCCGCCATCCCCTGAGCCAGCGCCACCACAGCGACAAGCCGCTCGTCCTCACCCATTACTCCAGGTTAGGCAGCAATGGGGATACCTGTGGCGTTGGCGGGGCGATCAGGTGGATCTTGCTTTTGCTTTTAGGGGGCGCGGGGAACTGCGCAACGAGCCACAACGACGCGAAAGCCGAACCCACCACCCCAGCCGCCCCAGGGGCGCGGGGAACTGCGCGACAAGCCAC
>NZ_WWIR01000584.1 GCF_009863025.1 Streptomyces sp. SID4985 | reverse complement strand
GCCGACCGAGCCGACCGAGCCGACCGAGCCGATCGAGGCGGCGATACCGGCAGCGTCCAGATGCTCGGCGAGCCGGAAACTCGTGTACTGCGACCCGGCGTCGGAATGATGGATCAACTCTCCTGATCGGATGGGGTGTTGGTCACGATCGCGCTGCCAGAGCGCCATCTCCAGGGCGTCCAACACGAAGACCGTCTCCTTCACGGTGGCCGCGGACCAGCCGACGATCCGGCGGGAGAAGGTGTCCACCACGAAGGCGACGTAGACGACCCCGGCCCAGGTCTTCACGTGGGTGAAGTCCGCGACCCAGCAGCGGTTCGGGGCATCGGCGACGAAGTCGCGGTCCAGCAGGTCCGGGGCCCGTTCGACCTGCCCGCCGGGCAACGTGGTGATCACGCGTTTGCCACGGACCGCTCCGGCGATGCCAAGCTCGCGCATCAGGCGTTCGACGGTGCAGCTCACGCCAGATCTTCCTCGCCCCGTAGACACGGTAGTTGGTGTCGTAGGCACGCTGGATCAGTGCCTTCAGCTCGCCGTCCCGCACGGTCCTGGCCGACGGCGCGGTCCGACGTTTGTGGTGGGCGTAATAGGTGGAGGGGGCGATCTTGCAGTCGTACTCTGTCAGCACGCGGCAGATCGGCTCGACACCGCCGAAGCGGTCCCGGTGCTCGTCGATGAAGGCTACGAGCGCGTATGTGGCCGGTCGAGCTCGGCCGCGAAGAAACTTGCCGCAGCTTTCAAGATCTCGTTGGCCCGCTTGAGCTCGGCGTTCTCCTTCTTCAACCGCTTCAGCTCGGCCGACTCCTCGGTGGTCACGCCAGGGCGCACGCCGGCGTCGACCTGGTCCTGCCGCACCCACTTCCGCAGCGTTTCGGTCGTACCGATGCCCAGCTTCTGGGCGACCGCTTTCATCGCGGCCCACTCGGTGTCGTACTCCGGCCGCACCTCGGCGACCATCCGCACCGCACGACGGCGCAGCTCAAGCGGGTACTGGGAAGGACGTGCCATGACTCGATCCTCTCAAATGATCGAGTCCCTACCGAACCCGGAACGGTTCAGTTCGACGAGGCGTTCGGAGTGGGAGCGCAGGCCTTGGAGGACGGCTACGAGGGGTGCGAAGGAGGCGGAGGCGACCATGTCGGTCGGGTCTTCGCCGGGCTGGAGGAAGACGGGCACGATGATGCGGGCGGTCTTGGCCGTGCCGTCGGGGTTGGGGCGCAGGGCGCGGCCGATGTTCTGGACGATCTCGACCTGGGAGCCGCGGGTGTCGGCGAAACACACCGCCTCCACGCCCCGCTCGCCGACGATGTCGATTATCTAGAGGTGGGGGAGCGTGAGTGACGTTTGTTCTGGTTTTTCGGAGAGCGTGCGCCGGGCAGAGAGCGGGCCGAGCGAGCCAAGCAGGCTGACGGGTCGTCACGGGGCAGGTGGGACTTTGTTCGCCCGTATCTGAGGTGAATGGGTCAAGTACCCGCTATGCGGGGTCGTGGGTACAGGTGAACAGCATCCGGGTTAAATCCTTCGAGGCCAACGACGCTTTGTGCGTAGTGCAGAGAGACTTGCAGTCCGTCGATCCGCTCGAGGGGAGTGATATCAGTGATATCGGGTAACGATGCGCGGCAGTTAACGGAAAGTCTCTTCAGGTTAGGGAATATGTCAGGGACGAGGTGCAATTGCGCATCTGCGTCGAGGGGTGACAATTGCAGGTATGTCACGTGGGGTATGGGTGCGGCCTGCGCGAGATCATACTCAGAAATGTAGAGTTCCGTCAGGTGCGGTAGGGAGGAGATTTCTCGCCACTCTGCAGGGGTCGGTCCCGCGTTGATCACCAAAATTTTTAGAAGCTGCCACTTGGAGATGCCCCGTAGGGGTGTATCGATCCAGCGGGCCAGACGCAACGCGGTCAAGTCCAGCGGCGCGGGCATGTCTTCCAGGCTGGTCCATGGCAGGCGGGTGTAAAGGGCAAGCTTCGTTAGTTCCGGCAGTGAAGCCAGAGCGTCGAAGGAGACCCCGTTTGGAAACTGTAGGAGGCTCAGGCCTGATAGTGGGAGTCCGGCAAGGTCTTCAATGTGTGTGAGCTGTTCACACTCAGACAGGGCCAGTTCCTTCAAAGCGGGGAGTTGCCGGACAAATTTCAAGTCTGTCAGTGCTTGGCCGGAATAGATGTTCACCTCATGGGTGTGCCCGGGTGAGAGGTGTTCGATTATTTCTTCTGCGGTAAAGGCTTCTTGAAACGTGACATCGTAAATGGGGGCCAGTAGCCGAAGGGCGTTGCGCTGCTCATGAGTGTGTACGACTAGAGGTAGGCAGTCCCTGAAGGGGAGCAGGATGTCCCGTGCATACGGGTCAGAATCGAAGTTCTTCCAGCCGTCGACGAGTTCGTAGGGTGCTGACTCAGAAGTCAGTGACTGAGCGAAGCGGCTGAGGAAGGCGTAAGCATGGTCGCCGCCGATGGTGGCGGCAGTCTGGATGACGGGGCCTACTTCGTCATGTTCCAGGCCTCGGGGTCCCGGCAGTAGATCCAGGATGCCTGGTCCGAGCGCGGCCAGTGCCTCCGCCTCTTCTCGGGAGCGGGGAGGCATCAGGACACGCGCACGCTGCTCGACCAGTCTGCGGACCTCGGGTGCGATTTCGGTGGCGTACTGCAGGCTGGCGGCCGCCAGAAGGTGGAGTCTGCCCCTGTGTTCGCTCTCGGCGTCACCCCGTTCGACGAGGCGGCGGAGTAGATCAGCGCTTTCGGCTGGGCGGGCGTGGGCGACGGCCATGCGCAGGACGTCTTCCCACTGGTCGTCGTGTGCGTTGTTGACCAGCAGGGGGAAGTCGTGGGCTTCGATGGCGGCTTTGGCCCCGAGGTAGTCCTGGAAAGTGCGGTGGACGAAGTCGACGGTGTCCATGGTGGGCTGGCGCAGGAGCCCGCTGCGGCCGACAAGGTGGGTCAAGACCTGGTCGGCTGTGCCCTGCTCGGCCACGGCCTGCATGGCCGGCAGCGCATCGTTGACCAGAGCCGTGGCAGTGGTCCGTTCCATCTCGGTCTGGCGGTTGCGGATGAGCCAGTAGGCCAGACGCTGCAGTAGCTGGACGCTCTGGTGTTCGGTGAGCTGAATGCCTTCCGGGACATCGATGCTGCGTTCAAGGTCTCGACGCACCAGCAGCATCGACAGTGCTGCCTCGTACAACTCCATGCGGCTGTGGGGCAGGTGACCGCGGCGGTCCCGGTGCAGCGCGCAGATCAACGCGCACATCAGGGGGGTGCTGGACAACTGCGCCAGGTCACGCTGAGCACGCACTGTCACCTGGAGCGCTGCTTCGAGATCATTCAGCTGTGACCGTTCGGCGTCGGTCGCTGCACTGTGCCGAGCGGCGGTATGCCACCGGCCGACGAAGACTCCGATGTCAGCGGTACTCATAGGTCGTACTGACAGTTCGGTGAAGCGCGACGAAGTCAGCCAGCCTTCTGGTACAGCGGACGGACGCGTGGTGACCACGAAGCGTGCGTCCCCGTAGGCCGCCAAGAGCCGCTCGAGCCAGTCCCGGGTGGCGCCTCGCTGCTCTTGAGGAACCTCGTCGATGCCGTCGACCAGGACGAGTGCCTCCCCCCTGGCGAGTACGGCATCGGCCCAGCCTTCAGGTTGTGAGGCGGCCAGGGGGTGCCGACCGCAGAGAGGAAATCGTGTGGCTCCGGAAGGGGTCCACGCCTCACCAGCGTCCGCAGCGGCAGGATGAACGGAATCCGCCCCCTCCAGTCCGCCAGTTCTGCCGGCAGTTCATCGCGCGCCGTGGCGACAGCCAGCCACTGCAGCAGCGTTGTCTTTCCGCTGCCGGCGAGCCCGCGCAGAAGAACTCGTCGACAGTCGGCCAACGCATGCTCGGCACGCTTCACCACGACGGATGGCCGGTTCGCTTCCTCACTGTCTGCAGGCCAGCCCTCCGGCCGCTCCGCCAATTCCAAGCTCAAGTACGCCGCGTCCAGCGGCCAGCGCGCACGTTCTGGCCGGCTCAGGTCCAGCCCTACGACGGTCAGCTGGGAATGCCGTTCCGTCACGTAGCTGAGGTACCGCTCCTCGAACGAAGGCTGCACCTTGGGCCGCACCGACCTGCGGGTGACTCTCCTTGGAGAGCCCTGGTACACCTGCGGTACGCGGGCAGCGGCTTCGCGAAGGGCCAGCAACGGCTCCACATCCGTGCCCAGCGCCCTCGCCAGGACCACCAGCGTGGTCTCGGAGGGCACCACTTGGCCGTTCAGCGCCTGGCTGACCGTTGTCCGCCCCAGCCCGGTCCGCTGCTGCAACCCACCCATCTGCAGACCCCGCTGCACCCTGAGGGCACGCAGCCGTAGCGCGAGTTCCGCCAACGGGTCCTCGTGCGCGTCCCCCATGTCCTGCTTCTCCATCCCCCGGGCGACCGTCTTCGTTCATCTTTGTTCGCCCTGAACCCCGGTGAACACCGAAACCGCGAAATTCCCCGGAGTCACCCTCGTCGAACGTTCTGGGGAGAAGGCATGAACACCTCATCCGTCCACCTGATGCTCCTGGCCCTGCTCCTGGCGGTCGTCGCGCTCTTCTGCACGCTCGTAGGAGCCGCGGCCGGTCTGCTCGCTCGTATCGACGGAGCCACCTATGCCACCGCTCTGCTGCGCGGTGCCGTGGCCTTCGCGGGCAGCGTCACCCTGTCCCTGGCGCTGCTGACCTTCGTCCTCGCGGTGCTGTAGACCGAAGATGCCTTTTGTCCCACTCCTACAGGCGAGACCATGGCGCCCGCCCGTGGCCGGGCGCTGTTACTCCTCGGCGCTGGAGCCCGGCCAGCGTCAGGGCGTCGACTACAGGACAAGGATTATCCATAGTGCGCGGTTCTGTGTGGTGTGTTTGGCAGGGATGTCACCTGGTCGTATGGCCGTCTGACGGTCCGCGCCTCGGTGGCCGGTGGGGCTTGGTTGTGTTTGGTGGGTGGAGCAGAGCTATGTGGCTGAGCGTTCGATGTCTCCGTCGACGGGTGTGGAGCGGTGGGTGGTGGCCGACGCGCGCACCTACGACCTGCATGCCGAGGTGTGTGCGTTTTTGGCGGGGTTGCGTAGCAAGGGCCGCTCGCCGAACACGGAACGGGTCTACGCAGGCCGTCTCGCCCTCTATCTGAACTACTGCGCAGGGCACCGTATCGAGTGGTCGTGTCCGGGTTTCATGGCGTTGTCCGGGCTGCAGCAGTGGCTGGTCACCACGCCGCTGCCGGCCCGCAGCCGCCGCTGTCCGACCACGGCTGCGCCCCGCTACCGTTCGCAGGGAACGGCGAACGCGGTGATGACGGCGGTCACGGACTTCCTGCGCTTCGGCGCGCTCCATGGCTGGGTCCCTTCCCAGACGGCCAGCCTGTTGTCGGAGCCGAAGTTCCTGCGGTTCTTGCCGGCCGGTTACGACGCCGGCGAGCGCGTCCAATGGCGCCAGGTCCAGGTATCGGCCTTCCGTTTCCAGGTCAGCGAGC
Organism: Streptomyces sp. SID4985; assembly: GCF_009863025.1. Lineage (GTDB taxonomy): Bacteria > Actinomycetota > Actinomycetes > Streptomycetales > Streptomycetaceae > Streptomyces. The sequence goes on along the minus strand of NZ_WWIR01000584.1, from coordinate 7,370 downwards.
CCGGCTACGAGGACCTGTCCTCACAGCAGATCCGCCGCATGATCGCGGATACGCCCCGGGCGCGGGACCGTTTCCTCATCGCGCTGCTCGCCGCGACCGGCCTGCGGATCGGGGAGGCCCTGGGCTTGCGCCAGGAGGATCTGCATTTCCTGGCCTCGTCACGCTCGCTGGGCTGTCCGGTTCAGGGGCCGCACCTTCATGTGCGGCGCCGCACCGACAACCCGAACCGGGCCCTGGCGAAGTCCAGACACTCCCGCTGCCTCCCCGTCACCCCCGACATCGTCGCCTTCTACACCGACTACCAGCACGAACGGAACCAGGTGGCCCAGGCGGCCGAAACGGGCATGGTGTTCGTGAACCTATTCCGCCCGCCGCTGGGCCGCGCCATGACCTACCCGAACGCCAAGAGCGTCTTCGACCGTCTGGCCCGCCGCGCCGGGCATCCGGCTCGCCCGCACATGCTGCGCCACTCCGCGGCCACCCACTGGCTGCGCGGGGGAGTGGACCGGGACGTGGTGCAGAAGCTGTTGGGTCACGCCTCGCCGCTGTCCATGGACCGTTACCGCCACGTCGATGAGTCCGAAACCCGGGCGGCTGTCGACCGGGCACAGACTGCACTGGGGGCGCCGACGAGGGCCACGAAGAAGTCGTGGGAGACGTGGTTGCGTTCCCACATCGAGCCCGCGTGGCGGCCGGGGGAGTGGGACAGCGCCAGATGGCTGTTCACCGGAGACCTCGACAATCCGCGCACCTCGTCCTCCCGGTGCCGCACCCGCCGCTGCGACGTGATCGTGCGCGCTCAGGAGACGTTCTGTACCTACTGCTCGGACCAGCGAAGGAAGAGCGGTCTGCCGCGGGAAGAGTTCGCCGCCACTTTCATCCCTGCTCGTTCCAGATCCCTGCCGTTGACAGTCGTCGGGCCGTGCACGCTCACCGGGGACGGTGTGCGGTGCGTACGCCCTCAGGTATCGGGAGGCCTGTGCGCCGCCCACCACGGATCATGGAAGTACCACAAGTCCAAAGGCACGCTCGAGCGGTGGCTTCGCAGCCGGGCAACACCGTTCACCGAAAACCGGATTGCCTGGTGACCCACTGCTCTGGTTGGGCGATGAACTCCAGTGGGCTGTGCAACTACCACTGGCGCGCCTGGAGAGCGGAATGCCGATCCCGCGCCGACCCTGTGCCTGCCGCCCAGTGGGCACCGCACCAGCCCCTGTATCTGCTGGCGCACCAGTTCCACCTCGCCCCATTGCCCCAGCTGCTGCGCTGGGAAGCGCTGTACGCCGTGCAGCAGATGGACCAGTGGGTACGTGCCCTGGAACCTCACTGGATCCGCGGCGTGATCAGCCACCTCACCACGGCCGACACCCTTCTGGACGCCACCAACACGGCCCGGCTCACCAAGCCGCACCAGGCTGCCGTCCGCACATTGGAGAACCTGCAGTCCGCCGCCCGCGCCGGATACAGCGAGTTCTCCGGGATCACCCTCATCGACCAGGACGTCATCGATCTGCGCGTCCTCGGACTGCGCCACAGCGCCTCCGGCAAGCGCCGACAGCTTCCCGGCCGCGTCGATCTCCGCACAGTCCGCCAGCCCTGGCTACGCCAAGCGCTGCGTCATTGGGTGACCACCGCCCGACCCACCACAGAAGACTTCAAGCGCACGTTCCACGCAACGACCATCGCCTCCGCGACTCTCGCCCAGCGCGCCGACGCCGGCGACGATCCCGCCGCCCTGACGTTCGCCGATGCCACCTTGGCCGTCGATGCTTTCCGTGCCGCACGCAAACGGGACGGGACCCCCTACTCCTCCTCCTTCCGACGCAGCCTGCTTGGGATGTTCTTCCAGCTCATCGCCTACGGCCGCCGCTGCGGCACCCTCGACGACCTGGCCGGCACCTTCACCCGCGTGCCCGTCGAGCACGTCATCTCCGTCGAAGAACCCAATGAGGACTTCATCGGCAAGGCCATCCCCGAATCCGTCATCCGGCAACTGGACACCCACCTCGACACCCTGGGCACCGGAAACACCTACGGCTGCCGCGACATCGCCCCAGACGCCCGGCACCTCCTGTACCGCACGATGTACATCGTCCTGCGCGACACCGGGCGCCGCCCGCTCGAGATCGTCTCCCTGGCCCGTGACTGCCTGGAAAACCACAACGGCCAGCCCACCCTGATCTGGGACAACCACAAGCGGAAACGCCACCGCAGACGTCTGCCGATCACAACCTCCACCGCCGACGCCATCCGAACCTGGCAAGCCCGCCGCGACCAACTGCACCTTCCCGCCAAAGGAGACCGATTCCTCTTTCCATCCCTCACCCCCCTGAGTGACGCCCCCCACATCTCCAGCACCTACCTCAGCGACGCCCTCAGGCTCTGGGCAGACGCCCTGCCCCCGCTCCACGCCGAGGGCACCGACTCCAAAGGACAACGCCTGATCTTCGACCGATCCCTGATCTACCCCTACGCCTTCCGCCACTCCTACGCCCAGCGCCACGCAGACGCCGGCACCCCCGTCGACGTGCTACGCGAACTGATGGACCACAAATCCATCGCCATGACCCAGCGCTACTACACCGTCTCCCTCAAACGGAAAAGCGAAGCAGTGGCCAAACTCAGCGCACACGTCCTCGACCAGCACGGCCACCTCAGCCCCAGCTCGAGCACGGCCTACGAGATGCGCTCCGTCGCCGTTCCCTACGGCGGCTGCACCGAGCCGTCGAACGTCAAAGCCGGCGGCCAGGCGTGCCCCATCCGCTTCCAGTGCGCTGGCTGCGGCTTTTACCGCCCCGACCCCTCCTACCTGCCCGCCATCGAGCACCACATCAACGAACTACGAGCAGACCGCGAAACTGCACTCGCCATGAGCGCCGCCGAGTTCGTTACCACCGCCCTCACCGCACAAATCACCGCCTACCAGCGCGTCATCGACCGCATGAACACACACCTGGCATCCCTCCCCGCCTCCGAACGCGTCCAGATCGAAGAGGCCAGCACCGTGCTGCGCAAAGCACGAGCAGGCGACAACCACACCCTCCTGCCCCTCACCACTGCCCGACCGAAAGACCCGCGATGAATCCCCGCGGCAACCCCGCCCCCCCTCGCCGAAGCCAGACGCCGCCACAGTCTCGACAAACGAGCCCGTGTCCTCACCGTCCTGGCCACACTCGAGAAACAGGGAAAGCCGCTCACCTTCGCCGCAGTCGCTCGCGCCGCCCGAGTCTCCACCTGGCTCACCTATGCCCCCGGCGTACGCGAGCACATCGAGGCAGCCCAACTACGCCAAGCCCACAGCACCCCGCCATCTGCCACGGCAAGCCCGCCCTCCCACTTCAGCCTGCGCACCGAACTCGAAATCGCCCGGCAAGAAATCAAAGAACTCCGCGACGAACGTGACCGGCTCCAGGCAGCCCTGCGCCACCAACTCGGCCAGCAACTCGATGCCATCCACGCCCCCGACACAGCAGCCAGAGCAGACCAGCTGAACGCCCTGAACCAGGACCTCACCCGCCGGCTGGAGGAAGCGGCCTCGGAGAACGCCACGTTCCGCGCCCGCATCACCGCCCTCGAAGAAGACCTGATTGCTGCCCGCACCAGCCTGCGCCGGATGATCCGCACCGAGAACACGGCCCGCTGAACGACATACCATCCACGGCGGTCATGCCCATTCGACGCCCAGCTCTCGCAGTGCGTCGCGCTGCTCCTGGGTGAGCTTGTCGCGGCGGCTTTTGGTGTTGGAGACCCATACGCCCAGCTTTACGGTCACCGGAGCCGCTTCGCCGTCGACCGTGATCTGCTCACTGTGGCCACGCGGGACGGGCCGGTGGGCGCCTTCCCGGTCCACCCACTGTGCGAGGGCTGTCAGGCCGCGCTGGAAGGCCTGTTGCGCCTTGCCCGGGCCCTTCGCACGCGTGGCTGCCGGGGCGGGAGATGGCGCCTCAGCGGGTTTGATGCCCAGCGCGGACAGCCGTTCCTGCTGCTCGGTCGACAGCTGCCTCCAGGTGCTCGGTTTGCGCTGCTGCTGGAGCCACTTGCCGATGTCGTCGCCGTCCATGAGTACGCCGGGTGCGATGTCGGGGAGGCTGCCGTCGGCGTCGACCAGGTCCGCCAGGACGCGGTAGTGCCGCTGCCAGTCCAGCGGCCACGGGCAGTTCCAGTCCGGGTCGATCGCGGTGAGCTGCGCCGCACGCTGCTCCGCCCGCTTCCGGTCCTTCCCGAGGCCGCCCTTCCGGCGCAGGTTGGCCATGTGCTGGCCGATAGGCACCATCGCCTCGCCCTCGCCCCAGACGGCATCCTGGCGGGGGGCGAGGTGTCCGGTGGCCCGCCGGTAGGAGCGAAGGGCGGCGAGTTTGTTCTCCCAGGCTTCCTCGCCGGGCTCCCACACCATCCCGGCCTCGTCGAGGAGGTCCTTGCGGTGGGGATCGAGTTCACCGGCCCGCAGTGATTTCCGTTGCTGGTGCACCCATCGCCCAAGCGGAAACGCCTTCGTCGTCCCGACCTCGGTCTCGACGTCGTAGGGGACGGCGTGCAGGCCGGTGATTTCGTTCTCCGCTCGCCAGCGGAGCAGGGCTTGGTAGCCCTCGAGCCAGACCAGGGACTGGGGGCGGATGACGCGGCAGCGGGTCAGGGCGGCGATGTCGGCGGCGTCGCGGGGGGAGGAGAAGTTGATCACGATAGAGGTGACCCGGTCGACTTCCTGCTGCGCCTCGCTCGTTTCCTCACCGTCACTGCCGGCGGTTCCCGCTGCGAGGGCGGGGCGGACGTGGAGGGGCCGGAGCTTTTCGCCGCGGGTCAGCGCGTGGGAGGCGAGCTGGTCGACCATGCGTTCCGAGTGCGAGCGCAGCGCCTGGAGGATGTCGACCAGAGGCTGGTAGCTGGCGGAGGCGACCATGTCCTTCGGGTCCTCCCCGGGCTGCAGGAAGATCGGGATGATGATCCGCGCCGTCTTCACTGTGCCGTCCGGATTCGGGCGCAGGGCCCGGCCGATGTTCTGGACGATGTCGACCTGGGAGCTGCGTGAGCCGACGATGCACACGGCCTCCACGCCGCGCAGTCCGGTGATGTCGACGCCGACCCCGAGGGCTCGTACCGAGGCGAGGAACGCCCGGTGTACGCGCCGGTTCGCGGCGTTGATGCCGTTGGCGAAGCGGTGGATCACTTCGCGCCGGTGGGCGATGGGGTGGTCGCCGCACAGCCAGTCGGCCCAGACCCGGGCGGGGGGCACGTGGCGGCCGTCCTCGAGTTCGTACAGCTCGGCGTCGATGGAGGAGGCGGGTAGTTCCTCCGCGTCGGCCAGGGCGGCGTCTGAGGCTTCGGTGGCGTACAGCTCGGCGGCGGTCGCCGGCATCTGCTCGGCGAACGCGCGGGCTTCCTCGACCCTCTGGTGGAAGGTCATGACGGTGTGCAGGTTCATCTGCGCCGCGTGCTCCAGCAGCGCGGCTTGGAGCAGCGCCAGGCGCCGGCCGCGCAGCGCGTCCTCCGACAGCCCCAGGATCGGGTCGGGGTCCCGGATCTCCAGCACGTCGATCTCGAAGCCCGCGAGGATCGAGCGTTCCACCGCCTCCGCCAGCCCGAGGTCGAAAATCCTGGTGCCGTAGGTGGCGCTGTCGTCCTCCATCGACGCGATCACCAGCTCCTGTCCGTCCCGGCCGCGCTGCGGGCTGGGCGCGGCCAGGATCCGCGGGGTGGCGGTCAGGTATAGCCGGAAGTCGATGGGGATCCGCTGGTTGTCGTGGATCGCCGCCCACGGCCGGCCCATGTCCCCGGCCGTCATGTGCGCCTCATCCAGAATCGCCAGGTCGAACGGGGCCATCCGCTGGCCGTACAGCCGCTCCCCGCCCGCCAGCGCGGCCTCCAGCGGCCCGCGCACCGTCCGCTGGCCCGACGGGTCCTCCGGATCCTCGCGGTCCACCAGGGATGCGTACGTGGCGAACACGACCACCGGCCCGGACCCCGCCCACAACGCGAGCTGGATCGGGTTGGTCGTGGTACGCACTCCGAGCTGCTCCAGAACCTCGTCCTTGTCCACCGAGCAGACCGCGACCATGGGCGCGCGGTGCCCGACCAGGCGCCAGGACTGCGCGCTCTGCACGATCAGATCCAAGGTGGGCACCATGACGAGGATCCGCCCGCCCGGGAAGCACTCCAGAGCGCTCGCAGCGGCCGTGATCGTCTTCCCGGACCCGGTCGCGGACACCCCCATGGCACGCGCCCCCTCTGGGGGCACAGATGATCTTGCAGGAAATCCCACCCATTTACGGAACGCTGACTTCTGGTCGACCTGGTGTTCCTTGAGCTGAATTTCCGACATTTCTTTTTCTCCCCGATGTCTAATTCCTGCAGTTTTCAGACGGCCGCGTGCGGCGTACAGGCCGCTCCGGCATCACTCCAGAAGGCGCCGCGAGGTGCCATCCGCCGGGCGTCCCGTCCGACTTCCCGCGCTTGAATCCCGGCAGGTCGTCCGGTTCGTAGTGCCCGGTCTCGCGCGTGCAGAGGATGACGTCACCACTGGACATCTCCACCCTCCGCGCCGTGCACAGACCGCCGGCCTCGCCCAGCGCCGCCACGCCGTGGTGTTCGAGGTACACGGCAGCACGGTCTCCCGGACGAACACCTCCAGCCGCACCAGAGCGACCCGTTCACGCCGCCTGACGTCCGCGATATGTACGGCCAGCTCAGCAGCCCGGCCGACCGGCCGCCACGCCCTACCCAGTCCCGGTCCGCGACGCCCACCAAGGCCTCACTCACCGCCGCAACGCCTTCGTCCCAGCCGTCCGCGAACCGCGCGCCCTCAGAGGCCGGCGCCATCCCATCCAGTTCGACCACCTCGCTCTGCGCCCCGGCGACCGCCAAGTCGTCAGCCTCGGCTGCGGGCACGCCCTGAGCTTGTAGGAGGTCGAACAGCCTCAACCGGGCGTTGGTGCCCGCCGTCTGGTACTCCGTCACCCGGTGCACGGAATCGCTGCTCATCGAGGGGTCTGGTCCTGTAGATTCGCGGTGACCGGTCATCCGAGTCGTCCTCTCGGAATTTAGGGAGGGTTCCTGATGGTTGGGGGAGTGTCCTGTATTTCTGCCAACGATACATGCTGCATCAACGTGAGGCACGCACTACGCTGAGACCCGACACAAACGAGTGACCCCCCTCCTCGTAGCCAGCCAGGCCCGCGACAGCGGGCCCCAAGGGACTGGAGGCGCAGCCGCAAGGACCGTTGAGGCGGGGGAGCGCAGCGGACCCGCCGACCCGGGCTGGAGCGAAGCGAAAGCCTAGCAGTGGGACGAAGTCCCGCTGCCTGGTCCGGGAGCGCAGCGAACGGACCGTCACCTCGACTGCGCAGCAGTCGAGGTGCGCGAGTGGCGCAGCCACT
>NZ_WWIR01000583.1 GCF_009863025.1 Streptomyces sp. SID4985 | reverse complement strand
AGGCAGGTGGCGAGACCGAGGAAGGCCTCGTGGATGTCGTCGCGTCGCTCCCAGCGGATCCGCAGGCGGCGAAAGCCGTGCAGCCAGGCGATGGTGCGCTCGACGACCCAGCGGAAAATGCCCAGGCCAGAGCCGTGTTGCACGCCTCGCTCAGCGATGACCGGGCGGATGCCGCGCTGCCACAGTAGGCGCCGGTATTTGTCGTGGTCGTAGCCGCGGTCGGCAAGCAGCGTGTCGGGTCGATGTCTGGGGCGGCCGACGACGCCGGCAACCGCCGGGATCTTGTCGAGCAGGGGCATCAGCTGGGTGACGTCGTTGCGGTTTCCACCGGTCAGCGACACCGCGAGCGGGATGCCCTGGCCGTCGGTGAGAACGTGGTGCTTGCTGCCCGGCCGTGCGCGATCGACCGGGCTGGGACCGCTTTTGGGCCCCGTCGAGCGGCCCGGACGTGGGAGGAGTCGATCACCGCCCGGGACCAGTCCAGCTTGTTCGCCGCCCGCAGCTTCTTCAGGAGCACCAGGTGCAGTTCGTCCCACACGCCGGCCTCGTTCCACGCGGCGAGGCGCCGCCAGCAGGTCATGCCCGAGCCGAAGCCCAGTTCCTGCGGCAGGTACTCCCACTGGATGCCCGTGTGCAGGACGAACAGGATCCCGCACAGCGCCTGCCGGTCCGGGACTCGCGGTCTGCCCTCGACCAGCTTCGGACCCGGCACGGGCAGCAACGGCTCGATGAGCGACCACAGTTCGTCCGAGACGATCCAGGGCCGCGACTGACGTTTCCCCACGATCGGACCAACGACCAGCCAATCCGAAAGTCACATGATCAACGGCTTCTGTTAGGACCTCTAAGTCCTGGCCTGGCCCGGAAACGTGGTCTCGGAAGGGTGCCGACTGGGCAACACACCTGGTCGGCACCCTCTTGCGTGCTCCTAGAAGAAGCCGAGCTTCTTCGGCGAGTACGACACGAGCAAGTTCTTCGTCTGCTGGTAGTGCTCCAGCATCATCTTGTGTGTCTCGCGGCCGATCCCGGACTGCTTGTAGCCGCCGAAGGCGGCGTGGGCCGGGTAGGCGTGGTAGCAGTTGGTCCAGACGCGGCCTGCCTGGATGGTGCGGCCTGCGCGGTACGCGGTGTTGATGTCGCGGGTCCAGACGCCGGCGCCGAGGCCGTAGAGGGTGTCATTGGCGAGCTTCATGGCGTCGTCGAAGTCGTCGAACGACGTGACCGAGACGACCGGGCCGAAGATCTCCTCCTGGAAGATCCGCATGCGGTTGTCGCCCTCGAAGATGGTCGGCTGGACGTAGTAACCACCCTTCAGTTCGCCGTCGTACTCGATGCGCTCGCCGCCGGTGAGCACCTTGGCGCCCTCCTGGCGGCCGATGTCCAGGTAGGAGAGGATCTTCTCCAGCTGGTCGTTGGACGCCTGGGCGCCGATCATCGTCTCGGTGTCGAGGGGGTGGCCGGGCTTGATGAGCTTGGTGCGGGCGACGGCGGCCTCGATGAACTCGGCGTAGTGACCGCGCTGGACGAGCGCACGGGACGGGCACGTGCAGACCTCACCCTGGTTGAGGGCGAACATCGTGAAGCCCTCGAGCGCCTTGTCGCGGAAGTCGTCGTCGTGCAGCCACACGTCGTCGAAGAAGATGTTGGGCGACTTGCCGCCGAGCTCCAGGGTGACCGGCTTGATGTTCTCCGAGGCGTACTGCATGATCAGCCGCCCGGTCGTGGTCTCACCGGTGAACGCCACCTTCGCCACCCGGGGGCTGGAGGCCAGCGGCTTGCCCGCCTCCACCCCGAAGCCGTTGACGATGTTCAGCACACCCGGCGGGAGCAGGTCGGAGACGAGGCTCATCCAGAAGTGGATCGACGCCGGGGTCTGCTCGGCCGGCTTGAGGACCACCGCGTTGCCCGCGGCGAGCGCCGGGGCGAGCTTCCAGGTCGCCATCAGGATCGGGAAGTTCCACGGGATGATCTGCGCGACAACGCCGAGCGGCTCGTGGAAGTGGTACGCCACGGTGTCGTCGTCGATCTCGCCGAGCGAGCCCTCCTGCGCGCGGATCGCTCCCGCGAAGTACCGGAAGTGGTCGATCGCGAGCGGGATGTCGGCGGCCAGCGTCTCGCGGACCGGCTTGCCGTTCTCCCAGGTCTCGGCCACCGCCAGGGCCTCGAGGTTGGCCTCCATGCGGTCGGCGATCTTCAGCAGGATGTCCGAACGCTCCGTCACCGACGTACGGGCCCAGCCCGGCGCCGCCGCGTGCGCCGCGTCCAACGCCCGCTCGACGTCCTCCGCCGTGCCGCGCGCGATCTCGGTGAACGGCTGCCCGTTGACCGGCGACGGGTTGTCGAAGTACTGGCCGCGCGCCGGCGGGACGTACTCACCGCCGATGAAGTGGTCGTAACGCGGCTGGTAGGAGACGATCGAGCCCTCGGAGCCCGGCGTCGCGTATCGGGTCATGCTGCTCTGCCTCCCGGTGAAGTGCCGCCCGCCATTGGACGGCTCTCGGTCAGAAAACTAGACGGGCGGACGTTGCAAATATGTTGCGTTGCTGGTCAACGCGGGTGTGCGAGCTCCGAGTGGCCGCCGGACAGCGGTCGCGGGAGCGGCCAGTTCGGCCTCCAATGCCGCGAGCCGTGCTCGGACGGGAGCCGTCGGCCGGACCGCCGCCAGCGCTCGCCACACCAGCAGATCGGCCTCGCCCCACGGAGCGTGCGCCCAGTCGGCGAGCAGATCCGGATCGCCGTGCGTGATCAGTGCCGTCCGCAGGGCGGCGGCGAGCCGTCGCTGGAGCCGTACGACCGAGGGCGCTTGTGAACCCGGCAGCAGCGGACCCCGGTAGGCCCTGCACGCCGTAGTGAGCGCACCCGCCTCCAGCCTGCGTTCCACCACGGCGACATCGGACTCCACCGGCGCCGTCAGCCGGTACGGGCGTGAGGCCAGGAGCCCCGGTGTCAGCAGTCGGCGCAGTCGGGCCAGTTCGGCGCGCAGCGTCACCGGCGTCACCGACTCGTCGGCGTACAGCGCGCACAGCAACTCGTCGCCGGTCATGCCCTCGGGGTGACGGGCCAGCAGCACGAGGATCTCGCTGTGCCGTCGGCTGAGCCCGATCCGCTGCCCGTTGCCCAGACGGAGCTGCGCCTCGTCACGGCCCAGCGCGCTCAGGAACGGCGCGTCCTCGGCTTTGCGGGGCGGGGCGAGGAGGGCCAGGTGCGATTCGGCCGCCCGTGCCACCGCCTGCACGAAGCCCAGGCTGTGCGGATGCGCCAGCCGGTCCCCGCCGGTGATGTCGACGGCACCCAGGACCCGTCCGGTGCGCGGATCGTGCACCGGCGCGGCCGCGCACGTCCATGGCTGCACGCGCCTTATGAAGTGCTCCGCCGAGAAGACCTGGACCGGCCGGTCCACGGCCACGGCGGTGCCGGGCGCGTTGGTCCCGACGGCGGTCTCCGACCAGCGCGCACCCGGCACGAAGTTCATCCGGTCCGCCTGGCGCCGTGTCGCCGGATGCCCCTCGACCCACATGAGTCTGCCGTGCGCGTCGCACACCGCCAGGAGATGCTCGCCGTCGGCGGCGAAGGTGCCCAAGAGCTCTCTGAACAAGGGCATCACCCGGGCCAGTGGATGCTCGGCGCGATAGATGCCCAGGTCGCCGTCGGTCAGCTCCACGCTCGCTGTCCCGTCGACTCGTACACCCGCCCGCGCGCTGCGCCGCCACGACTCCGCGACCACCGACCGCACCCGCTGCGGCACCGTGCCCGCCATGGTGAACCTCTCGTGCGCCTGGCGCAGCGTCCGGACCCGCTCGGCCGGGTCGGCTCCCGGCTCCAGGGCCACCCACTGATCGGTCAACTCGTCCTCCCCGGACGGTGGAACAGCTGGGATCATCGTCACGCGCGGTGCCGACGCGGACAACCGCCGTGACGCGGGACTAGGCGAAATTGACCAGTCTGATGTAGCGGACCCAGTCCCAGTTCACGCCCGGGTCGGTGTGATCGGTGCCGGGTACTTCGTAGTGGCCGATGATGTGCTCCCTGTCTCTCGGGATGCCGTACTTGGCGCAGATCGTCGCCGTCAGCCGCGCGGACTGCTCGTAGAGCGCGTTCGTGAAGTAGGAGGGCTGGTCCACCCAGCCCTCGTGCTCGATGCCGATGCTGCGGGTGTTGTAGTCCCAGTTGCCCGCGTGCCAGGCGACGTCGGCCTCACGGACGCACTGGGTGACATGACCGTCCGCCGAGCGGACGACATAGTGCGCGGACACCTGTTTCTCCGGGTCGCTGAAGATGTTCAGCGCGCGGATGTAGGTCTCCTGGGTGACGTGGATGACCACACGGTCGATCGTGTAGGCGGAAGGGCGGCTGGAAACGGTGTAGTTGGCGCTGCTCGCCGGGTACCACTCCCCGCCGGGATAGTCCACGGAGGGCCGTGCGCTCGCCTGGGGGCCTGACAGCAGTGCGTAGGGGGCGGCGGCAAGTGCCGCACCCTTCAGGAGGCCGCGTCGGGTCAGGTGGTGAAGGGCCCGCTTCTTTTCCATCGTCCGATGCCTTTCTGAGGGTGGGAAGTTGGGCACAGCCGATCGGCAGCCGACCGTCGGAGCCGGTGCCGGATCGCGTTTCGAGGACGCTGCCGCCGGTCGGTAACGCCGCACACGCGAACGGCTCTCACGTGTGTATCCCCACTGCGTGCGAGCAGTTCAGTGCGACGCGCGGCGGCCGAGGGGATTGGGCCTCCCGGGTTGCCCCGGCATGCGTCCGGCTCACCGGAGTAGGTGTGTTCCCCGACGCGTGTCGTTCCTCGATGCCCTGCGTGTGCGTTCTTCGTACGGGGTGGGGCACGCCGGGCTGGTCCGGCGGTCGCGCCTCGTGTGAATCACGGTACGACGAGGCCGAGTTGGGCAGAAGACCGTGCGACGTTTCCGTGGACAGGGCTGGGCCTGTGGACAACTCGGCCGCCCGAACGAGTGAGTTTCGGCAGACCCGCACGGGGCGCCAGGCCGCGCATCGAGTCGCACCAGGACCAGGCGGCACCGACCACCGCGTCTCAGCGCTGCGGGGAAGTCGCCGTCAGGCCCGTTCCGCCACGACCGCCGGGTCGTCCAGCACCCCTCGCACCACGGCATGCGCAGCGCCGAGCAGCGGCCCCTCCGGACCGAGCGTGGACACCGTCACCGGGCAGGCCGGACCGGCCGTGCGACCGCGCAACTCCGCCTCCAGCGAGGGAAGCAGCCAGGGGGACAGCCCGGCCAGGGCCCCGCCGAGGACGACCGTCTCGGGGTCGAGGAGGTTGACCGCTCCGGTCAGGGCGATGCCCAGCGCCGTACCGGCGTCGTTCAGGGCGGTGCGTACGGCCCGGTCGCCCGACTCGGCGCGTTCCGCGAGCAGTCCGACCAGTTCCTCGTGTGGCTCGATGCCGGCCGCGCGCCGGACCGCCTCCTCGCCCGCGTACTGCTCCAGGCAGCCCCGGCCGCCGCAGGGGCATGCGGGCCCGTCGGGCCGGACCGGCACATGCCCCAGCTCGCCCGCGAATCCCCGCGTGCCGCGCAGCAGGTCTCCATCCACGACGACCGCAGCGCCGATGCCGATCTCCGCCGACACATGCAGGAAGTCGGGAGGTGTGCCGGCGCCGAGCCACAGCTCCGCGAGAGCGCCGAAATTGGCCTCGTTGTCCACGGTCGGGGACAGCTCGGCGGGCAGTAGAGCGCCGAGGTCGGTGTCCCGCCAGCCGAGGTTCGGCGCGCGGACGACCGTACGACCGTCGCGGGCGATCAGTCCGGGCACAGCCACCGCGAGCCCCGCCGCCCACAGACCGTCCCGTTCCGCCTCGGTCACGACCCCGCGGATCAGGTTCGTGAGTTCTTCCGTCACCGGTTCGGGAGCGCGCCCCCGGTTGGAGCCGTGGCGCACGGCCCGGGCGCGCACTCTGCCCCGCAGATCGACGGCGCACACGGCGAGGTGGTCCACGCCGACCTCGGCGCCGATGCCCGTGGGACCGCGTCCGCTCACCGCGAGCGCGGATCCCGGACGGCCTACCCGGCCGGGCCGTTCAGGGCCCAGTTCCTCCAGGAGTTCCCAGCGGATCAAGTCGTCGACCATGGTCGAGACGGCCGCCCGGGTCAGGCCGATGTGCGAGGCGACCGCGGCTCGCGACAGCGGGCCTTCCGCGCTGACGGCGTGCATGACGCGCCCCAGGTTGCGTCGGCGTATGCCGTGCTGGGTGTCCGGCAGCGCGCGCCCCTTCCTCGGCGGGCGCGCGTCGGGCAGCGGTGCGGTCATGCCTCCGTCGTTTCCTCGGTGTTCCTTCGTGCGGCCGGTACATGGCGGCCGCCGATTTCGCGGCACCGACGGCGTTCATGATGTGCCGCCGATACGTGAGTTCGTGGCCGAGCCGTTCCGCTCAGCCGCGTTCCGTATCCCGTTCCAGCAGCGGGGCCGCGTCGGAGAGTACCCCGGAGATCCGGGCGAGGGCGGCCTCGTCCCGCTCCATGGGGTCCAGCACCGGCCCTGCCGCCGTGTTCCAACGGCGGGCCACCGCCGCCGGGTCCTCGCCGGTCAGCAGGCCCGCCGCCTGGGCGGCGGCGCCGAGCGCGACCAGCTCCCTGGCCTCGGGGATCTGGACCGGGCGGCCCGACAGCCTGCGTACCGTCTGCCGCCATGCCGTGCCGCGAGCGCCGCCGCCGATCAGCAGCAGGGGAGTGGTGCGGTCGGCGTCCTGGTCGAGCACCAGGTCGAGGGCACCGAGCAGGGAGTGGACCGCGCCGTCGTAGGCGGCCTGGAGGAGTTGACCGGCGGTCGTGTCGTGGCGCAGCCCGTGCAGCAGGCCGGAGGCGTGCGGCAGGTTCGGCGTGCGCTCGCCGTCCAGGTACGGGAGCAAGGTGACCGACGTGGCGGGCTCGACGGCTTCGCGGTCCAGGCCCAGCAGGGCGGCGATCCGGTCCACCGCGAGCGTGCAGTTGAGGGTGCAGGCCAGCGGCAGCCAGTCCCCATGGGCGTCGGCGAAACCGGCGACCGTACCGGTCGGATCGGCGGGCCGGTGCCGGGAGACGGCGTACACGGTGCCCGAGGTGCCGAGGCTGAGCACGGGGGTGCCCGGACGCAGTCCCAGACCGAGCGCGGCGGCCGCGTTGTCGCCCGTGCCCGGCGCGACCAGCGTTCCCTTGGAGAACGGCAGATCATGGCTGTCACGAACGGTTCCGGCCACCTCGCCGGGACGCACCACGCGCGGCAGCAGCGCCGGGTCGAGACCCACGTGAGCCAGGGTCTCCTCGTCGTACGTCTCCGTCGCGGACGCCCACCAGCCGGTGCCGGAGGCGTCGCCCCGGTCGGTGGTGCCCTGACCGGTGAGGCGTTCGGTGAGGTAGTCGTGGGGGAGCCGCACCGCCCTGGTGGCGCGGACCGACTCGGGCTCGTGCTCGGCCAGCCATGCCCACTTCGTCACCGTGAACGACGGGCCAGGCACGCTTCCCGTGCGCTCCGCCCAGGCCTTCGGGCCGCCCAGTTCGTCCACGAGACGGCGGGCCTGCGGCGCCGAGCGGACGTCGTTCCACAGGAGCGCGGGGCGTACCGGATCGCCCTGTCCATCCAGCGTGACCAGGCCGTGCTGCTGGCCGCCGATCGACACGGCCGCCGCCTCGCGCGCCGCGTCGCCGCACTGGTGCAGCGCCTCGCACAGGGCCTCCCACCACTGGCGGGGGTCGCTCTCCCGGCCCTCGCCGGAGGACACCGTGTGGGGCGCCTGACCGCTCGCCACGACCTCCCCGGTGGCCACGTCGACGACCAGCGCCTTCGTGGACTGCGTGGACGTGTCCACGCCGACGACGAGCGGACCCTCGGCTGCTGACATCGGGCTCTCCTCTTCCGCGGCTCTGCGGGGCGGACGGCGAGAGGCCCCGGCACCGGCATGGTTCGCGTTGTCCGTCGAACCCCGCACGGCACCTGTCGAAGGCCCGCCTCACTGTCCAAGACACCTTGTCTCTTCCCAGAGATGTGTTCGCATACTAATTTGTAAACGGCCATGACGAAATAGCCGTGCGCAGCGAAGGAGCCGCGACATGAGTTACCAGCCCACCCCCGAGGACAAGTTCACCTTCGGTCTGTGGACCGTCGGCTGGCAGGGCAAGGACCCCTTCGGCGACGCCACCCGCCGTGCCCTCGACCCGGTCGAGACGGTCCAGCGCCTGGCCGAGCTGGGCGCCCACGGGGTCACCTTCCACGACGACGACCTCATTCCGTTCGGCGCCTCGGAGACCGAGCGCGAGTCGCACGTCAAGCGCTTCCGGCAGGCCCTGGACGCCACCGGCATGACCGTGCCGATGGCCACCACCAACCTCTTCACGCACCCGGTCTTCAAGGACGGCGGGTTCACCGCCAACGACCGCGACGTGCGGCGCTACGCCCTGCGCAAGACCATCCGCAACATCGACCTCGCCGTGGAACTCGGCGCCCGGACCTACGTCGCCTGGGGCGGCCGCGAGGGCGCCGAGTCCGGCGGGGCCAAGGACGTGCGCCACGCGCTGGACCGGATGAAGGAGGCGTTCGACCTCCTCGGCGAGTACGTCACCGCGCAGGGGTATGACATCCGCTTCGCCATCGAGCCCAAGCCGAACGAGCCGCGCGGTGACATCCTGCTCCCGACCGTCGGCCACGCCCTCGCGTTCATCGAGCGCCTGGAGCGGCCCGAGCTGTACGGCGTCAACCCCGAGGTCGGGCACGAGCAGATGGCGGGTCTCAACTTCCCGCACGGCATCGCCCAGGCGCTGTGGGCGGGCAAGCTCTTCCACATCGACCTCAACGGCCAGTCGGGCATCAAGTACGACCAGGACCTGCGCTTCGGCGCGGGGGACCTCCGGTCCGCCTTCTGGCTCGTCGACCTGCTGGAGAGCGCCGGTTACGACGGGCCCCGGCACTTCGACTTCAAGCCGCCGCGGACCGAGGACCTCGACGGGGTGTGGGCGTCGGCGGCCGGCTGCATGCGCAACTACCTCATCCTGAAGGACCGCGCCGCCGCCTTCCGGGCCGACCCGGAGGTCCAGGAGGCCCTGCGTGCCTCGCGCCTCGACCAGCTCGCCCGGCCGACGGCGGCGGACGGCCTGGACGCGCTGCTCGCCGACCGTACCGCGTTCGAGGACTTCGACGTCGAGTCCGCCGGTGCGCGGGGCATGGCCTTCGAGCGGCTGGACCAGCTGGCGATGGACCACCTGCTCGGTGCGCGGGGCTGAAGCGCGTCCGCCGGGTTGAAGTGCGGGGTGTACCCGGTCTCCCGTCTTCGTAGTCCCTGCGGAGTCCCCGAGATGCGTCTCAGGGGTTCCTCAGGGGCGTCTCAGGGGTGGAGGCTGGAACCGCGGGGCTCGCGAGGCCGTTTCCATTGCAGAGAGCGGCAGTGGCTGCGATGAAGGAGGCGACGCTCATGTCCAGGAACGCGAAGATCGCGGTGGGTGGTCTGGCCGTCGGGCTGATCTTGCTGATATGGCTGCCCTGGTGGGTGGCGCTTCTGGTCATCGTGGGAGTCCCGACCGCCGCCTATCTGGCGCTGGACCCCTCGCAGCGGCGCAGGCTGCGCCGGGTCACGCGGAAGGAGCTGGGCCGCTGACGCGAGCCGGGTCGGTCCTCTCGCCGAGTCGGCCGCGGGCAGACCGCGCGCCGGAGGTCGCGCCTTGCGCGGGTGGCGTGGTTCCTCCGGCGCCGTCGAGAGTGTCCGCTGTCGGACCAGGTGGGCCGTACGCCGGATCAGTTGGGTCGTACGGCCATCTTGTCCAGCGCCTCCAGCAGGCCGGGAAGCTCCGGGCCACGGCCCACCGGCAGCACCTCACCGGGATGCTCGTCGAGGAGGACGAAGGCGACGTCGTCGGTGCGGGCCACGATCGACCAGCCGGGTCCATCGGCGCGCAGCGTCCGGGCGTCTCCGGAGGCGAACGTCGAGCGGACCCGGCCGAGCGGCGGCGGCGAGTCGAGATACGCGCGTGCCTCCGCCAGCACCCGCCGGATTCCGGGATGCCCGCCCTTCGGCTTGCGCTCCTCGGCAGGGGATGCGGCGTCCTCCGCCGCCTCCTTCCCGTCCGCCGAGTCGTCCGGCGTGGCGAAGGCGCTGCCGCGCAGCTGGTTCCGCCATGTCGCCCACTGGAGTGCGATCTCGTCGGCTCCGAGCCGCCGCTGCGCCGGTCCCCAGACCGTGGCGTCGGGCGGGACGAGCGGTTCCATGCCCCCGTCCTCCGGCGACGGGTCGTGCGGTGCGGGCACATCGGGTGCCGCGACGGCGACGGCGAGAGGCCAGCCGGGCAGCGCCGCCACGATCGTTCGCTCGTCCGGCGACAGGTCGTACTCCATACCGCAGTCCCAGGACGCGATGGCCACGGCGACCAGCGACACGTCGTCGATCACGGCCGTCCAGCGGGCCCCCTCGCCGTCCTGGCCGAGAACCAGTCCGTACCCGTCGGCGCACGGCGCCAGTCCCAGCGCCGCACACGCCTCCGGGTAGTCGTCACCCAGCACACTGGGGAACTGTGCCGGTGTCAGCAGCACCGCCGTGAGTACGAACAACGCGTCGCTGGAGGCGACAGCCTCCTCGTCCGTCCCGGCCATCTCAGCCTCCCCAGTGGTTCGTCCGTGGCGCGCACCCTAGTGGGCGGGGGAGAGGCTTGTCACGACTCCACGCACCACGCGGAGCTGGGGCTTTCCGCCCGGACGGGGGCGAATCGCCCCCTGTCCGTCAGCGCCCTCTTTCACACCGCCGGCAGGCCGAGGAGATCATGAGCGACCGCACGAGGGGACATGGACCGTTCCCGGGCGAGGGTGACGACCGCGCGGCACGCCAACTCGCCGACCCCGAAGGACAGCGCCTCCGGCGACACCCACGCGGACGCCTCGTCGATCCCGTCCTGATCGTCCTCGGCGCGCGCCGCCACATAGGCGGCCGCCGCTTCGAACAAGTTGGGGGTACGCCGCGCCGGGCTCCCCACGGACTTCACCTGTGAGGAGGTGCTGTGAAACCTGGTCGCGTACCTGCGAATCGCGTCGAACATGCGGACCGCCTTTCCCCTGACCGGGGTAGTCGCCGATCGAGCTTCTGCCGTTGTTCACCGTAGAGTTGGAAATTCGACGGCAGAAGGGGACATGTCAGTGAAGCGGTTCGCGCGGCTGCGGGAGATCCGGCGGCTGGACCCGGTGGCCGACGCCCACGAGATCTACCGGCTCAGCGCGGCGTTCGAGTTCCCGTGGGACTACACGAGGGCACTGGAACTGGCTCTGTTCCGCACCTACGCCGTCCCGAGCATCGGGCGTCTGCTGGCGGAGACGGCGGAGCTGACCGAACGCACGCAGAAGCGGTACGACGACACCTCGCTGCTCCTCGACGCCGTCATGGAGCACGGCTTCGCCGCTGAGCAGGCCCGCACCGCGATCCGCCGTGTCAACCAGATGCACCGCGCGTACGACATCAGCGACGAGGACATGCGCTA
The DNA here is from genome assembly GCF_009863025.1 of Streptomyces sp. SID4985. Lineage (GTDB taxonomy): Bacteria > Actinomycetota > Actinomycetes > Streptomycetales > Streptomycetaceae > Streptomyces. Next base: position 21,141 of record NZ_WWIR01000583.1, on the reverse strand, counting down.
CGTGCTCTCCACCTTCGTCGTGATGCCCCGGCGCTGGATCGACGCCTACGGCTGGCGGCGTCTGTCCCGGCACGAGGTCGTCGCCACCACCGAGTATTACCGCACCTTCGGCCGCCACCTGGGCATCCCCGGCATTCCGGAGACCTATGAGGAGTTCGAGGCCCTGCTCGACGCCTACGAAGAGACTCACTTCGCCTGGGACGAGCGTTCCCGGCAGGTCTCCGACGCCACCCTCGACCTGATGGCGTCCTGGTACCCGCGCCCCCTCGCGCCCTTGCTGCGCACGACCACGCTCGCGCTGCTCGACGAGCCCCTGCTGCGTGCCTTCCGGTACGAGCCGCCCGGCGCGGCGGCAACCACACTCGTACGCCGCGTCGTGCGGACGCGTGGCCGACTGGTCCGGCTGCTGCCACCGCGCCGCGCCCCGCACTTCGCCCGCCAGAACTGGGAGGTCAGAAGCTACCCGGACGGCTACCGGACCGCCGACCTGGGTACACGGCCCGTGCCCGGACTGGGCGGCTGCCCGGTACGGCACACGCACACCCCGGTGGCCGACGTGCAGGAGTGAACGGAAGCCGGGAAGCGGCCGGTTGAGGCGGCCACCGCCGGACACGCGCCGGTGTCCACGCGCGCCCGCAGCCCGCCTCAGGACTTGCGCACCGCCAGGGCCAGGAAGTGGTCGTCCTGGTCGACGTACGACGTCATGCGCCAGCCCGAACCGGCGAGGAGCGGCGCCAGATTGGCCTCGGCCCGCAGATCGGCCGGGGTGAGTTCCCGCCCCTGGCGTGCCGCCAGCGCCGCCCGGCCGATGGGGTGGAACAGCGCGAGCACCCCGCCGGGCCGCACCACACGGGCCAGCTCACGGAGGTTCTCGGCGGGGTCCGGCAAGTGTGCGATCAGCCCCGCCGCGAAGACGGCGTCCAGGGACTCCGCGCGCAGCGGCAGCGCGACGACATCGGCGAGCAGCAGTGCCGCGTCGCGGTCCCGGCCCGCGTCCGCCGCGGCCCTGAGCATCGCCGGGGTCAGGTCGGCCCCGATCACCGTCCCCCCGGGCCCGACGGCGGACCGCAGGAACGGCAGTGCGCGTCCGGTGCCGCAGCCCGCGTCCAGCACGCGGTCGCCCTCGTTCAGCCCGAGATCGGCGACCCCGGCCTGGTAGGCCGGGCCGTCATCGGGGAACTTGCGGTCCCAGCCGGCCGCCCGGGCGCCGAAGAACTCCTGGACGTGTGTGTGGTCGTCACTCATGTTCCGCATGATCTCTCACCGGACCCGATGACGCCGCCGCGCGCATGATCGAGCACGATACGACCCGTTCATCGCAACTCTGCGTCATGCTGTGACAGCGTTTGTGTCATGTTGTGACACCTTTCGAAACGCGCCCCCTGCGTACGCCCCTGCCCCGGCTAGCGTCCGTGAGCCATGGGACACATGGACCACGCCGCCTTCGGCTGGCTGACCCCCGCACTGTCGTACGCGATGGCCTGCACAGGTGCCGCGCTCGGCCTGCGCTGCACCGTGCGCGCACTCGCCACCACCGGACGCGCGCGCCGCAACTGGCTCGTCACGGCCGCCTCCGCGATCGGCACCGGCATCTGGACCATGCACTTCGTGGCCATGCTCGGCTTCCGGGTGAGCGGCACCGACATCCGTTACGACGTGCCCCTGACCATTCTCAGCCTCGTCGTCGCCATGGTCGTCGTCTGCGCCGGTGTCTTCGCCGTCGGCTACGGCAAGGACCGCAACCGGGCCCTCCTGATCGGCGGCCTCACCACCGGTCTCGGCGTCGCCGCGATGCACTATCTCGGCATGGCCGCGGTGAGGCTGCACGGGAACGTGAGCTACGACCCCGCCCTGGTCGGCCTCTCGGTGGTGATCGCCGTCGTGGCCGCGACGGCGGCGCTGTGGGCCGGCCTCAACATCAGGTCGCCCCTCGCGGTGACCCTCGCCTCCCTGGTCATGGGCGCGGCCGTCAGCAGCATGCACTACAGCGGAATGTTCGCCGTGAGCGTGCGGGTCGACCCCTCGGGCACGCCGCTGCCCGGAGCCACGGCGATGCAGTTCATCTTCCCGCTCGCCGTCGGCCTCGGCTCCTACCTGTTCATCACCTCGGCCTTCGTGGCCCTCTCACCCACGGCTGACGAGCGCGCGGCGTCCGCCACCGCCCAACGGCCCGTCGAGAAGGCCGCCCGCTAGCGGGAGCCAGGACCCGGCAGCACCGAACCACGTACCGAGCGAGGAGGCCATGCGCCCACCCCGAAGCACCCCACAGGCCGCTGAGTCGACGCAGGCGCCGCCCCCGCGACGCGGCCGCCGCGCGCATGCCGGACCGCCGGCCGACGAGCCCCTGGACGCGCTCCTCGACATCCCACCGGACTACGCGCCCCCGCGTGCGGGCCGCTGGCACATGCGCCCGCGCACCGTGCGGGCCAAGGTGGTCTGCCTGCTGATGGTGCCCGTGGTCTCCCTGCTCGCCCTGTGGGCGTACGCCACCGTCACCACCGCCCAGGACGTCACACGGCTGCGCCAGTCGCAGCGCGTGGACGACGAACTGCGCAGCCCCGTGGCAACGGCCGTCGCCGCCCTCCAGAACGAACGGACCGCCGCCGTCCGGTACGCGAACGATCCGGGCAAGGCCCACGCCGACGACCTCCGGAAGCTCGTGTCCCGCACCGACCGGGCGGTGGCCGCGCTGCGTCTCGGCGACGACAGCACCGTCGCCTCCGGCCAGGAACTGCCCGCCGTGGTGGGCAGCCGCCTGACGGCCTTCGTGACGGGCGCGGAACAACTGAGCACCCTGCGGACGGCCGTACTCGACCGGACGACCGGCTGGGACCGGGCGTACGCCCAGTACACGAAGACCATTGGCAGCGCCTTTGCCGTCGACGGAGCCCTCACCGGAATCCAGCAGTCCGACACCGGCTCCGACGCGCGCGTACTCCTGGAGTTCTCCCGCGCCGCCGAGGCACTGGCTCAGGAGAACGCCGTCGTCGCCGGTACCCGGCCGGCCACGGCTCTGAGCGGCGAACGGCTGCGGCTGTTCGAAGCCGCCGTCACCACCCGCCGTGCCCTGACCGACACGGCCGTCACGGACCTGCCCGCCGCCCAGCGCGCCGCCTGGAACGGTGTCGCGAGCGACAGCGCCTACATGTCGCTCACGGCGAGCGAGAACGACGTTCTCGCCGCAGGCGGCGAGGCGAGGACGGTCGACTCGTCGTCCGGGTCGGTCTGGACCGTCGCGTACACGCGTGTGCAGGACGGCATGGCCGCCGTCGCGGCGGACACGAGCCGGGAGGTCGCGGGCCGCACCGACCCGTTCACCGGGGGACTGCTCAGCCCCGCGGGCGCCGCCGTGCTCTTCGGACTCGCCGCGGTCGTCGCCTCACTGGTGATCTCCGTCCGCATCGGACGCGGTCTGGTGGTCGAGCTGGTGAGTCTGCGCAACGACGCTCTGGAGATCGCCCGGCGCAAACTCCCCGCGGCGATGCGGAAACTGCGCGCCGGTGAGGAGATCGACATCCGGGTGGAGGCACCCGGCGGGCCCCCGGCCGAGGACGAGACCGGCCAGGTCGCCGAGGCCCTGACGACCGTGCACCGCGCCGCTCTCCGCGCCGCCATGGAGCGCGCCGAACTGGCCAGCGGCATCTCGGGCGTCTTCGTCAACCTCGCCCGGCGCAGCCAGGTTCTGGTGCATCGCCAGCTCAGCCTGCTCGACAGCATGGAGCGACGCTCCGACGACCCGGACGAGCTGAGCGACCTCTTCCGTCTGGACCACCTCACCACGCGGATGCGGCGCCACGCCGAGAGCCTGATCATCCTCTCCGGAGCGGCACCCGGCCGCGCCTGGCGGATGCCGGTCTCCCTCACCAACGTGGTCCGCGCCGCCGTGTCCGAGGTCGAGGACTACGCGCGCGTGGAGGTCCGCCAGCTCCCGGCCGCCTCCGTCGTCGGCGCGGCCGTCGCCGACCTCACCCACCTGCTCGCCGAACTGGTGGAGAACGCGGCCCAGTTCTCGCCGCCCCACACCCGCGTGCGCGTCTCCGGCGAACCCGTCGGCAACGGCTACGTCCTTGAGGTCGAGGACCGGGGGCTCGGCATGGGCCCTGACGTCCTCGCCGACGCCAACCGGCGCATCGAGCAGTCCGAGGCCCTCGACCTCTTCGACACCGACCGCCTCGGACTCTTCGTGGTCAGCAGACTCGCCTCCCGGCACGGGATCAAGGTGCACCTGCGCACCTCGCCGTACGGCGGCACCACCGCCGTCGTCCTGCTGCCCACCGCCCTCGTGCACAACGGCCCCGAGGAACCGGACACCGAGGAGCCCCCGGCGCTCCAGGAGCCGCGCCCCGAGTACGCGCGCGTACCCGAGGTGCCGTCCCACCCGCAGGCGGTCGCCGCCCCGGCCGACCGCCCCGTGCTGGCCGTCACCGCCCCACCGGCGCCCGCTCCGGCGCCCGAACCACCGCTTCCCGGAGTCAGCACCTTGAGGCCGCACCACCCACCGAACGACTCCGAGCCCACGGACGACCTCCCGCGCCGCGTGCGCCAGGCGAACCTCGTCCCCCAGCTCAGGCACCAGCGCCCCGAGGAGGCGGCGCCGGAACCCGAACTCGACGCGGACGACACGCGCACCCCCGAACTCGTACGGCAGCGCATGGCGGCCTACCGAGACGGCTGGACGCGCGGCGGCGGCAGGCGGCCCGGCCGCGCCGCCGTCCAGGAGGCCCGAACGGGCAGCGACAGCACCGAAGGAGACCCGGCATGATCCAGAACTCCGACAGAACGGGCGCGCAGCGGTCCGGCGAACTCGACTGGCTGCTGGACGACCTGGTGACGCGGGTGCACGAGGTGCGCCACGCGGTCGTCCTCTCCAACGACGGCCTGGCCGTCGGCGCCTCCAGCGGCCTCGGCCGGGACGACGCGGAACATCTGGCCGCCGTGGCCTCCGGCTTCAACAGCCTTGCCAAGGGCGCCGGACGGCACTTCGGCGCGGGCGGCGTGCGCCAGACCATGGTGGAGATGGACGACGCCTTCCTCTTCGTGGCGGCCGCCGGTGACGGCTCCTGCCTGGCGGTTCTCACGGCCGTCACCGCCGACATCGGCCTGGTCGCCTACGAGATGGCGCGCCTGGTCAAGCGGGTGGGCGAACACCTCTCCTCGGCTCCGCGCATCGTGGCGCGGCCGCCCGCCGCAGGATGAACCGGAAGGGTCGGCACGGATGACCGAGAACCCGCCAGGCGCCCTGGGGGAGCAGGGCAGCCAGTGGTACGACGGCGAGGCCGGGCCCCTGGTGCGCCCCTACGCCATGACCGGCGGGCGCACCCAGCCCGGCCCCACGGGGGTGGCCTTCGACCTGATCGCGCTCGTCACGCTCGACCCCGCCGCACCGGGCATGGACGACGGGACCGCGCTCGGCCCCGAGCACCGGACCCTGATCGAGCTGTGCCGTACCGAGACGCAGTCGGTCGCCGAACTCGCGGCGGACGCGGATCTCCCGGTCGGCGTGGTCCGGGTGCTCCTCGGTGACCTCCTGGAGCTTGGCTGCGTCACCGTCAGCCGCCCGGTTCCTCCGGCCCATCTGCCGGACGAACGGATTCTGCGCGAGGTCATCGAGGGGTTGCGGGCGCTGTAGATGAACGTTCACGACCAGCCCGAGCCTCGTACCTACGCCGTTCCGTACTCAGTCGGCAAGTATTCGGCGGGGAATCAGTCACTTCGAGTGCTTTTCAGTCCGAACGCCCGCAGTGGTACCGGAGTTGTCATGATGCTGACCCCACGCTCCGAGCACGTCGACCGCAGCCGGCCCTCCCGAGAGAAGTGATCATGGCCTCTGAGCACTCCGACGCCGCCGACGACAGCTCCGCCCTGGCGCTGAAGATACTTGTCGCGGGCGGATTCGGCGTCGGCAAGACCACCCTGGTCGGCTCCGTCAGCGAGATCCGGCCGCTGCGCACCGAGGAGATGCTCAGCGAGGCGGGGCGACTGGTGGACGACACCGGCGGCGTGGACCAGAAGGTCACCACGACCGTGGCCATGGACTTCGGCCGTATCACCATCCGCTCCGGCCTCGCCCTGTACCTCTTCGGGACACCCGGGCAGGACCGGTTCTGGTTCCTGTGGGACGAGCTGTCCCAGGGCGCCCTGGGCGCCGTGGTCCTCGCCGACACCCGCCGCCTCGAGGACTGCTTCCCGGCGGTCGACTACTTCGAGCACCGGCGCATCCCGTTCGTGGTCGCCGTCAACTGCTTCCCCGGAGCCCGTTCCTACGGCGCCCACGACGTCTCCCGCGCCCTCGACCTGGACTCGGGCACGCCCGTGGTCCTGTGCGACGCGCGGGACCGGGACTCCGGCAAGGAGGTGCTGATCCGGCTTGTCGAGTACGCCGGGCGGATGCACACCGCCCGACTGCTGGACTCGGTGAGCTGAGGCACCGGTGGGTCGAGGCGCCGCGAGATCCTGGGTTGCGGCGCCTGTGAGGCGAGGTCCTCTCAGTCCGTCATGTCCTTCATCGCGACCACGTGGCCGATGGGGACCCGGACCAGCAGTTCGCCCGGAACGCCGTTGCGGGCGCCGAACTCCTCGGCGCGCTCCTCGCCCATGTACCGCGCGGCGATCCGGGTGGCCCAGTGCCGGACCTGGTCCAGATCCTCCGTCAGACGCGCGTCACCGTTGAGCACCACGAAGGAGTAGGGCGGCCGGTCGTCGTCCACGCACAGGGCGACGCGGCTGTCACGGGCGAGATTTCGCCCCTTCACCGTCTCCTTGCCGGTGTTGAAAACCAGCTCGTCACCGTCGAGCAGGAACCAGATCGGGGCGATATGAGGGCTCCCATCCGCCCTGACCGTCGCCAGCTTGCCGGTTCGGGTGCCGTACGAGACGAACGCCCGCCATTCCTCGTCGGTCATCTTCTGTGCCATACGCCCATCCTGCTTGCCCGGACGCCGGAGGTGGGGAAGGCTGGCCAATAGATCCTCCGGCCAGGGGGAGAGGTCGCACGGGGAGACGGAACATGGGGCATAACCAAGGACTTGGCTGGCTTCTTGACGATCTGACCGAGCGCGTGGACCACGTCCGCCATGCACTGGTCCTGTCGAACGACGGACTGGTCACCGGAGCCAGTACGGGACTGCGGCGGGAGGACGCGGAGCACCTCGCCGCCGTCGCCTCCGGTCTGCACAGCCTTGCCAAGGGATCGGGTCGGCACTTCGGGGCCGGCCGGGTCCGCCAGACGATGATCGAATTCGACGACGCCGTGCTGTTCGTCACCGCCGCGGGCTCGGGCAGCTGCCTGTGCGTGCTCAGCGGGGCGGAGGCGGACATCGGACAAATCGCCTACGAGATGACGGTGCTCGTCAACCGGGTCGGCGAACATCTCCAAGTGGACGTCCGCCGACCCGAGCACACTCCAGTGGCAGACCTCTGACCTGGGGTTTGTCGCGTCCGCCGGAGTTATCCACAGGGCTGCCACGCTTCGCGCGAACCGGCTACGGTGTGTGCACGGCTGACGCACAGGGCGTGAGCCACACACTCCACGGGGGAGTACGATCATGCCGGGAACCACCCTGACCGCGCCGAGCCCCACCACCTGCACACCGAGCCGTGCCGCACGCGAACTAGGGCTGAACCGGGCCGAGTTCGAACTCGCCGTGCAGCTCGGCCGCATCCGCACCGTACGTGACGAGGTCGGCAGCGGCCGCCGCGTCGAGCGCGCGGAGATCGACCGCATCCGTGCCGACGACGGCTTCCCGGAGACTCTCCGGGTACGCGTCCGGCTCGTGACCACGACCGGGGCCGCAGCGCTCATGAACATCTCTCCGGGCCGCTTCGCCCGGCTCGCCCGCCTGGGACTGCTGGTACCGGTGCGCTTCTATCTCAACCGCTACCGGGTAGTGGTCTGGCAGTATCTCGCCGAAGAAGTGGAGGAGTTCGCGGCACGCGACGTGAACGCCCATCTCCTGGAGGGCCGGACACCCGAGACCCTGAGGAGCCAGGTGGCGGCGGGCGTGGACCTGCGCGCCCGCAACTGGCGCGGCCGCCATCTCGGATTCCTGCTGAGGGACGCGGAGGGTGACCCCTGGGCGCGCGCCGGAGCGCTGGCGGCCCTGCTCCCGCCCGACGAGGTCGCCGCCGCCACCGAGAGTCCCGCCGAGCAGGCACGTCTGAACCGGCTCCGCCCGGTGCCACCCCGCCACGGCGCCCCGGGCACACCGTCCGCGGACATCGCCGAGGAACTGATGACGGCACAGGACCCGGACGAGATCATGTGGCTGCGCGCGGACCTGGAGCAGGCACTGGCGGAAGCCCGGGCGGTCGCACCCGGGGAGGTGCGAGCCCGCTCGGGCCGACCGAGCCCCGCCTCGATGCCACGGCGGCCCGGCCCGCCGGTCCGTCCGCAGACTCCGGAAGCCGCGCGCGAACGCCGCAGGCTCCTGGCGTGGCTGCGCGGCCGACGCTCGCGGAACGCGGCGGTGCCGACCGGCGCCGGACGTTCCGACGGGGCTCGCACCTGCCTCAGAGGGACCTGAACAGGCCTTCCTGGACGACCGACACCAGTAGATTCCCCTGCTGGTCGTAGATACGGCCGCGTGCCAGGCCCCGGCCGCCGATCGCGATCGGGGACTCCTGGTCGTACAGGAACCACTCGTCGGCGCGGAACGGCCGGTGGAACCACATGGCGTGGTCCAGCGAGGCCATGTCGAAGTTCCGCTGCCCCCACAGGGGTTCGACCGGGATGCGGACCGCGTCCAGGAGGGTCATGTCACTCGCGTAGGTCAGCGCGCAGGTGTGCACCAGCGGATCGTCGCCGAGCGGTCCGACCGCGCGCATCCACACGGCGCTGCGGGGATCGGCGCCGTCGATCTCCTCCGGGTTCCAGCGCAGCCGGTCGACATAGCGGATGTCGAACGGCTGGCGGCGGGCCATCCGCTCCAGGGCCTCCGGCAGGGCGCCCAGATGCTTGCGGATCTCCTCGGCGACCGGCGGCAGGGATTCCGGGTCCGGCAGCTCACGGGCCGGCGGCAGCTGGTGCTCGAACGGTCCTTCCTCGGGCTTGTGAAAGGAGCCGGTCAGATTGAAGATCGTGCGGCCCTGCTGCACGGCCGTGACCCGCCGGGTGGTGAACGAGCGTCCGTCGCGGACCCGCTCCACCTGGTACACGATCGGCACGCCGGGGCGACCCGGCCGCAGGAAGTACGCGTGCAGCGAGTGCACGGGACGGTCGCCGTCGGTGGTGCGTCCGGCGGCGACCAGCGCCTGTCCCGCCACCTGGCCGCCGAAGACCCGCTGGAGGGATTCCTGCGGGCTGCGGCCACGGAAGATGTTGACCTCGATCTGCTCCAGGTCGAGCAGGTCTACCAGGCTCTCGGCCGGGTTCGTCATCGGTGGGTTCTCCTGTTGTTCACAACTGGCCGACATCGGTGACACGGACGACCGCACGGCCCTCCGCGTCGGAGGCGGCGAGGTCGACTTCCGCGCTGATGCCCCAGTCGTGGTCATCGTTCGGGTCGTCGAAGATCTGGCGGACGCGCCACAGCTTGTTCTGCGGCTCCTCCTCGATCACCAGCAGCTTGGGGCCGCGGGCGTCGGGTCCGGTTCCGAGGTCGTCGTACTCGTCCCAGTACTTGTCCATGGCCTCGCCCCACGCCTCGGCGTCCCAGCCGGAGTCGGCGTCCATCTCGCCCAGCTCCTCGACCTGGTCCAGGGCGGCCAGCTCCACACGGCGGAAGAGGGCGTTGCGGACCAGGACGCGGAAGGCCCGCGCGTTGGCGGTGACCGGCTTCACCTGGTCGGCCTTCTCCTGGGCCTCCTCGGCGGTCATCTCCGCCGGGTTGGCCAGCTGCTCCCACTCGTCGAGCAGGCTGGAGTCCACCTGGCGAACCATCTCGCCGAGCCACTCGATGAGGTCCTGGAGGTCCTCGGACTTCAGGTCGTCGGGGATGGTGTGGTCGAGGGTCTTGTAGGCACTGGCGAGGTAGCGCAGCACGATGCCCTCGGTGCGGGCGAGTTCGTAGTAGGACACCAACTCGGTGAAGGACATCGCCCGTTCGTACATGTCACGGACGACCGACTTCGGCGACAGCGGGTGGTCTCCGACCCACGGGTGGCTCTTGCGGTAGGTGTTGTACGCGTGGAAGAGCAGCTCTTCCATGGGCTTCGGGTAGGTGACGTCCTGGAGGCGCTCCATGCGCTCCTCGTACTCGACGCCGTCCGCCTTCATGGCAGCCACGGCCTCACCGCGCGCCTTGTTCTGCTGGGCGACCAGGATCTGGCGCGGGTCGTCCAGCGTGGACTCGACGACGGACAGCATGTCGAGGGCGTAGGACGGCGACTCGGGGTCGAGCAGCTCGAACGCGGCGAGCGCGAACGTGGACAGCGGCTGGTTGAGTGCGAAGTCCTGCTGGAGATCGACCGTGAGACGCACGATGCGGCCCTCGGCGTCCGGCTTGTCGAGCTTCTCGACGATGCCGCCGTCCAGAAGAGAGCGGTAGATCGCGATCGCGCGGCGGATGTGCCGGAGCTGCTGCTTGCGCGGCTCGTGGTTGTCCTCGAGGAGGTGGCGCATCGCCTCGAAGGCGTTGCCGGGCCGGGCGATCACCGAGAGCAGCATCGTGTGCGTCACCCGGAACCGCGAGGTCAGCGGCTCGGGTTCGGAGACGATCAGCTTCTCGAAGGTGTTGTCCGTCCAGCCCACGAACCCCTCGGGAGCCTTCTTGCGCACCACCTTGCGGCGCTTCTTCGGGTCGTCGCCCGCCTTCGCGAGAGCCTTCTCGTTCTCGATGACGTGCTCGGGAGCCTGTGCGACGACGAGACCGGCGGTGTCGAAGCCCGCCCGCCCGGCCCGGCCCGCGATCTGGTGGAACTCCCGCGCCCGCAGTGTGCGCACCCGGTTGCCGTCGTACTTGGTCAGCGCCGTGAACAGCACCGTGCGGATGGGCACGTTGACGCCCACACCGAGGGTGTCCGTGCCGCAGATGACCTTCAGCAGACCGGCCTGGGCCAGCTTCTCCACCAGGCGCCGGTACTTGGGCAGCATGCCGGCGTGATGTACGCCGATGCCGTGCCGGACGTAACGGGACAGGTTCTGGCCGAACTTGGTGGTGAAGCGGAAGTTGCCGATCATTTCGGCGATCCGCTCCTTCTCCTCGCGCGTGCACATGTTGATGCTCATCAGCGCCTGCGCCCGCTCCACGGCCTGGGCTTGGGTGAAGTGCACGATGTACACCGGGGCCTGCTTGGTCTCCAGCAGGTCGGTGAGGGTCTCGGTGAGCGGGGTGAGCCGGTACTCGTAGGAGAGCGGCACGGGTCGCGTGGCCGAGCGGACCACCGAAGTGGGGCGGCCGGTGCGGCGGGTGAGGTCCTTCTCGAAAAAGGAGACGTCACCGAGGGTGGCCGACATCAGGATGAACTGCGCCTGGGGCAGTTCGAGGAGCGGGATCTGCCAGGCCCAGCCGCGGTCGCCCTCCGAGTAGTAGTGGAACTCGTCCATCACGACCTGGCCGACGTCGGCGTTCTTGCCGTCGCGCAGGGCGATGGACGCCAGGATCTCGGCGGTGCAGCAGATCACGGGCGCGTCGGCGTTCACCGAGGCGTCGCCGGTGAGCATGCCGACGTTCTCCGTGCCGAAGAGCTTGCACAGCTCGAAGAACTTCTCCGAGACCAGGGCCTTGATCGGAGCGGTGTAGAAGGTGACCTCGTCACGGGCGAGCGCGGCGAAGTGCGCGCCCGCGGCGATCATGCTCTTGCCCGAGCCGGTGGGCGTCGAGACGATCACGTTCGCCCCGGAGACCACCTCGATCAGCGCCTCCTCCTGGTGGGGGTAGAGCGTGAGACCGCGCTCGTCGGCCCACGACTCGAAGGCTTCGTACAGGGCGTCGGGGTCGGCGGTCGGCGGCAGCTGATCGATGAGGGTCACGCCCCCATCTTGCCTGGCCTCGGCACCAACCGGGGAATCGGCTGTTGTCCCCATGATCATGGCAGCTACGCTGTGTCGCCGACGGAGCGTCAACGCTCCGGCTCAACTGCACAGTGGTACACGAGGAATGGGGCGGAAAGCGGCCATGATGGGACCAGCACATTCACTGTCGGGAGCCGCTGCCTGGCTCGGTGTGGGGGCCGCCGCCGCGGCCGCCGGCCATCCGATGCCCTGGCCGGTCCTGCTGGTGGGCGCCTTGATCTGCGCGGGTGCCGCACTCGCCCCGGACCTCGATCACAAGGCGGCCACCATCTCGCGGTCGTTCGGGCCGGTGTCACGCAGGGTCTGCGAAGTCGTCGACAAGCTGTCCTACGCCGTCTACAAGGCGACCCGGAAGCCGGGCGACCCGCGCCGGTCGGGCGGTCACCGCACGCTCACCCACACCTGGCTGTGGGCGGTCCTGATCGGAGCCGCCTGCTCGGCGGTGGCGGTCACCTGCGGTCGCTGGGGGGTCCTGGTGATCCTCTTCGCGCACATGGTGCTGGCCATCGAGGGTCTGCTGTGGCGGGCGGCCCGCGGCTCCAGCAGCGATGTGCTGGTCTGGCTGCTCGCCGGGACCAGCGCCTGGATTCTGGCGGGCATGCTGGACAAGGACGGCAGCGGCGCCCACTGGCTGTTCGACCAGGCCGGCCAGGACTATCTGTGGCTGGGCCTGCCGATCGTGCTGGGTGCGCTGGTGCACTGCCTCGGGGACGCGCTGACCGTCTCCGGCTGCCCGATCCTGTGGCCCATCCCGGTCGGCCGCAAGCGCTGGTACCCGCTGGGTCCGCCGAAGGTCATGCGGTTCCGAGCGGGCAGCTGGGTCGAGGTCAAGGTGCTGATGCCCGTCTTCATGGTGCTCGGCGGCATCGGCTGCGCGGCGGCCCTCAACGTGATCTGACGCGTGGCTCTGCCTCAGGTCGTTTCGCCGGAGTCCGCCCCGCCGTACCGGCGCTCGAAGCGGGCGACGCGGCCCTCGGTGTCCACGGTGCGGGCCTCGCCCGTGTAGAAGGGGTGGCTCTCCGACGAGATCTCCACGTCGATCACGGGGTAGGTCTCGCCGTCGTCCCACTCGATGGTCTGCTCGCTGACCGCGGTCGACCGGGTGAGGAAGGCGTACCCGGCGGCCCGGTCGCGGAAGACCACGGGACGGTACTCGGGGTGCTTGTCCTGCTGCATGGCGGCTCCTCGCGCGGGGCGGTGGGGCAGGGGGCGTGCGGATCAGCCGGGGAGGGAGTCCTCGTCGACGATGTGCATCGCGGCCTCCTCGGCGGTGGCGGCGGCACCGTCGATGCCGACATCCGTGGCCACCAGCGCGCTCTCGTCGTCCTCGTGCGCCCCTTCGTCGGGCGCGACCAGCCGCCCGGAGCGAAGGCGGCCGACCTCGTTGTCCAGCAGTTCGCCGTCACCGCCGTCGTAGTCGCCGAGGCCATCGCCGTCAGGCGCGGCGGAATCGGGCAGTTCCTCGGCGAGCCGCTGGTCCAGGCTTTCCCCGGCCTGACGCTCCGCCGCCGTCACCCCGTCGTGCTCCACCGCCCAGGGGCGCTCCGGCGGGGACCAGCCCCGGTCGAGCGGATCGGCGACGCCGTCGGAGATCAGGGTGTCGTCGGCGTCGAGCGGCCCGGCGTCCTCCGGGATGTCGGAAGGGTCGGGCTGGTAGACGTCGTCCCCCCAGCCGTCGGCGCTGTCCACGGGAACCTCCAGGTCGTGAGCGCGGCCGGGCGCCATCGCGTGGCGCGGTGGCCCGTCGGCGCGGGTGTCGCACGGCGAGGACCGGACCGTCCCCCGGCGTCCTCCGAACCGGTCTCCCCGTCCAGCCTTCCATCCCTGTTCGGGACCGCGCAACGGCACACCGTCCGGCGCGGGGCCGGGCGGCGTGCCGTCGCGGGGGTCGGCGGGCGCGGACGGCCGCCCCGTCGCCGGGGCGGGCCGAACCCTGCGGCCGCGACATCAGCCGTGCCAGGACCGCCACAGCGCCGCGTAGGCCCCGTCCGCCGCGACCAGGTCCTCGTGGCTGCCGAGCTCACTGATGCGGCCGTTCTCCACGACGGCGATCACGTCGGCGTCATGGGCGGTGTGCAGCCGGTGCGCGATGGCGACCACGGTGCGACCGTCGAGGACACGGGCCAGCGAGCGTTCCAGATGGCGGGCGGCGCGCGGGTCCAGGAGCGACGTCGCCTCGTCCAGGACCAGCGTGTGCGGGTCGGCCAGCACCAGCCGGGCCAGCGCGATCTGCTGGGCCTGCGCCGGGGTCAGCGACAGTCCGCCGGAGCCCACCTCGGTGTCGAGTCCGTCGTCCAGCGCGCGGGCCCAGCCGTCCGCGTCGACCGCGCCGAGCGCCGCCCACAGCGCGGCGTCCTCCGCCCCGGCACGGGCCAGCAGGAGGTTGTCGCGCAGGGAACCGACGAAGACGTGGTGCTCCTGGTTGACGAGGGCGACGTGCGAGCGGACCCGCTCGGCGGGCATCCGGGACAGTTCGGCACCGCCCAGGGTGATGTGCCCGTCACGGGGCGCGTAGATGCCGGCGAGCAGCCTGCCCAGCGTGGACTTGCCCGCGCCGGATGGGCCGACCAGAGCCAGCCGGGTGCCCGGTGCGACCTCCAGGGACACCTGGCGCAGCACGTCGACGCCCTCGCGGTAGCCGAAGTGGACGCGGTCCGCGTGGACGTCGCGGCCGTCGGGGGTGAGCGTGGCCTCGCCCGCCTCCGGCTCGATGTCCCGCACCCCGACCAGGCGGGCCAGGGACACCTGGGCGACCTGCACCTCGTCGTACCAGCGAAGGATCAGGTTCACCGGGTCGACCAGCATCTGGGCGATCAGGGCGCCCGTCGTCAGCTGCCCCACGTCGATCCAGCCCCGCAGAACGAAGAAGCCACCGACCATGAGCACCGAACCGAGCACGATGATGTGCACGGCGTTGATCACCGGGAAGAGCACCGAGCGCAGCCAGAGTGTGTACCGCTCCCACGCGGTCCACTCCTTGATCCGCCGGTCCGACAGGGCGACGCGGCGGGCGCCCAGACGGTGCGCCTCGATGGTGTGGCCCGCGTCCACGCTCTCCGCGAGGGCGGCGGCGACGGCGGCGTATCCGGCCGACTCCGATCGGTAGCCCGAGGGGGCCCGCTTGAAGTACCAGCGGCATCCGACGACCAGTACCGGCACCGCGAGCAGGACGGCGGCCGCCAGCGGGGGAGCGGTCACGACGAGGCCGCCGAGCAGCAGCAGCGCCCAGACGACGCCGATGGCCAGCTGGGGTACGGCCTCCCGCATGGCGTTGGCCAGACGGTCGATGTCAGTGGTGATCCGGGAGAGCAGGTCGCCGGTGCCCGCCCGCTCCAGCACGCCCGGCGGCAGCCCCACCGAGCGGACGAGGAAGTCCTCGCGCAGGTCGGCCAGCATGCGCTCGCCGAGCATCGCGCCCCGCAGCCGCACCTGGCGGACGAACAGGGCCTGCACGGCCAGCGCGATCACGAACAGGCCGATCGTCGGCCCCAAATGCAGGTCGGGGGCGTCGTCCGAGACCCGCTCCACGAGGCTGCCGAGCAGATACGGGCCGACCATGGAGGCGATGACGGCGATCGTGTTGACGCCGATGAGGATCAGGAAGGACCGGCGATGCCTGCGGAACAGTTCGGCGACGTAGGCGCGCACCGTCGAGGCCGCGCCGACGGGGAGGGTGGTCGTGGTCTTCGGGGCCGCCGGGTCGTACGCCGGTGGCGCGACGCCGATCATGCGCTCTCCTCGATCTCTTCGAGCCGGTCCAGTTCGCCCAGCAGGGCGTCGCCGTCGGCCCGTTCCAGCGGGCCGGTCGGATCAGTGGTGCCGTCGCGGGCGCTTCCGTCCTTTTCGTCCTCGGTCTCGCGCGTCACCACGGCCCGGTACCGCGGATCGGTGGCGATCAACTCGCGGTGCGGAGCGGTCGCGGCGACGGTGCCCTCGTGGAGGAAGACCACGCTGTCCGCGCGGTCCAGCAGGAGCGGCGAGGAGGTGAACACCACAGTGGTGCGGCCGGAGCGGAGTCCGCGCAGCCCCTCGGCGATCCGCGCCTCGGTGTGCGAGTCCACGGCAGAGGTCGGTTCGTCCAGGACCAGGACCTCCGGGTCCGTGACGAGCGACCTGGCCAGGGCCAGCCGCTGGCGCTGGCCGCCCGACAGGGAGCGCCCGCGTTCGGTGATGCGGGTGTCCATGGGGTCCGAGGCGTCGAGCGAGGCCTGGGCCAGGGCGTCCAGGACGTCGTCGCACTGGGCGGCGGCGAGCGCGTCCTCGGCCCGGACGGCGCAGGAAGCGGGCACGTCGAGCAGTTCGCGCAGTGAGCCGGACAGCAGCACCGGGTCCTTGTCCTGGACGAGGACCGCGGTGCGGGCCCGGTCGAGAGGGAGGTCGTTCAGCGCGACGCCGCCGAGCAGCACCGACGGCCCCGGTTCGGCGGGATGGCCGCCCAGACGGGCCGCCAGTTCGCCCGCCGCGTCCGGGTCGCCGCACACCACCGCCGTGAACCGGTGGGCGGGGGCGAGAAGTCCGGTGAGGGGGTCGTGCAGGTCGCCTCCTGGCACCTCGCCGGTGTCCGTGCCGCCGGCACCCGTGCCCTCCGCGTCCGTCGGACGCCGGAGGGACAGGACGCGTGCCGCACGCGTCGCGGAGGGGCGGGAGAAGGAGAAGGCCATCGCGATCTCCTCGAAGTGGCGCATCGGGTAATTGAGGATCATGACCGCGCTGTAGACGGTGACCAGTTCACCGACCGTCACCCGGTCCTCGTGGGCCAGCTGGACGCCGTACCAGACCACCGCGATCAGCAGCAGGCCCGGCACCACCACCTGGATCGCGGAGATGAGCGACCACATGCGGGCGCTGCGCACCGCGGCGTGCCGCACCTCCTGCGAGGCGCTGCGGTAGCGGGTGAGGAACAGTTCCTCGCCGCCGATGCCGCGCAGCACGCGCAGCCCGGCCACGGTGTCCGAGGCGAGTTCGGTGGCCCGGCCCGCCTTCTCGCGCTGAACGTCGGCGCGGCGCGTGGCGCGGGGGAGCAGCGGCAGCACCGCGAGCGCCACGAGCGGAAGACCCACGGCGACGACCACACCGAGAGCGGGCTGATAGACGATGAGGGCGACAGAGACGAGGACGACCGTCAGCGCGGCGGCGGTGAAACGGGAGACGGCCTCCACGAACCAGCCGATCTTCTCCACATCGCCGGTGGAGACGGCCACGACTTCGCCCGCCGCGACGCGCCGGGTCAGCGCGGACCCCAGATGCGCGGCCTTGCGCGCCAGCAGTTGCTGGAGCCTGGCGGCCGCCGTGATCCAGTTGGTGACGGCGGCCCGGTGCAGGAAGGTGTCACCGACGGCGACGCACGTGCCGCAGAGGAGCAGCAGGCCGCCCGTCCGGAGGAGTCCGGCGGCCGAGCCCTTCACGGCCGCCTCGACGGCCAGCCCGACGCAGAAGGGCAGTGCGCAGACGGCGGAGAAGTGCAGCATGCCCCAGAGCAACGCCTTGAGCTGGCCGCCCCGTTGGTTGCGGAAGAGCCACCACAGCAGGTGCGGACCCGAGCGTGCGTCGGCCATGCCCGGATCGGAGTACGGAAGGTCTTGGATCTGCATGGCGTCCCAGTGGCTCGTGTCCGGAGGAGGGCAACAGACGGCGGCAAGCCGTGAAAGGGTCACCTCGCGCGGGGGTGAATTTCAACCGGTTTTCCCGGTCCTCCGCGAGATTCCACGGAGCCGCACCGCCCGCCGTTCCGATACCTGTCGGGACGCCCGCCGTTCAGCAGGGTTTGGGGAGATCCCCGTCCATCAGCGTGTCCAGCAGCAGGCCGAGCAGCTGTCGCTCCTTGTCGGTGAGCGGGGCGAGGATCTCCTCGGCCGCGGAGCGGCGTGCGCCACGCAGTTCGCGCAGGGTCGCGCGGCCCTCGTCCGTCAGCTCGATGCGGGTCACTCTGCGGTTCGCCGGGTCCGGCATCCGGCGTACCTTGCCGCTCGCCTCCAGCCCGTCGACCAGGGTCGTCACCGCGCGGGGCACCACCTCCAGACGCTCGGCCAGATCGGCCATACGCGGGGGCGAGTCGTAGTGAGCGAGGACGCGCAGCAGTCGGGACTGGGCTGGAGTGACGCCCAGATCGCGCTGCTCCAGGTGGCGCTTCTGGATGCGGTGCACCCGGCGGGTGAGCCGCAGCAACTGCTCCGCGAGAGCGCTTTCGGGGTCGGGGGTGTTCATGCCGGGAACAATATCAGGACCCTGTTCATTGTGAGCATAGGTAACAATGAGCTATGCTCTTCGAGTCATCGTCGGCCGGTCCGCGTGACCGGCCCCTTCCCCTCTTCGTAGGAGCCCATGAAGCCCGAACGTGAAGTCACCTGGAACCCACCTGCCGATGCAGGGCAGCAGCCCCGGCAGGTGCGTCGCATCCTGAAACTCTTCCGCCCCTATCGCGGGCGGCTGGCGATCGTCGCCCTGCTCGTCGGGGCGGCCTCGCTGGTCTCCGTGGCCACGCCGTTCCTCCTCAGGGAGATCCTCGACGTCGCCATCCCGCAGCGCCGCACCGGCCTGCTGAGCCTCCTCGCGCTCGGCATGATCCTCAGCGCGGTCCTCTCCAGCGTCTTCGGCGTCCTGCAGACGCTGATCTCGACCACCGTCGGCCAGCGCGTCATGCACGATCTGCGCACCGCCGTCTACGGCCGCCTTCAGCGGATGTCGCTCGCCTTCTTCACCCGCACCCGCACCGGCGAGGTGCAGTCCCGCATCGCCAACGACATCGGCGGAATGCAGGCCACGGTCACCTCGACCGCGACCTCGCTGGTGTCCAACGCCACCAGCGTCATCGCCACCGTCGTCGCCATGGTCGCGCTCGACTGGCGCCTCACCGTCGTCTCCCTGGTCCTGCTGCCGGTCTTCGTCTGGATCAGCCGCCGCGTCGGCGAGGAACGCAAGAGAATCACCACCCGGCGACAGAAACAGATGGCCGCGATGGCCGCCACCGTCACCGAATCGCTGTCGGTCAGCGGCATCCTGCTCGGCCGGACCATGGGCCGCTCGGAATCCCTCACGGCAAGCTTCGCGGCGGAGTCCGAGGGCCTGGTCGATCTCGAGGTCAGATCGAGCATGGCCGGACGCTGGCGCATGGCCGTGATCACGATCGTGATGGCCGCGATGCCCGCCGTCATCTACTGGGCCGCCGGTCTGGCGCTCCGGTTCGGCGGACCCGAGGTCTCGCTCGGCACGCTCGTCGCCTTCGTCTCCCTCCAGCAGGGCCTGTTCCGCCCGGCCGTGAGCCTTCTGGCGACCGGCGTCCAGATCCAGACCTCGCTGGCCCTCTTCCAGCGCATCTTCGAGTACCTGGACCTGCCGATCGACATCACCGAACGCGCCCGGCCCGTCCACCTCGACAAGATCAGAGGCGAGGTCCGCTTCGAGAACGTCGAGTTCCGCTACGACGGCAAGGGCGGCGCCGTCCTCGACGGCATCGACCTCACCGTGCCGGCCGGAAGCGGCCTGGCCGTGGTCGGACCCACCGGTGCCGGCAAGTCCACGCTCGGCTATCTGGTGCCCCGGCTGTACGACGTCACCGGCGGCCGCGTCACCCTGGACGGGGTGGACGTCTGCGACCTCGACTTCGACACCCTCGCCCGCGCGGTCGGCGTCGTCTCGCAGGAGACGTACCTCTTCCACGCCTCGGTCGCCGACAACCTCCGCTTCGCCAAACCGGACGCCACCGACGAGGAACTGCACGCGGCCGCCCGGGCCGCCCAGATCCACGACCACATCGCGGCGCTGCCCGACGGGTACGACACGGTCGTCGGAGAGCGCGGACACCGCTTCTCCGGTGGTGAGAAGCAGCGTCTGGCGATCGCCCGCACCATCCTGCGCAATCCGCCGGTCCTCATCCTCGACGAGGCGACCAGTGCCCTGGACACTCGCACCGAGGCCGCCGTCCAGGAAGCCATCGACGTCCTGTCGGCCGACCGGACGACCATCACGATCGCCCACCGCCTGTCCACGGTCCGCGACGCCGATCAGATCGTCGTCCTCGACTCCGGCCGCATAGCCGAGCGTGGCACGCACGAGGAGCTGCTCGACCAGGACGGACGCTATGCGGCCCTCGTGCGCAGGGATGCCCAACTGGCCCCCGTCACCTGACGCCGCGACGGGAGTATGCGATCAGGCGATATGCGGAGAATGTGGTAGTACGCGTATTACCTTGCCCGCATGAACATCAACACTCCGTCACGGAGCACGATGCGACTGACGCGCCGGGGCAGACTCGCCCTCGTCGGGGTCGGCACCGTTCTGGCCGGTACCGCCGTGGCGGTGTCGCTGATCGGCCTCCTCAGCGGGGCGTCGAAAACGGCGACCCTGCTCATCCCCGAGGGCTGGCGTGCGAGCCAGATCTACGACGCCGTCGACAAGGCCCTCGAACTGAAACCGGGCACCACCCGCAAAGCCGCACCCCACGCCGGGCTGAAGCTGTCGAACGACGCCGAGGGCAACCCCGAGGGCTATCTCTTCCCCGCCACCTACCCCCTGCGGAAGGGCACCACGGCGGAATCGCTGCTGCGGATGATGGTCGACACCGCCAACGAGAGGTTCAATGCCGCGCCCGTCGCCGCCGGGGCCCAGCGCAACGCGCTGAACGTCTACCAGGCCGTCACCATCGCGAGCATCGTCCAGGCCGAGGCCGGGAACAAGGCCGACATGGGCAAGGTGGCCCGGGTCGTGTTCAACCGGCTGGAGCGCGGGATGCCGCTCCAGATGGACGCCACCCTCAACTACGCGCTCAACCGCCACATCCTGCGCACCAGCACCGACGACACTCGCATCGACAGTCCGTACAACTCCTACCAGCGCAAGGGGCTGCCGCCCACCCCGATCGGCAACCCCGGCGAGGACGCGATGCGAGCCGTGCTCAGTCCGCCGAGGGGCGACTGGCTGTACTTCGTCACGGTCAAGCCCGGGGACACCCGCTTCACCTCCGACTACATCAAGCACATGCGCAATGTGACCGAGTTCAACGAACAGCGGACGGCCACCACGCACCCGGGCACGCCGAGCGGCAGCCCGCACGGGAGACCGACGGCGCAGACGTCCCGCTGAGGCTGAGCGGACGGTGCGGCGGGCGGGCCGGGTCCGCAGGGCGCTGCCCCCGGGACCCGCCAGTCGCCCGCCGTCCGACTTCAGCTGCCCGCCGCCCGACTCCGGCTGCCCAC
>NZ_WWIR01000582.1 GCF_009863025.1 Streptomyces sp. SID4985 | reverse complement strand
TGGCGGTGGGCGAGGCGGAGCCGGACGGCCGGGTCCGCGCGGCGGGGGACACGGTGACGCGCGAGGCGGACGGCGTGGCGGAGGCGGAGGCGCCGGGTGGCGCGGGGAAGCCCGGCGGGGCGGACGCGGCGCCGAACGCCATCACCGTGCCGCCCGCGGGCACGGCCGCCGCCGTGAGGACGAGCAGCAGCCGCACGAGGCGGAGCAGAAGTCGCAGCCTTGGAGTCACGTCGGTGACCTCCCGGAACCCAGTGCCGTGTCCGGCGGCGTACCCGATGCCGTGACCGGCGGAAAACCGACGGAATCCAGCCTCACATTCGGCGCCACCGCGGGCATTTCGGGATGGGCCGTCAGGTCTACGGCCGCTCCTTGACCGCGTCGTACGGCCGCTCCGTCACCGCGCCGTACGGCGGCCAGTCACCCCGTCTACGGCGGCCCGGACCGGGAGAGCGGCGGCGCGAGGGGGCGCGGCGGTGATGAGGTGGGGCCGTGCGAGACAATGACGGCATGGAGATGCCGAGGAACGAACGGTCGCCGGAAAATCCCCAGATCCTCGTCGTGGGCCAGGACGGCACGGCGCTCGGAGGCGGCGGGGACGAGGGCTCCCGCGAGATCCCCGTGACGGAGCAGGTGGAGCAGCCCGCGAAGGTCATGCGGATCGGCAGCATGATCAAGCAGCTCCTGGAGGAGGTGCGCGCGGCTCCCCTCGACGAGGCCAGCCGGGTACGGCTCAAGGAGATCCACGCCAGCTCGGTCAAGGAGCTGGAGGACGGGCTCGCGCCGGAGCTGGTCGAGGAGCTGGAGCGGCTCTCGCTGCCCTTCACGGACGAGGTCGTCCCGAGCGACGCGGAGCTGCGGATCGCACAGGCCCAGCTGGTGGGCTGGCTGGAGGGCCTGTTCCACGGCATCCAGACCACGCTGTTCGCCCAGCAGATGGCCGCCCGGGCCCAGCTGGAGCAGATGCGCCGCGCGCTGCCGCCGGGCATGTCCCCGGAGGGCGACGACGAGCACATGGGCGGCCGCTCGGGCGGGCCGTACCTGTAGAGCGGGGTCAGGACCCACGAGGACCACACGGAGAAGGGCCCGGCGGACATGCCGCCGGGCCCTTTTCAGCGCAGTACGGTCACGGGTTGCCCGTGGACACGTTGATCTGGATCTCCACGTCCTTGGGGTCGACGTCGGTGTCGGGCTTGGGGAACTGATCGGTGACGGCCCCGTCGCCGTAGGTGTTCTCGTCGACGTGGACTTCCTTCACCCGCCAGCCCGCGGCCCGCGCGCACTCCTTGACGGACTTCACGTACTTGTAGCGGAAGTCCGGGAGCCGCACCTTGTCCGGGTCGTTGTACGACTCGTCCGGCTCGGTGCACTCGGTCTTGTCGATCGTCTTGCTGGTGTCGGGCCCCCGGTAGCCCGCCGCGTGCCGGGGGGCGGAGGGGGAGGCGCTGCCGCCGCCCTTCCCGTGGTTCTCGTCGCCGCCGCCCCGCAGGGACAGCGCGACGAGAAGCCCGGCGACCGCGACGAGGGCCACGGCGACCGAGGCGACGACCACGGCCTTGTTGCTCCGGCCGGAGGCCGGGGGAGCCGACGGGCCCGGGGCACCCGTGCCGAACCCGGGCTGTCCGTACCCCACCGGCGTGGTCGGGTAGCCACCCTGCTGCGGATACCCGTAGGACGGGGTGCCGTACGGGTTCTGCGGCGCGACCGGCGCGACCGGCGCGACGGGCACGGCCGGCTGGTACGGCTGCTGGACGGCGCCGCCCTGCGGGACCGGGCGGGTCTGGTCGACGGGCGGGAACACGGTCGAGCCGACGCCCGCGCCGCTCTGCACGGGACCGGCGCCCGGCACGATGCTCGGCGCCGCCTGCTGGAGCGAGGCCGCCACGCGCAGGCACTCCTCGCGCATCGCCTCGGCGGTCGGGAAGCGCTCGTTGGGGTTCTTCCTCAGCGCGCGGGCGACCAGCGCGTCCACCGCCGGGGGCAGCGCGCGGTTGATCGAGGAGGGCGCGACCGGCTCCTCCTGCACATGCGCGTACGCGATGGCCAGCGGGGAGTCCGCGTCGAACGGCAGGCGTCCGGTGACCAGTTGGAACAGCATGATGCCGACCGAGTAGAGGTCGGAGCGGGCGTCCACGCCGCGGCCGAGGGCCTGTTCGGGGGAGAGGTACTGGGGGGTGCCGACGACCATGCCGGTCTGGGTCATGGAGGTGACGCCGGACTGCATCGCCCGCGCGATGCCGAAGTCCATCACCTTGACCACGCCGCGCGGGGTCACCATCACGTTGCCCGGCTTGATGTCGCGGTGGACCAGGCCCTTCTCGTGGCTGATCTCCAGCGCCGCGAGCACGTCGGCGGTGATCCGCAGCGCCCTGTCGGCGGGCATCGCGCCCAACTGCCGTACGTCCTCGGCCAGGACGGAGCCGAGGGGGCGGCCCTCGACGTATTCCATGACGATGTACGGCATACCGTCCGCTTCGTCCTCGCCGGTGTCGAAGACGGAGACGATATTGGTGTGCGTGAGCTTGGCCACGGCCTGGGCCTCGCGGCGGAACCGTTCGCGGAAGGCCTGTTCGCGGCCGAGTTCGGTGTGCAGGGTCTTGACCGCGACCTGACGGTCGAGTACCGCGTCGTAGGCCAGGTGCACGGCGGCCATGCCGCCCTCGCCGAGCAGGTCGCGCAACTGGTAGCGGCCACCGGCGAGCGCCCGCCCCGAGTACCGGCCCTGTGCGCCGTCCTGGCTCATCTCTCCGTGTCCCCCACTGGCCTTCGCGGGCCGCCGCAGAGCGAACGCGCCGTGCGCGTACCTGCCTTGATCGAATGTGTCATTCCCGGCCAAGTCTGCCCCAGGGCGGTGACACGTCAAGCTCGGTGCCCGTTCCGTGACCGTACGCGAAGGAAGCGTCGCGGAAGCGTTACAGCAGGTGTACGGAGGTCGCACGGAATTTGCACGAGGGTGTGGGGTACCGGTTTCATGGCCGGTCCGTCTCGGGTCGGCCCCGGTCCCGGATCGGGACCGGCGGTCACCTCGAAGGCTGTAGCGTGGCCGACGGAGACCGTAACAACACCGCTTGAAACGCGGGCAGAAACGACGGCGAGGACCGATGGCACAGACGCACGGCGCCCAGGGCCCGTCCGACGACCCCGAGGTGGTCACGGGCGGCATGTCGGACGCGCCGGAGGCGTGGGGCAACGCCGGACTCGTCGGCGACGGCCGCTACCGGCTGACGCACCGGCTCGGCCGGGGCGGCATGGCCGAGGTGTTCGCGGCCGAGGACATCCGCCTGGGCCGCACCGTCGCGGTCAAGCTGCTCCGCGCGGACCTCGCCGAGGACCCGGTGTCCAAGGCGCGCTTCACGCGTGAGGCCCAGTCGGTCGCCGGACTCAACCACCACTCCATCGTCGCCGTGTACGACTCCGGCGAGGACGAGGTGAACGGCCAGGCCGTGCCGTACATCGTCATGGAGCTGGTCGAGGGCCGCACCATCCGCGATCTGCTGATCGACGCCGAGGCGCCGGGCCCCGAGCAGGCCCTGATCATCGTCTCCGGGGTGCTGGACGCGCTCGCCTACTCGCACCAGCACGGCATCGTGCACCGCGACATCAAGCCCGCCAACGTCATCATCACCGACAACGGCGCGGTCAAGGTGATGGACTTCGGCATCGCGCGCGCCCTGCACGGCGCGCAGTCGACGATGACCCAGACCGGCATGGTCATGGGCACCCCCCAGTACCTCTCCCCGGAGCAGGCGCTCGGCAAGGCCGTCGACCACCGCTCCGACCTGTACGCGACCGGCTGCCTGCTCTACGAACTCCTCGCACTGCGGCCCCCGTTCACCGGTGAGACCCCGCTCTCGGTGGTCTACCAGCACGTCCAGGACATGCCGGTGCCGCCCTCGCAGGTCGCCGCCGGTGCCCCGCCGGAGCTGGACGGCCTGGTCATGCGCTCGCTCGCCAAGGAGCCCGACGACCGGTTCCAGACGGCCGAGGAGATGCGCGGCCTGATCCAGTACGGCCTGCAGATGCTGTACGACCAGGGCAGCCACACCGGCACCTGGAACACCGGCCCGGTCGACGCCCCCGAGGCCCGGCACACCCCGCCCGGCGGCTTCGCGGGCACCACGGTGATGCACCAGGCCGGCGGGTACGGCGGCGGCACCACGCAGATCCCGCAGCCGATCCTGCCCGGCGGTTACGGCCGCGGCGACGACGGCGGCTTCGAGGGCGGCGGCAACCGGGGCAGCGGCCGCGGCAAGCTGTGGCTGCTGGCCGCGCTCGCGGTGGTCGCGGTGGTGGCCGGTGTCGCGCTCGCGCTGAACAACTCGGGCGGGAAGGACACGCCGAAGGACAAGCAGTCGCCGAGCCAGTCCCAGACCCAGGACCAGGACGACAAGGTCACCGAGACCCCCGACGACAACACCACCGAGGCGCCCGAGCAGAACACGGGCACGCAGGGCGGCGGCTCGGGCGGCTACAGCGGCGGCGGCTACCGGAAACCGTCGTACACCCAGACCCAGCCCACCACCTCGGGCCCGACGGACGATCCCACGGACACCACGGATGGCGGCACCGACCAGGGCACGACGGGCGGTACCGACGAGGGCACGACCACCGGCAGCGGCGGCGGCACCGACAGCGGCGGGAGCCAGGGCACGGCGGCCGGCGGCACGGGCCAGAGCGGTACCTCGACCGACGGCGGTACCGGTCAGACCGGTACGACCGGCACCACCGACGGTGCGCCGACGACCGGCGGCACCACGGGCACCACGACCGAGGGCAGCGCGGGCGGCGACGGGACTTGAAGGCCGTCGGCCCCGGCCCCCACGACATCCCAGTGACGGGGCCGGGCCGCCGGAACCGGACGCCGCTCAGCCCGTGAAGGCGTCGCAGACCGCCTCGTACTCGCGGGTCCACCACGCCACGAGGGCGGAGGCGGCCGGGAACTGGCAGTCGGCGCGGGTGTCACCGCGCTCGTAGTGCCAGCGCAGCATCCAGAAGTCGTTCAGGCGCTCCCACCACACCCGGTGCACGGCCGCCGCCAGCTCCGAGGGCGTGGCGCGGGCCGCGCGCCGGTACGTGCGGGCGTACGCCCTGACCTTCGGCAGGTCCAGCGTGCCCGCGGGCCGCAGGAAGAAGATCGCGGCGGCGCGGACCGCCTCCTCGGCACGTGGCTGCACCCCGAGCCGGTCCCAGTCGACGATGGCGGCCGGGGCGTCGTCGACGTAGAGCAGGTTGAACGGGTGGAAGTCGCCGTGCACCCAGCCCACCGGACCGCCGCGCGGCGGACGCCGTCCCGCGTGCTGTTCCAGCAGGTCACGACGTTCCAGCAGCCGGTGCCTTGCCAGTTCGTCGAAGGCGTCGGCGGGCCGGTGGCGGCTGACGTGGCAGAGCAGGTCGTCGATGAGGGCGTGGGTGTCGGCCGGGTCGGCGCTCTCCACGGGATGCGGGCTCGTCGCCGGGCGGGTGCGTCCCTTGGGCGGCATCACGCGCTCCAGACAGGCGTGCACGGCGCCGAGGAGTGCGCCCAGGCGTGCGCTCTGGGCGCGCGTGAGCTGGCCGCCGTGCCGGTGGCCGCCGTCGATCCAGGGGTGCAGGGCGTACGCGTGGCCGCCGATCACGGCGACCGTGCGGCCCTCGCTGTGGGTCAGCGGCTGGGCGACCGGCACCCCGACCGCGGCCAGCCGCCCGGTGGCCCGGTGGCGGCGCTCGATGGCGGCGGGGTCGGCGGTGTCCGGGTCGAAGTGGTGCTTGAGGAAGTAGTGGCCCCGGGTGGTGCGCACCCGGTACCCCCGGTTGAGCAGCCCCTGGTCGACCGGTTCGCAGGCGAGGGCCGTACCGGCTCCGTAAAGGCGTAACAAGGCGCCAAGTGGGGGCGCGTGGGGCACGAGGGGTGGTACACAAAGGCGCTGCACGCGGCAGATGCTAGGGCACGAAAAGCAGCCGTGAGCTGGGCCTTGTCACAGGCAGTCGCCGCCGATCGCATTCGGTCACACGATGTACCGCCGTGAACTCCGGGGCGGTTTTCGCGCGGTTCCCGGGGAATTCCGAAAAGCGCCCGCCAAACCCGCTCCGCACCTGTGCCGAACCTGCGTGACACCCGGTGCCGAATCCGCGCGACACCCGGTGCCACGCCCCGCGCCACGCCCGTGCGCACTCGTGCCCGGAGTCTTCCCGTGACCTGGGTGCGCGGGATAACGTGCCGTTGCTCCGGCCTCCTGCAAGGCTGTGACCAGGGAACTTCCGGACTCTGTCGATTTACTTGGATATCCAAGCAAAATCGCAGGTCAGGTGGGGTTTCACAGAAATGTGGAGCACTGGGTAACGTAAATGTCGCAGGGCGCTCGCCGGGGCACCTGTCACGCCTGTTCCCGGCCGAGTGGCACCCACCCCGTGCCCGGTGGACGTGAACAGGTGGCCGCTCCCCCCGGCTCCGACCGAGCAAGGGGGACCTCAGGCTCACCGGCAACCCCGGGAGCCGGAACGACGGAGGAGCACACGTGACCGTGGACAGCAGTGCCGCGCGCAAGCCGCGACGCGGCGCCGCAGGCAAGACCGGGAAGACCGGCGGCAGCGCCGCAGCCACCGGGACCAGGCGCACCACCCGCACCGCCGCGAGGAAGAGCACCGAGCCCGAGCTGGTGCAGCTGCTGACGCCCGAGGGCGAGCGCGTGGCGAACGCCGAGTTCGACGCGTACGTCGACGGCATCACCGCCGAGGAGCTGCGCGGTCTCTACCGCGACATGGTGCTCACCCGCCGCTTCGACGCCGAGGCCACCGCCCTGCAGCGCCAGGGCGAGCTGGGCCTGTGGGCCTCGCTGCTCGGCCAGGAGGCCGCCCAGATCGGTTCGGGGCGCGCCACCCGCGAGGACGACTACGTCTTCCCGACCTACCGCGAGCACGGCGTCGCCTGGTGCCGCGGGGTCGATCCCACCAACCTGCTCGGCATGTTCCGCGGGGTGAACAACGGCGGCTGGGACCCCAACGGCAACAACTTCCACCTGTACACGATCGTCATCGGCTCGCAGACGCTGCACGCCACCGGCTACGCCATGGGCGTCGCCAAGGACGGCGCGGACTCGGCCGTCATCGCCTACTTCGGCGACGGCGCCTCCAGCCAGGGCGACGTGGCGGAGTCCTTCACGTTCTCCGCGGTCTACAACGCTCCCGTCGTGTTCTTCTGCCAGAACAACCAGTGGGCGATCTCCGAGCCCACCGAGAAGCAGACCCGCGTCCCGCTCTACCAGCGCGCGCAGGGCTACGGCTTCCCCGGTGTCCGCGTGGACGGCAACGACGTGCTGGCCTGCCTCGCCGTGACCCGCTGGGCGCTGGAGCGCGCCCGCGACGGCGAGGGCCCGACCCTGGTCGAGGCGTTCACCTACCGGATGGGCGCCCACACCACCTCCGACGACCCCACCCGCTACCGGGGCGACGAGGAGCGCCAGGCCTGGGAGGCGAAGGACCCGATCCTGCGCCTGCGCCGGTACCTGGAGGCCGCAAACCACACGGACGAGGGATTCTTCGCGGAACTGGAGGCCGAGTCCGAGGCGTTGGGCAAACGAGTGCGCGAAGCGGTCCGTGCCATGCCCGACCCGGACCGGTTCGCCATTTTCGAGAACGTGTACGCGGACGGGCACGCGCTCGTCGACGAGGAGCGCGCCCAGTTCGCCGCCTACCAGGCGTCGTTCGCGGACGTAGAGGGGGGCAACTGAGATGGCCGAGAAGATGGCTCTGGCCAAGGCGATCAACGAGTCGCTGCGGCGCGCCCTGGACGAGGACCCCAAGGTCCTGGTGATGGGTGAGGACGTCGGCAAGCTCGGCGGCGTGTTCCGGGTGACCGACGGTCTCCAGAAGGACTTCGGCGAGAGCCGGGTCATCGACACCCCGCTGGCCGAGTCCGGCATCGTCGGCACCGCGATCGGCCTGGCCCTGCGCGGCTACCGCCCGGTGGTGGAGATCCAGTTCGACGGATTCGTCTTCCCGGCGTACGACCAGATCGTCACGCAGCTGGCGAAGATGCACGCGCGCTCGCTGGGCAAGGTCAAGATGCCCGTCGTCGTGCGCATCCCCTACGGCGGCGGCATCGGCGCGGTCGAGCACCACTCGGAGTCCCCCGAGGCGCTGTTCGCGCACGTGGCCGGTCTGAAGATCGTCAGCCCGTCCAACGCGTCGGACGCCTACTGGATGATGCAGCAGGCCATCCAGAGCGACGACCCGGTGATCTACTTCGAGCCCAAGCGGCGCTACTGGGACAAGGGCGAGGTCGACTTCGAGGCGATCCCGGCCCCGCTGCACAAGGCCCGCGTGGTCCGCGAGGGCACCGATCTGACGCTGGCCGCGTACGGCCCGATGGTCAAGCTCTGCCAGGAGGTCGCCGCGGCGGCCGCCGAGGAGGGCAAGTCCCTGGAGGTCCTGGACCTGCGCTCGGTGTCCCCGCTGGACTTCGACGCGATCCAGACCTCGGTGGAGAAGACCCGCCGCCTGGTGGTCGTCCACGAGGCGCCGGTGTTCTTCGGCTCCGGCGCGGAGATCGCCGCGCGCATCACCGAGCGCTGCTTCTACCACCTGGAGGCCCCGGTGCTCCGGGTCGGCGGCTACCACGCCCCGTACCCGCCGGCCCGCCTGGAGGAGGAGTACCTGCCGAGCCTGGACCGGGTGCTCGACGCCGTCGACCGCGCCCTGGCGTACTGAGGAAGGTTTCGTGACGACGATGACGGAAGCTTCCGTGCGCGAGTTCAAGATGCCGGACGTGGGCGAGGGGCTCACCGAGGCCGAGATCCTCAAGTGGTACGTGCAGGTGGGCGACAAGGTCACCGACGGCCAGGTGGTGTGCGAGGTCGAGACCGCCAAGGCGGCTGTCGAACTCCCCATCCCCTACGACGGGGTGGTGCGCGAGCTGCGCTTCCCCGAGGGGACGACGGTCGACGTGGGTATGTCGATCATCGCGGTGGACGTGTCGGGCGGCGAGGTGCCCGCGGTCGCCGAGCCCGAGGTGGCCGCTGCTCCGGCCGCCGCCGTCGAGGAGGAGGCCGAGCCGCAGAAGCGCCAGCCGGTGCTCGTCGGGTACGGCGTGGCGGCGTCCTCCACCAAGCGGCGCCCGCGCAAGGGCCCCGAGGTGACGGTGTCCGCGGCCGCGCAGGCGGTGCAGTCCGAGCTGAACGGCCACGGTACGGCCGCGCCCGCGCCCGCCCCCGTGAAGGAGCGCCCGCTGGCCAAGCCGCCGGTGCGCAAGCTGGCCAAGGACCTGGGCGTCGACCTCGCCACGGTGACGCCGTCCGGCCCGGACGGGATCATCACCCGCGAGGACGTACACGCGGCGGTGGCCCCGGCGGAGCCCGTGACCGAGGCGCCGACGGCTCCCGCTGTGGTGCCGGCGCCGGTGCCGACGTACGACACGTCCCGCGAGACCCGTATCCCGGTCAAGGGGGTCCGCAAGGCGACCGCGCAGGCGATGATCGGCTCGGCGTTCACGGCGCCGCACGTCACGGAGTTCGTGACGGTGGACGTGACGCGGACGATGAAGCTGGTCGAGGAACTCAAGCAGGACAAGGAGTTCGCGGGGCTGCGGGTCAACCCGCTGCTGCTGATCGCCAAGGCGATCCTGGTGGCGATCCGGCGCAACCCGGACATCAACGCGTCCTGGGACGAGGCCGCCCAGGAGATCGTGCTCAAGCACTACGTCAACCTGGGCATCGCCGCGGCCACCCCGCGCGGTCTGATCGTGCCGAACATCAAGGACGCGCAGTCCAAGACGCTCCCGCAGCTCTCCGAAGCGCTGGGCGACCTGGTGACGACGGCCCGCGAGGGCAAGACCTCCCCTGCGGCCATGCAGGGCGGCACGATCACCATCACCAACGTCGGCGTCTTCGGCGTCGACACCGGCACGCCCATCCTCAACCCGGGCGAGTCCGCGATCCTCGCGGTCGGCGCGATCAAGCTCCAGCCCTGGGTCCACAAGGGCAAGATCAAGCCCCGCCAGGTCACCACGCTGGCACTCTCCTTCGACCACCGCCTGGTCGACGGCGAACTGGGTTCCAAGTTCCTGGCGGACGTGGCGGCGATCCTGGAACAGCCGAAGCGGTTGATGACCTGGGCATAGTGTGCCCTTCTGACCTGCGGAAATGCTGAGACCGTAAGCTGTGCTTACGGTCTCAGCATTTCTCAACTGCCCACAGTGAGCGGCACGCTCAGACCGTAGGGAGCACGTACACCGGCGCCCCGTTCTCCGCTCCTCCACGAGAGCGGATGCAGGCGTGTTTGTGGAGCATGCGCAGGCATTCGTTGACCCGACGGACCGTCAACCCCGTGCGAGCCGCGAGGGATTCGAGGGGCTCGCGGAGTTCTCCCTTTTCGACCAGGACCGGGGCGATGACGACCGCCACGGTCCAGACGTCTTCCGTCACGGACAACCGATCGCGCCAGTCGGCCAGGACGGTGGCGGTGGTGGTGTGGCGGGCGGGGACAGTGGTGCGGGTGAGGGTCAGGCCGTCGAGCCGGTCCGCGATCCGGCCCATCGCCTCGGCGATGGCCTGTTGCGCCGTCAGCGTGGCGTGCTGCGTGGCGAGCATCTCCCTTTGCAGCGCCAGTGATTCACGCTGTGCGCCCGCCAACTCCGCGTCCAACTGGAGGTTGTGCGCCTCCAGGCGGACGATGGCCTCCGCGACCTGGTCCGGCATCGCGTAGGCGATGGGGGAGCCGGGAGCGGTCGGCTGTACCTCGGCCTCTTCGAGAGAGTACGAACCCTCTCGCTGTACGGTCTCGATCACTTCCGCGACCCACTCCTTGAAGGGGGCGCAGGCGGGTTTGGTGCAGGCGTTGACGAGGAGAATCAGACCTTGGAGGTCGATCAGATTCATGTCTCGGCGCCACTGTCTACCTGCGGGAACGCTGAGAGCGTAACCCCCAGTTACGCTCTCGATCGTCTCTCGATGGGCCTCGGGGACATGGTCCGAAAGAGCTTTGCGGGCGTTCGTGTGGCCCAGTTGCCGGCACACATCCACTGCCGGAAACCAATGGCTCCCGTCCGGCATCGTCAGCCTCCGTACGCGCTCTCCGGTCGCCGCGTAGACGAAGTCGCTGATGTCGATGGCCTCGTGGGGTGCGGACGCGTCGGGGCGGTTGCTGGGTTCGTTCATGTGCGTCACCTCCGAGCCGGAACGTAGGGCGGAGGAATTCGCATATGCCAGTTGGGGGACGGGATGTTCACGATTGCGAGGGAAGACGGCGTAATTCCCGGGTTTCGGCCTGGCCCGGTGTGCTAGTGGGAAGCGTCTGCATATGCCAGAGGCCCGCCGCGGCCGAGTTGGCTGTGGCGGGCCTCTTCCCCCGGTTTGTGGGGCGGACTACTTGGCGAAGCCGTAGTTCAGGAGCTTCTTGGCGTCCGTCTCGCGCTGGGTGACCGACGTCGAGGCGAGGACCGTGCCGATGACCGTCTTGCCGTTGCGGGTGGCGGCGAAGACCAGGCAGTACTTGGCCTCGGGGCCGGAGCCGGTCTTCACGCCGATGGTGCCGCTGTAGTTGTTGAGCAGCGTGTTCGTGTTGGTCCACGCCTTCATCGTGCGCGTGCTGCCGGTCTTGGTGACCGTCTTGGCCGTGTACGACTTGGTCTTGACGATCGTGCGGAACGTGGCGTTCTTCATCGCGCTGCTGGCGATCTTCGTCAGGTCGCGCGGCGTCGAGTAGTTGGAACCCCGGCCGATGCCGTCGAAGGAGTCGAAGTGCGTGTTCTTCAGACCCAGGCTCTTCGCGGCGGAGTTCATCTTGCCGAGGAAGGAGTTCACCCGGGCGGTGTGGGTGGTGCCCGCGCCGAACTTGTCCGCGAGGACGTAGGCCGCGTCGCAGCCGGACGGCAGCATCAGGCCGTACAGCAGCTGACGGACGGTGACCTTGTCGCCGACGATGAGGCCGGCGGAGGAGCCGTTGTTGGCGACGATGTAGTCGCTGGCGCCCTTCGGGATCACGACCTTGGCGTCCAGGTTGAGGTTCGGCTGCGCCAGCACGACCTTGGCGGTCATGATCTTGGTGGTCGAACCGGTGGAACGCCGGGTGTCCGCAGCCTTCGTGTAGAGCGACGCGCCCGTCGAGTTGTTCATCACGTAGCCGCCCGCGGCCACGATCGAGGGCGCGGTCACGGCCTGCGCGGGGACCGCGGTGAGGGCGCCGGTGGTGAGCAGGGCGCCGGACGTCACGGCGACGGCGGCGGCCTTGCGGAGGCGGGAGCCCTTGATGCCGGTAATCAAAGCGAAATACCTCGATTGTCTTGAATGCCCTGTGAAAAGCGGCCTGGTTGAGGTGGCATAAAAGTGGGGCCGCACGTGTGTGACACCCCTGAGGGGTGGATGGTTGCGGGGTGCGGAGGGATTTTTTCCGCCGTCTTTACGGGAGTCGCGGCCCGGTCCGCATCATGGACGGCACTCCCCGACGGACACCTGTTGTATCTATCCTGTGGCCATGCAAACGGCCACCAGGCAGCCACCCGCCGCGGAACGCGTCTACGCCCACGTCAAACAAGGTGTCCTCGACCGCAGTTACGAGGGCGGCACCCTTCTCACCGAGGGCGAACTGGCCGAGGCGGTGGGCGTTTCGCGCACGCCCGTCCGCGAGGCCCTGCTGCGCCTGGAGGCCGAGGGGCTGCTGCGGCTGTACCCGAAGAAGGGCGCCCTGGTGCTGCCGGTCTCCGCGCAGGAGATCGCGGACGTGGTGGAGACCCGGCTGCTCGTCGAGGAGCACTCCGCCCGTAAGGCCGTACCCGCCCCGCCCGCGCTGGTGGAGCGGCTGACCGAACTGCTGGAGCGGCAGCGGGAGCAGGCCGCCGCCGGTGACTTCGCAGGCGCCGCCGTCACCGACCGCCGCTTCCATGCCGAGATCGTCCGCAGCGGGGGGAACGAGATCCTCTCCCGCCTCTACGACCAGTTGCGCGACCGGCAGTTGAGGATGGGCGTCGCCGTCATGCACTCCCACCCGGACCGCATCGCCAAGACCCTCGCCGAGCACGCGGAGATCCTGGACGCGCTGCGCTCCGGCGACGCCGAGGCGGCCGTCGAGGTCGTGCACCGGCACGTGGGCTGGTTCTCCCACCTGGCGCGCGGGGAGGTGCGATGAGCGCGCGGGCGGATGAGATGGGCCGTGTCCTGCCGGGCGATCCGCCGGGCGGCCGGCGCGCGGTCGCCGTGTGGTGCACCGGCGTCGCCGTCTACTTCGTCGCCGTCATCTTCCGCACCTCGCTCGGCGTCGCGGGCCTGGACGCGGCCGACCGCTTCCACGTCGGCGCCTCGCAGCTGTCGACGTTCTCGATCCTCCAGCTGCTGGTGTACGCGGGGATGCAGATACCCGTCGGCCTCCTGGTCGACCGCCTCGGCACCAAGAAGGTGCTGGCCATCGGCGCCGTCCTCTTCACCGCCGGTCAGCTCGGCTTCGCCTTCTCCCCCTCCTACGGCACCGCCCTCGCCTCCCGCGCGCTGCTCGGCTGCGGCGACGCGATGACCTTCATCAGCGTGCTCCGGCTGGGCACCCGGTGGTTCCCGGCGCGACGCGGCCCGATGATCGCCCAGCTCGCGGCGCTGGCGGGCATGGCGGGCAACCTCGTCTCCACCCTGGTCCTCGCCCGGCTGCTGCACGGGCTCGGCTGGACCCCGGCGTTCGCGGGCAGCGCGCTCGCGGGTGTGGTCGTCCTGGTCCTGACGCTGCTGTTCCTCAAGGACCACCCCGAGGGCCACGAGCCGGAGCCGTCCCCGCACCGGGGCGCCGCCTACGTCCGCCGTCAGATCGCCGAGTCCTGGCGGGAGCCCGGCACCCGGCTCGGCATGTGGGTGCACTTCACCACCCAGTTCCCGGCGATGGTGTTCCTGCTGCTGTGGGGGCTGCCGTTCCTGGTCGAGGCGCAGGGGCTCGGCCGGGCCGCCGCCGGTGAACTCCTCACGCTGGTCGTCCTGTCCAACATGGTCGTCGGCCTCGTCTACGGCCAGATCGTCGCCCGGCACCACGCGGCCCGGCTGCCGCTGGCCCTCGGCACGGTCGCCGCGACCGCCCTGTTCTGGGCGCTCACCCTCGCCTGGCCCGGCGACCACGCCCCCCTGGCGCTGCTCCTCGTCCTCTGCGTGGTCCTCGGCGCCTGCGGTCCCGCCTCCATGCTCGGCTTCGACTTCGCCCGCCCCGCCAACCCGCCCGAGCGCCAGGGCACCGCCTCCGGCATCACCAACATGGGCGGCTTCGTCGCCTCCATGACGACCCTGTTCGCGATCGGCGTCCTCCTGGACGCCACCGGCGACGACTACGCCGTCGCCTTCTCCGCGGTCTTCGTCCTCCAGGCCGTCGGCATCGTCCAGATCCTCCGCCTGCGGGGTCGCGCGGCTCGGCGTGAACGGGAGCGGCTGGTGGCGAGCCGGGTGGAAACGGTGCATGTGCCTGCGGCGTGAGGGGTGGGGTCGGCTGCGGGCGGTGTGACAGGGTGCGGGATGCGGCCCGTGCCGGTGGTACCAGCGAGGTGAGGGGCGAGGGGGCGGGTTTGGTGCGTGGAGCCGATCCCGCCCACGGGGGGGGCGTGACGACGGGGTGGGTCCGGCCGTACGCGGGGGCGTGACGGGGTGGGGCGGCCGCCGGTACCGGGGGCACGTGATAGGGCCCCGGTAGTCGGCGCACGGGGCTTCCGCCCCGGCGGGCGAGCACCCGTCGCACCGGCCTGCGGCGCCGGGGTGACTGTCTGGGGAAGGGGGCGTCCCACCCGCGGCAGCGGCCGCCCCGTTGGCCCGCACCGCAGGAGCACCGCAGCGCCGAGGCAGCTCCACCGCACCACCTCGACGACGCCCCCGCCGAACCGCCGGAGGCTACGGCGTGATGGTGAAGTTCCGCAGTATCGCCGACACCAGTTCCGGGTCGCCCTCCGTCTTCACCCGGTCCGTGACCGACTCCGGGGTCACCCGGCCGCAGGCGAGCCTGAAGTAGGTCTCCCAGTCGAGGGTGAAGGAGGCGGCGGGGCCGAGGGCGGGGGCGGTTTCGAGGGTGCCGCGACCCTGGATGTCGACGCGGATGGTGCGCAGGAACTCGATGGGACCGTGGACGTCGAAGACGATGGCCGAACTGCGGGGCGCGTCCGCGTTCTTGGCGACGACCTTGGGGAGCGCGAGGAGGAGCACGTCGCGGGTGACGTGGGCACCCGGGGAGTCGAGGTTGCCGGGACGGCCGAGGGCGGTGCGCAGGTCCTGCTCGTGCACCCAGACGTCGAACGCCCGCCGCCGCATGGCCTCTTCGAGGGTGATCTCCTTGCCGAACGGCCCGCGCACCAGCGTGCCCGGCTCACGGGACTCGTTGCGCAGCTGGCGGTTGCGCCGGATGATCGTGTACTCCAGCTCGGACGTCATCTCGGGCGCCGTGTGATGGCGGCGTACGTCGACCTGCATCTCCATGTACCGCTGCTGCTCGTTGGTGACGTGGAAGAGGTCGCGGGGCAGCGCGTGGATCGGCCGGGGGTCGCCGAGCATCTCGCAGTCCAGGCCGATGACGTGCGAGACCACGTCCCGCACCGACCAGCCGGGGCAGGGCGTGCGCCGGTTCCACTCCCCCTCGACAAGGGGGTTGACCAGCTCGGATATCGCGTCGACGGAGTGGGTCCAGGCATCGGCGTAGGGCTGGAGGGTGGGATGCAGACTCACGGAACGGGAACCCCTCGGCGGTCGGTACACGGGCAGGATCGAACGGCTTGCCGGCGGGCGGCGGCTGCACTCGGTGGTGTCTGGGGACTCCTCCGCTCTCGGCTTCGCTCGAGCGGGGGAGACCCCCAAGTTACGCTGCCCCGAGGCCCCCAGGCAGTGCTTTCGTGTGACGATCGTAGGCCCGTGGGAACGACTCGAATGCCAGGACGGTGGTAGTGTGCGCGCCTCGCTGATCCAGATCGCCGTGGACGACCGTGAATCAGTGGCTGACCGGCGACAACGCGCGGTCGCACTGGTGCGCGAGCAGGCCGGTGCGGACCTCGTGGTCCTGCCCGAACTGTGGACCACCGGCGCCTTCGCCTACGAGGACTTCGGGACCGAGTCCGAGCCGCTGGAGGGCCCCACCCACGAGGCGATGGCCAAGGCCGCCGCCGACGCGGGCGTGTGGCTGCACGCCGGGTCGATCCCGGAACGCGACCCCGACGGCACCCTCTACAACACCTCGCTCGTCTTCTCCCCCTCCGGCGACCTGGCCGCCGCCTACCGCAAGATCCACCGCTTCGGCTTCGACCAGGGCGAGGCCGTGCTGATGGGCGCGGGCAGCGACCTGGTCACGGTCCGGCTGCCGGACACCACGCTCGGCCTCGGCACCTGCTACGACCTCCGCTTCCCCGAACTCTTCCGCTCCCTGACCGCCGCCGGTGCCGAGACCCTGGTGCTCCCGGCGGGCTGGCCCGAACGGCGGCGCGCGCACTGGACGCTGCTGGCTCAGGCGCGGGCGGTCGAGAACCAGGCGTTCGTGCTCGCCTGTGGAACGGCCGGTACGCACGCCGGAGTTCCGCAGGCGGGTCACTCGATCGTGGTCGATCCGTGGGGCGAGGTGCTGGCCGAGGCGGGCGCGGACGAAGAGGTCCTCACGGTCGAGTTCGACCCCGCGAAGGTCGCCGAGACCCGCGAGCAGTTCCCCGCCCTCAAGGACCGGGTGCTCGGCCTGGAACCCCCACGCCGCTGAAAGCCCCTTCGCGCGTTACCCGTCCTCCCGCTCCTTCTCCGCCAGGTGGATCACACAGACCGCCACCGCGATCAGGAGCGCCGGGTCCGCGTCGTCCCGTACGACGTCCACGCCGTAGGTCTCCCGCACCGTCAGCAGACGGCGGGAGATCACGGCGAGGAGTTCGCCGTCGTACTCGATCGCGAACTCGCGGTCGAGGATCTTGCCGCTGACGTCGAGTTCGGTGCCGTCGGTCAGGTGGACGCGGTAGTGGTTGCGCAGCAGGGAGAAGTGCTTGCGCTTGACGGTGGCCAGGCCCTCGCCGTCCCGTTCGATCACCATGGTGTCGCGCAGGGCGAACATCTTCTTGTGGATGTCGATCAGGACGCGGCCCTGGGCGTCCTTCAGCTCGAAGGTGTCGCGCAGCCGGAGGGCCTTGCCGTCGACGAGGTAGACCTTGCGGCCCTGGTCGTCCTCGATCCAGTAGTCGTCACCGATGCCGAAGACGCGGTCGCGTACGAGGAATCTCATGAGGGACCGGTTCCCCGGCGGGGGCCGTTCCTCACCGCCCCGTCCGCCCTCACCGCCCCGCCAGTCCGCACCGTTCCGTCCGGCGGACCGAAGCGCCTGCGGTACTCCGACGGGCTCAGCCCCGTCTCGCGCCGCAGCCGGGCCCGCAGATTGGCCGCCGTACCGAGGCCGCTGCGCGCCGCCACCACGTCCAGGCGCAGCTCGCCCCGCTCGATCAGCCGGCAGGCCAGCGCCACCCGCTCGCCGGTGAGCCAGGCCAGCGGGGTCGTGCCCAGCCGCGTACGGAAGCGGCGGTGCAGGGTGGCCGGGGAGAGGGCCGCGCGGGCGGCCAGGTCCGCCACCGTCAGGGGGTCGCCGAGCCGTTCCTGCGCCCAGGCCAGCAGTGGGCCGAGCGAGCCGTCGGGGATCTCGGGCAGCGGGCGCTCCACGAACTGCCGCTGTCCGCCGTCGCGGTGGGCGGCGAAGACCAGGCGGCGGGAGACGGCGTTGGCGATCTCGGCGCCGTGGTCGGCGCGCCAGATGTGCAGCCCGAGGTCGAGCGCGGCGGCGCTGCCGGACGCGGTGAGCACGTCACCGTCGTCCACGTAGAGCACGTCCGGCTCCAGCAGGACCTTCGGGTGCAGGTCCCGGAAGGTGTCCACCCAGCGCCAGTGGGTGGTGGCCCGGCGGCCGTCCAGCAGGCCCGCCTCCGCGAGAGCGAAGGTGCCGGTGCAGAAGCTGACGACGCGGGTGCCGCGCGCGTGCGCGTCGCGGATGGCGTCCAGGACGGCGGGGCGGCGCGGGACCACGTTGTCCGGGCGCCCCGGCACGATCAGGGTGTCCGCCTCGGCCGCCGCCTCCAGGCCCGGCACCCCGGCCAGCGTGAAGAAGCCGTGGTTCATCCGCACCTCGGGGGTGGGCGTGCACAGCGTGACCTCGTACAGCGGCCCCGGCAGCCCCAGCTCCGGGCGGGGCAGGCCGAACAGTTCGGTGGCGACGCCCATCTCGAAGGGGTTGGTGCCCTCGTCCACGATCACGGCGACCCGATGGGGACGCGGCGGCCCTACCGGCTGACAGGATTCTTGCGCCATGTGCGATTTCTAGCACTCGTGCGACCCCGGCGCGCGCCCGCAGCATGGAGCCATGGCAACCAGCGAACCCCAGTCCCTGGAGACGGTCCTCGCCTCCTTCTCCGACCAGTGGAGCCCGCGCATCGTCACGTCGGTCAACGACTACGACGTCCGCGTCGCCAAGGTGGAGGGCGAACACCTCTGGCACGCGCACGACGACACCGACGAGTTCTTCCTCGTGCTCTCCGGCGAGCTGCACATCTCCCTGCGCGAGCCCGCCGGTGAGCGCACGGTGAAGCTGCCGAAGGGCTCCGTCTTCACCGTCCCGCGCGGCACCGAGCACAAGCCGTACGCCCCCGTCCCCACCGAGATCCTGGTCCTCGAACCCACCGGCACGCTCAGCGTCGGCGACCGGCACGAGGAGATCCCGGACCACGTGGACGCGACGACGGGCCACGCGCTGGACTGACCCCGTCCCGTACGGTCGGCTGTATGACAGCGGAGTCGAAGGCCCCGGCGCCCCGGGTGCAGCTCGCCATCGGCATCGTCCGCCGGGGCGAGGAGGTGCTGCTTGTAAGGGAGGCTCTCGGCGCCCACGGCGAAGCGCTCTGGTCGCTGCCCGGCGGCGGGGTCGAGGACGGCGAGCTGATGCACGAGGCGCTCCGGCGCGAGCTGCGCGAGGAGACCGGGCTCCTGGTGGACGACCCGGTGCGCACCGCCTTCCTCCTGCACATCGACTCCGAGAGCCACCCCTCCGCACTGGCCGTCGCCTTCGAGATCGACCGGTGGGAGGGGGAGGTCGCGCCGGAGGACAGCGACATCGAGCGGGCCGCCTTCTTCCCCCTGGCCGAGGCCCTGGAGCTGCTCGGCGCCCTGGACAGCCCCGTGCAGCGGGACCCGGTCGTCGCCTACCTGAGCGGGGCGGCCGCACCGGGGAGCACCTGGATGTACCGCTACCGGGGCGGCGAGGAGACCCTGCTCGCCCGCTGGTGACCGGCCGCGCGCCCGGACCCCGCCCGCCGGTGACCGGCCGCGCGCCGAGCGTGACGTCGTACGGCGGTTACGGGGTGTTCGCACGCGAGTGGCACCCTTGACACATGACCGACTCCGCACCTCGTCGTACCCGTGTCCGCGCCCCCGAGCTGATCGGCAAGGGTGGCTGGCTGAACACGGGCGACCAGCAGTACACCCTCGCCGACCTGCGTGGACGCATCGTCGTCCTGGACTTCTGGACCTTCTGCTGCATCAACTGCCTGCACGTCCTGGACGAGCTGCGCGAGCTGGAGGAGCGGCACCGGGACACCGTGGTGATCATCGGCGTGCACTCGCCGAAGTTCGTCCACGAGGCCGAGCACCAGGCCGTGGTGGACGCGGTGGAGCGGTACGGCGTGGAGCACCCGGTGCTCGACGACCCGGAGCTGGCCACCTGGAAGCAGTACGCGGTGCGCGCCTGGCCGACGCTCGTGGTGATCGACCCCGAGGGGTACGTCGTCGCGCAGCACGCCGGTGAGGGCCACGCGCACGCGATCGAGAAGCTGGTCGAGGAGCTGGAGGCCGAGCACGAGGCCAAGGGCACCCTGCGCCGGGGCGACGGCCCGTACGTGGCGCCCGAGCCCGAGCCGACCGTCCTCCGCTTCCCCGGCAAGGTGCTGCTGCTGCCCTCCGGGAACTTCCTGGTCAGCGACACCACCCGGCACCAGCTGGTCGAGCTGGAGCAGGACGGCGAGACCGTCGTGCGCCGCATCGGCTCCGGCGACCGGGGTCTGGCGGACGGCGGTGCCGAGCAGGCGTCCTTCAACGAGCCCCAGGGCCTCGCGCTCCTGGACGACGGCGCGGTGGTCGTCGCCGACACCGTGAACCACGCCCTGCGCCGCCTCGACCTCGCCACCGGCGAGGTGACCACCCTGGCGGGCACCGGCAAGCAGTGGATGCAGAGCAACCCGACCTCGGGCCCGGCCCGCGAGACCGCGCTGTCCTCCCCGTGGGACGTCGCCGTCTTCGGCGGCAAGGTGTGGATCGCCATGGCGGGCGTCCACCAGCTGTGGACGTACGACCCGGCGGCGGGCACCGTCGAGGTCGCGGCCGGTACCACCAACGAGGGCCTGGTCGACGGCCCCGGCACCGAGGCCTGGTTCGCGCAGCCCTCCGGTCTCGCCGCGACCGAGGACCGGCTCTGGCTGGCGGACTCCGAGAACTCCGCGCTGCGCTGGGTGGACCTCGAAGGCCATGTGCACACGGCGGTCGGCACCGGCCTCTTCGACTTCGGACACCGTGACGGTGCCGCCGAACAGGCCCTGTTCCAGCACCCGTTGGGCGTCACCGCGCTCCCGGACGGCTCGGTCGCCGTCTCCGACACCTACAACCACGCCCTGCGCCGCTTCGACCCCGCGACCGGCGAGGTCACCACGCTGGCGACCGATCTGCGCGAGCCGAGCGACGCCGTGCTGGTGGGCGAGGACATCGTGGTCGTCGAGTCGGCCCGGCACCGGCTGACCCGGCTGCGGCTGCCCGAGGAGGCGGTCCGGGTGGAGGCGGTCGCCCACCGCACCCAGCGCGCCGCGACCGAGGTGGCTCCCGGCCGGCTGCTCCTGGACGTGATCTTCCAGGCCCCGGCGGGCCAGAAGCTCGACCTGCGCTACGGCCCCTCGACCCGCCTGCTCGTCTCCTCCACCCCGCCCGAGCTGCTGCTCAAGGGCGAGGGCGCGGACACGGACCTGAGCCGCGAGCTGGAGCTGAACCCGGCCGTCACCGAGGGCATCCTGCACGTCTCGGCGATGGCCGCGTCCTGCGACGACGACCCGGCCAACGAGTACCCGGCCTGCCATGTCCACCAGCAGGACTGGGGCGTCCCGGTCCGCCTCACCGAAGCGGGCGCGGACCGGCTGCCGTTGGTCCTCGCCGGGATGGACGAGCGCTAGGAACAGCCGAGTTGGGGCCGGGACTCCTCAAGTCCCGGCCGCTCAGACGCCGTAGCCGTCGTTGTACCCGTCGCGGTGCGCGTGGTGGTGGTGATGCGGTTCCTCCTCGACGACCGGGGTCGTCGGGGGCACCACCACGCGCCTGCGGCGGGCGATCCCGCTGAACGTGGCCAGCCCGATCAGGCCGGTGGCCATGAAGATGACGCCGACCAGGTCGAGGTTGACCCCGTTCATGTGCCAGTCGGTGGCGAACGTGAGGATCGCGCCCACGGCGATCAGGATGATGCAGCCTCCGAGACCCATGAGGACTCGCCTCCCCTTCACGGTTCCGGAATCTCCGGTCCCGCTCGGGTACCCGGCATCAGCCCAACTAGCCCTCCAGGAACGCCGCGAGGGCGTTCGCGAGGAGGAACGGGTCGTCGGCGCCGCACAGTTCGCGCACGCTGTGCATGGACAGGATCGCCACGCCGATGTCGACCGTGGTGATCCCGTGCCGGGCCGCGGTGATCGGTCCGATGGTGGTGCCGCAGGGCATCGAGTTGTGCGAGACGAAGGTCTGGTACGGCACTCCGGCGCGCTCGCAGGCGGCGGCGAACAGGGCGCGCCCCGAACCGTCCGTGGCGTAGCGGTTGTTGACGTTCACCTTGAGGATCGGGCCGCCGTTGAGGCGCGGGTGGTGCGTCGGGTCGTGCCGCTCCGCGTAGTTGGGGTGCACGGCGTGGCCGGTGTCGGAGGAGAGGCACACGGTCCCGGCGAAGGCGCGGGCGCGGTCCTCGAAGGTGCCGCCCCGGGCGAGCACGGAACGCTCCAGGACGGTGCCGAGCAGCGGGCCGTCGGCGCCGGTGTCGGACTGCGAGCCGGTCTCCTCGTGGTCGAAGGCGGCCAGCACCGGGATGTGCGGGAGCGGGGCGCCCGAGGTCGCGGCGGCGATCAGCGCGGCCGTACCGGCGTGCACGGAGAGCAGGTTGTCCATGCGGGGCCCGGCGACCAGTTCGCGGTCGCGGCCCAGGTAGGCGGGCGGCTCGACGGGGTACGTCATCAGGTCCCACCCGGTGACCGAACCGGCGTCAAGACCGGCCTCCTCCTCCAGGAAGGCGATCAGGTCGCCCTCGCGGACGTCGTCGCCGAGGCCCCACACGGGCTGGAGGTGGCGCTGCTTGTCGAGCTTGAGGCCGTCGGCGCTCACCGTGCGGTCCAGGTGGATGGCGAGCTGGGGCACGCGCAGCAGCGGCCGGTCCACGTCGACGAGGACAGTGGAGCCGTCGCGCAGGGTCAGCCGCCCGGCGAGGCCGAGGTCGCGGTCGAGCCAGGAGTTCATCAGCGGGCCGCCGTAGATCTCCACCGCGACCTGCCGGAAGCCGTGCGCGCCGCTGTCCGGCTGCGGCTTGATCCTGAGGCTCGGGGAGTCGGTGTGCGCGCCGACGATCCGGAACGGGGTGTGCGGCTCGGCGCCCTCGGGGACGTACCAGGCGATGATCGCGCCGCCCCGCAGCACATACCGGCCACCGGTGCCGGTGCCCGCCGGGGTGTCCCAGGCGTCGGTCTCGGCGACCTGCCGGAAGCCCGCCTTCTCCAGCCGCGCGGCGGCGTTCGCCACGGCGTGGTACGGCGTCGGACTTGCCGCGAGGAAGGTCATCAGGTCGTCGGTGTGGCCGCGGTCGAAGCGGGACGGTGCGCTCATGGCGTTTACCTTAACGACGTGCGCGGGCCCGCTCCCGGCAAGAGGGGAGCGGGCCCGCGGCAGTTGGGGAAGAGCCGGAGTGCGAGAGCTTAGAAGGCCGCCTCGTCCAGCTCCATCAGGTCCAGGTCGACGGTGCCGGCGACCTTGCGGGCCAGGGTCACGCCGGGCAGGACGTTGGCCGCGAAGAACTTCGCCGCCGCGATCTTGCCGGTGTAGAACGCCTTGTCCTTGGCGGACGCGGTCTCCAGCTTCTCGGCGGCGACGGCGGCACCGCGCAGCAGCAGGTAGCCGACGATCACGTCGCCG
This sequence comes from Streptomyces sp. SID4985, assembly GCF_009863025.1. Lineage (GTDB taxonomy): Bacteria > Actinomycetota > Actinomycetes > Streptomycetales > Streptomycetaceae > Streptomyces. The sequence continues at coordinate 26,086 of NZ_WWIR01000582.1, read as the reverse complement.
GAGGCGAGCAGCAGGCGGGTGGTGTTGAGGCCCACCTTGTAGATGTTCTTGACGTCCTGCTCGGTGGCCGCGAGGTCGGTCAGCATCAGACCGACGATGGCCTCCAGCTCCACGGCCGCCTTGGCCAGGTGCTCGCGGGCGCCCGCCAGCTCCTCGCCGCCGGTGCCGAGCGCCAGGAACTTCTTGATGTCCTCGGCGAGCGAGTTCAGCGCGGCGCCCTGGTTGCGGACGATCTTCCGGAAGAAGAAGTCCTGGCCCTGGATCGCCGTGGTGCCCTCGTAGAGGGTGTCGATCTTCGCGTCGCGGATGTACTGCTCGATCGGGTACTCCTGGAGGAACCCGGAGCCGCCGAAGGTCTGGAGCGACTGGGCGAGCTGCTCGTAGCCCTTCTCGGAGCCGTAGCCCTTGACGATCGGCAGGAGCAGGTCGTTCAGCGCGTGCTCGGTGGAGGCGTCCTCGCCGTTCGCCTCCTTGACCGCGATCGCGTCCTGGACGGAGGCGGTGTGGAGGACGAGGGCGCGCATGCCCTCCGCGTACGCCTTCTGCGTCATCAGCGAGCGGCGCACGTCGGGGTGGTGCGTGATGGTGACCTTGGGCGCGGCCTTGTCCATGAAGTTCGCCAGGTCCGGACCCTGGACGCGCTCCTTGGCGTACTCCAGCGCGTTGAGGTAGCCCGTCGACAGCGTGGAGATCGCCTTCGTGCCGACCATCATGCGGGCGAACTCGATGATGCGGAACATCTGGCGGATGCCGTCGTGCTTGTCGCCGATCAGCCAGCCCTTGGCGGGGTGGCGGTCGCCGAAGGTCATCTCGCAGGTGTTGGAGGCCTTGAGGCCCATCTTGTGCTCGACGTTGGTCGCGTAGACGCCGTTGCGCTCGCCCAGCTCGCCGGACTCGCCGTCGAAGAGGAACTTCGGGACGAGGAAGAGGGAGAGGCCCTTGGTGCCGGGACCGGCGCCCTCGGGACGCGCCAGCACGTAGTGGAGGATGTTCTCCTCCATGTCGTGCTCACCGGAGGTGATGAAGCGCTTCACGCCCTCGATGTGCCAGGAGCCGTCCTCCTGCTGGACCGCCTTGGTGCGGCCCGCACCCACGTCCGAACCGGCGTCCGGCTCGGTCAGCACCATGGTGGAGCCCCAGGTCTTCTCGACCGCGATCGAGGCCCACTTCTTCTGCTCCTCGGTGCCCTCCTCGAAGAGGATGCGCGCGAACGCCGGGCCGGAGGAGTACATCCAGATGGCGGGGTTGGCGCCGAGTACCAGCTCCGCGTACGCCCAGATCAGGGACGGCGGGGTGTTGGTGCCGCCGATCTCCTCGGGCAGGCCGAGGCGCCAGTACTCGGAGTCCATGAAGGCCTTGTAGCTCTTCTTGAAGGACGCCGGGACCGGCGCGGTGTTCGTCTCGGGGTCGAAGACCGGCGGGTTGCGGTCGGCGTCCACGAAGGACTCCGCCAGCTCGTTCTCCGAGAGCCGGGTCAGCTCCGCCAGGACGGACTTGGCGGTGTCGGTGTCCATCTCCTCGAAGGGGCCGGTGCCGTAGAGCTTGTCGCGGCCGAGGACTTCGAAGAGGTTGAACTCGATGTCGCGGAGATTGGACTTGTAGTGCCCCATGGTGACTCCGTCAGGTCTCGGCGAGGCACTGACTCCTCGCATCTGGTTCACGTACCAACTAGTAGCTCCGATGATGCTACCCGTCGGTAATAAGAAGCAACCCCGCGGGGGTTCGCCGCGCGGAGGCTCTGCCCGGCCCCGGGGCGCCCGTCGGCCCGGGCCCCCGACACCCCCTGGCGCCGGGGCTCCGGCTCGATAGGCTTGCGCGCATGTACGGCTACGACCAGAACGTGGGCGCTCAGCAGCAGTACGTCCCACCGCAGCAGCAGATGCCGGGCGGTGTCGGCGGATACGGCCAGCAGCCGCCGCTCTACCCCGAGCCGTCGGCGCCCTCCCTCGCGGACGCGGTGCGCGCGTTCACCACGGGCTCGATGTCCGCCGAGGACTTCCAGCAGGTGTTCGCCACGTCCAAGGTGTACTGCCCGCGCGGCGACACCCCGGGCTTCCTCGCCCTGCACAACACCCAGCAGCCGGTGATCCCGATGTTCACCTCGCTCAAGGAGCTGCGGCGGTACGCGGGCAAGGAGTCCAAGTACTTCGTGATCACCGGCGCCGAGGTGATCGACCTCCTCCCGACCGGCTACGGCTTCGTGGTCGACATGGAGGGCGAGCACCGGATGGTGTTCGACGCGAAGGCCGTGGAGCAGATGGTCGAGTTCGCGATGCGCCGCATGTACGGCGGCTAGCCGCCATTGCTTCGCCTACGGCGGCTGACGGGGTGACCCACCCCACCCCGGGCCCGGAGGGAATTTCCTCCGGGCCCGCTCTGTTGTGAGTGGCAGAAAGTTCAACGCTCAACTAAAGTGGTCCCACAAGGAGGTACCGACCATGCCCGCAGTGACCGTCGAGAACCCGTTGACGCTGCCCCGTGTGACCGCTCCCGCCGACGCCGTGTCGCGTCCGGTGCTGACCGTCACGACCGCTCCGAGCGGTTTCGAAGGCGAGGGCTTCCCGGTGCGCCGGGCGTTCGCCGGAATCAACTACCGCCACCTCGACCCGTTCATCATGATGGACCAGATGGGTGAGGTGGAGTACGCGCCGGGCGAGCCCAAGGGCACCCCCTGGCACCCGCACCGCGGCTTCGAGACCGTGACCTACATCATCGACGGCGTCTTCGACCACCAGGACTCCAACGGCGGTGGCGGCACCATCACCAACGGCGACACCCAGTGGATGACGGCGGGCTCCGGCCTGCTGCACATCGAGGCTCCGCCGGAGCAGCTCGTCGTCTCGGGCGGTCTTTTCCACGGGCTCCAGCTGTGGGTGAACCTCCCGGCCAAGGACAAGATGATGGCCCCCCGCTACCAGGACATCCGCGCGGGCAGCGTGCAGCTGCTCACCTCCCCGGACGGCGGCGCGCTGCTGCGCGTCATCGCCGGTGAGCTGGACGGCCACGAGGGCCCCGGCATCACGCACACCCCGATCGTCATGGTCCACGCGACCCTGGCGCCGGGCGCCGAGATCACCCTGCCCTGGCGCGAGGACTTCAACGGCCTGGCGTACGTGCTCGCGGGCCGTGGCTCGGTCGGCGTGGAGCGCCGCCCGGTCCACATGGGCCAGACCGCCGTCTTCGGCGCCGGCTCCTCGCTGACCGTCCGCGCCGACGAGAAGCAGGACGCCCACACCCCCGACCTCGAGGTCGTCCTCCTCGGCGGACAGCCCATCCGTGAGCCCATGGCCCACTACGGCCCGTTCGTCATGAACACCAAGGAACAGCTCATGCAGGCCTTCGAGGACTTCCAGAAGGGCCGCCTCGGCACGGTCCCCGCGGTCCACGGGATGACGGAGACGGGCCCGGAGGCGTGAGATCCGCCCGCTTGTGAACCCCGCCGCCCGGCAGACAACGGCGTCTGCCGGGCGGCGGCGTTTTGGTGGCCCACTTTTCGGCCCACCGAGTCGGGTGGTGGGTGGGCATAGGCCGGGGGTCCAGGGGGTGGGAGCCCCCTGGGAGACGGTGCGTGGAGAGACGGCGCCCTCACCCGCCCGGCCCGCCGCAGCACGACAGCCGAGGCCGGCCCATGATCCGCTGGACAGGTGTCGCTACTGCCCGACCCCGTCCGCCGCTTCGCGGCCTGGTGTGTCGTCCTGCTGCTCATCGCCGGGGTCGGCTGGGTCGGCATCCGGTTGTGCGGCGAGCTGAGGACAGCGGTCGTCCCCGTACTCCTCGCCCTGCTGGGCACCGCCCTCCTGGGCCCCCTGTACCGCTGGATGGTCAGGGCCAGGCTGAACGCCAGCCTCGCCGCGGCCCTCACCTGCGTGGCAGTCGTCGCCGTGGTCGGCGGCGCGGTCTACATCGTCGTAGCAGCCCTCGTGGACACCGGCGACCAGATCGTCACCTCGCTGAGGGACGCCGCGAAGGCCGTCGCCCGGCACTTCGGGGCCGCGGGCACCGGACTCGACGACCTCGCCGCCAACTCCCGCAAGCTGCTGGAGAAGTTCGGCGGCACGGCGGTCTCCAACGTCATCAGCGGCGTCAGCATCGTCGGCGAGTCCATCGCCATCGCCGTACTCGCCCTGCTCCTCGTGTTCTTCTTCCTCCGCGACTCCCACCGCGCCCTCAAGGCGCTGCGCACCCTCGCCCCCGGCGGCACCGCCGACCTGATGGAGGCCATGGCCCGCCGCGCCTTCGAGGCGATCGAGGGCTTCATGCGCGGGACGACGCTCATCGCGCTCATCGACGCCGTCTGCATCACCATCGGCCTGCTGATCCTGCGCGTACCCGGCGCGGTCGGGCTCGGCGCGCTCGTCTTCGTCAGCGCCTACATCCCCTACCTCGGCGCCTTCCTCTCCGGCGCCGTCGCCGTCCTGGTCGCACTCGCGGACCGGGGCTTCGTCATCGCCCTGTGGGCGCTCGGGGTCGTCCTCGCCGTACAGGTGCTGGAGGGCCACGTCCTCCAGCCGGCCATCCAGAGCCGTACCGTCCAGATGCACCCGGCCGTGGTGATGCTGACGATCACCGCCGGGGCCTCGGTCGCGGGCATCCTCGGCATGCTGCTCGCGGTTCCGCTCACGGCGGCGTTCTTCGGAATCGTGGGCGTACTGCGCACCCGGTACGACGAGCAGTCCCAGACCGACAGGACCTAGAGCTCGTCGGACAGGCCCCACTCCACGGCGGCCGCGCCCCCGCCTTCCCCGCCCTCCCCGTCCTGCTCGTACAGCTCGAACCAGATGCTCTTGCCCTTGCCCTGCGGCTCGACCCCCCAGGCGTCGGCCAGCAGCTCGATCAGCATCAGGCCCCGGCCCGAGGAGGCCAGCTCGCCCGGGCGGCGCTTGTGCGGCAGATCGGCGCCGGTGTCGGTGACCTGGACCCGCAGCCGTCGCGCCCCGCTCTGCCCGAAGATCTCGGCGAGCAGCAGCGCGTCCGCGTCGGTGTGCACCAGCACGTTGGTGATCAGCTCGGAGACCAGCAGCACCGCCGAGTCCACCTGGTCCGGGGAGACCCAGTCGTGCAGCAGCTCGCGCAGATACTGGCGGGCCTCCGCGATCCGCTCGGGCTCGTCCTGCGCGACCGACAGCAGCGTGCTGCGCACCCGGGTGCGGGCCGTCTCCTCCCGCTCGGGCTCCTCGCCCCGGTACAGCAGCAGGACCGCGATGTCGTCCTCGCGGCGGTCGGTCAGCGGGCCCGTCGTGTGGTGGGAGGAGGGCCCGTGCACGCCCTGCACCAGCGCGTCCGCCAGCTCCTCCAGACCGCGCTCGCGGTCCGCGTCCGAGACGGCGTGCTCCTCCAGGATCGCGCGGACGCGCCGCCAGCCGCTCTCCATGTCGTGGCCGCCGGTCTCGATCAGCCCGTCGGTGCACAGCATCATCGTCTCGCCCGGCTCCAGGGTGAACCGGGTCGTCGGATAGTCGGCGTCCGGATCGACGCCCAGTGGCGGCCCGCCCGCCGTCGGCCGGGTCATCACCGTGCCGTCCGCCATCCGGACCACCGGGTCCGGGTGCCCGGCGCGGGCGACCTCCAGGCGGCCCGTCGCCGGGTCGGCCTCCGCGTACAGACAGGTCGCGAAGCGCAGCTGGGCCAGCTCCTCGTCGTGCGTGATGCCGTGCAGGAAGCGGGAGGCGCGGGAGAGCACGGCGTCCGGGCGGTGCCCCTCGGCGGCGTAGGCGCGCAGGGCGATGCGCAGCTGGCCCATCAGCCCCGCCGCCCGTACGTCGTGCCCCTGCACGTCCCCGATGACCAGCGCGAACCTGCCGCCGTCGGTACTGCGCCCGGTGGCCCCGCCGGGCAGCGGGATCATGTCGTACCAGTCGCCGCCGACCTGGAGGCCGCCGCCGGTCGGTATGTAGCGGGCGGCCACGTTCATGCCGGGTATCCCGGCGATCAGCGAGGGCAGCATGGAGCGCTGGAGGCCCTCGGTCAGCTCCCGCTGGGTCTCGGCGGCGCTCGCCCGCGACAGCGCCTGCGCGAGCATCCGGGCCACGGTGGTGAGCACGGCCCGCTCGTCCGGGGTGAACGCCACCGGATAGCTGAACGCCGCCATCCAGGCGCCCATCGTGTGCCCGCCCGCCGTCAGCGGCAGGAACGCCCACGAACGGCGCCCGAACTGCTCGGCCAGCGGCCAGGCGGCCGGATAGCGGTCCCGGTAGTCGCCGGGCGAGGAGAGATAGACGGCGCGGCCGGTGCGGACGACCTCGGCGGCCGGATAGTTGGTGCTCAGCGGCATATGGGTGAAGGGGCCGTCGTCGCCGGGCGCGTAGCCGTGGTGGCCGATGATCGTCAGCCGCTCGCCCTCCACGCCGAACACCGCGAGGCCGTCCGGGGAGAACCCCGGCATCGACAGGCCGGCCGCGACCCGCAGCACCTCCTCCGTGGAGCGCGCCTCGGCCAGCGCCCGGCCCGCGTCCAGCAGGAACGCCTCGCGCGAGCGCCGCCAGTCCCCGGTGACCGCGCTGCGCGCCGACGACGTGCCCGGCGCGGGCTCGGTCACCTCCTGGAGGGTGCCGATCAGTTCGTACGCGTGCCGCTCACGGTCGTACGACGGCTTGGAGCGGCTGCGTACGACCCGGAGGACGTGCCCCTGCTCGTCGATGATCCGGATGCGCACCTCGGCCAGCGTGCCCTCGGCCACCGCGAGCGGCACCACCCCGGTGATCTCGTTCCAGTCGTCGGGGTGCAGCCGGGCGCGGGCCTGGGCCTCGGTGAGAGTGGTGGGGCGCGCGGGGAGGCCGAGCAGCCGTGCCGCCTCCGCGTCCACGGTGACCAGTTCCGTCGCCGTGTCCCAGTGCCACAGTCCGGTCGCGAGGGCGGCGAGGATGTCCCCCGTGGACGGAAGCGGCTCGCCAGTGCGCATTGCCCCACTTTAAGAAGAGGTGACCCTGGGCTGCCACCGTGGATCGGCGGACGGCAGTGCGGACCGTAATGGTGGGGAGCCGATCTTGGCCTGCCCGGTACCCTTGATGGGTCCGGGCCCCGTGCCCGTACACAGCCGAGAGAGAGCAATCTCGGTACCCCGAAGCGCAAAGGACGATGAACGACGATGCATCGGTACAGGTCCCACACCTGCGGCCAGCTCCGCGCCTCTGACGTCGGCACCGACGTCCGGCTCAGTGGCTGGCTGCACAATCGTCGCGACCTGGGCGGCATCCTCTTCATCGATCTGCGTGACCACTACGGCATCACGCAGCTGGTCGCCCGCCCCGGCACCCCCGCGTACGAGGCCCTGGACTCCATCTCCAAGGAGTCCACGGTCCGCATCGACGGCCGCGTTGTTTCACGTGGAACCGAGAACGTGAACCCCGAGCTGCCCACCGGTGAGGTCGAGGTCGAGGTCGCGGAGGTCGAGCTGCTCGGCGCCGCCGCCCCGCTGCCCTTCACGATCAACGCCGAGGACGGCGTGAACGAGGAGCGGCGCCTGGAGTACCGCTTCCTGGACCTGCGCCGTGAGCGGATGCACCGCAACATCATGCTGCGCACGGCGGTCATCTCCGCCATGCGGCAGAAGATGTCCGCGATGGGCTTCAACGAGATGGCGACGCCGATCCTGTCCGCCACCTCCCCCGAGGGCGCCCGCGACTACGTCGTGCCCTCGCGCGTCCACGCGGGCCGCTTCTACGCCCTGCCGCAGGCGCCGCAGCAGTTCAAGCAGCTGTTGATGATCTCCGGCTTCGACCGGTACTTCCAGATCGCGCCCTGCTTCCGCGACGAGGACGCCCGCGCCGACCGCTCGCCGGGCGAGTTCTACCAGCTCGACGTCGAGATGAGCTTCGTCGAGCAGGAGGACATCTTCCAGCCGATCGAGAAGCTCATGACGGAGCTGTTCGAGGAGTTCGGCGGCGGCCGCCACGTCACCTCGCCGTTCCCGCGCATCCCGTTCCGCGAGGCGATGCTCAAGTACGGCTCCGACAAGCCGGACCTGCGCGCCAAGCTGGAGCTCGTCGACATCACCGACGTCTTCGAGGGCTCGGCGTTCAAGGCGTTCGCGGGCAAGCACGTGCGCGCGCTCGCGGTGCCGGACGTCGCGGGCCAGAGCCGCAAGTTCTTCGACGGTCTCGGCGAGTTCGCCGTCTCGCAGGGCGCGCAGGGCCTGGCCTGGGTCCGCGTCGGCGAGGACGGTTCGCTGACCGGCCCGATCGCCAAGTTCCTCACCGAGGAGAACGTCGCCGAGCTGACCAAGCGTCTGTCGCTGGCCCCCGGCCACGCGGTGTTCTTCGGCGCGGGCGAGTTCGACGAGGTCTCCAAGATCATGGGCGCGGTGCGCGTCGAGGCGGCCAAGCGCGCGGGCCAGTTCGAGGACGGCGTCTTCCGCTTCTGCTGGATCGTCGACTTCCCGATGTACGAGAAGGACGAGGAGACGGGGAAGATCGACTTCTCCCACAACCCGTTCTCGATGCCGCAGGGCGGTCTGGAGGCCCTGGAGACCCAGGACCCGCTGGACATCCTGGGCTGGCAGTACGACATCGTCTGCAACGGCGTCGAGCTGTCCTCCGGCGCGATCCGGAACCACGAGCCGGACATCATGCTCAAGGCCTTCGAGATCGCGGGCTACGACCGTGACACGGTCGAGGACAAGTTCGCCGGCATGCTCCGCGCGTTCCGCTTCGGCGCCCCGCCGCACGGCGGCATCGCCCCCGGCGTCGACCGCATCGTCATGCTCCTCGCGGACGAGCCCAACATCCGCGAGACGATCGCCTTCCCGCTCAACGGCAACGCCCAGGACCTCATGATGGGCGCCCCGACCGAGCTGGACGAGTCCCGCCTGCGGGAGCTGCACCTGAACATCAGGAAGCCGCAGCCGAAGTAGTAAGCGGTGCGCGTAAGACGGCCCGGCTCCTTGAGGGGAGCCGGGCCGTCTCCGTTCTCTATTCGCTCTCTTCGCTTTCCTGATCCGGATCGGCGCCGTCCTCCAGGAGCCGTTCACCGATGTCGTCGGACCAGTGCTGGGCCCAGGCGCGCAGGTCGGAGACGTCCTGTCGGGTGAGCCCGTACCGGATGAAGTCCCCGTCCGGATAGAAGTCGGTCCCCGTCAGCCGCGCCTGCAGCGTGGGCAGATCGAACACGTCGTACGCGTGCCGCCGCCCCAGCTCCTCCAGCTCCGGCAACGAGAACCGTCCGGCCGCGGCCCGCGCGTCCACGAGATCGACGGCCGCCCCTCGGTCGTACAACGCCCGCACCTTGGTCCCGACGGCGTCCTCCAGCGACAGCGACGGCCCGTACTCCGTCAGCTCGGGCGGCTCCCACAGCGCCTCCTTGTGCAGCGCCAGCTCGACGGTCTCCCCGCTCGGCGGATCGCCGACGACCAGCTGCGCGGCGAACGAACCGACACCCCGCACCTCGACCCTCCGCCCCCGCACCTCCAACGCCCCCGCGAGCCCCCGGGCGATCTCCTCCATCCCCACCCCGCTCTCACTCGCGAAGTCCAGGTTCCGGTGCGCCCGCCGCACGATCCCATGCGCCTGCAGGGCATACCCCCCGGCCAGCACGAGCCCGTACGGGGCCCCCGCGGTGACGACATCGGCGAGAAGACGGCGGTGGGGGTCGGGAAGGTTCACGGCGTGGCCAAGGGGACGGTTCCTGTGCTGCTCGGACAGGCTGAACTTTCCCAGACCCAGCGCCCCGTCACCTCGCGGGGCTCGGTTCCGGCCCGGGATTTCATCCCTCGGGCGCGCCCTCGGAGACCGTAGTGATCAGCTCTTCCGCACGGGTGACCGTGGGAGCGAGGTCGAGCCGGCGGGCCCTCAGCTGGCTGCTTCCTGCAAGTCGCCGCCCGCGACGCCCCAGCCGGTGACTTCGGGGTCGACCGGAGGGAGTGCCCAGGGCTCCAGGGTGCCGTTGACGAGCTCTGCCAGGAACTGGACCGTTCCGCCCTCGTAGTGCCACCAGGGGCCGTTGCGGGAGCAGATGGTGACCGGCCAGTGGTCGGGGTCGTCGCCGAGCACGCTCCAGAAGAAGTAATCGCCTTCCATGGAGCCTCCCCAGGACAGCAGGTTCGTCGAGACGAGCTCAGGGGGACGCAGGTCGGCCGGGTAGTCCGAGTACGGCCCCTCGTCTGCCCCGGCCCAGGCGCGTTCCTCTCCGGGCCGGGGAACGAAGACGCCCAGGAAGTCGTCCAGCTCGAACGCCGGGTACCACTCGGCGAGCGCCTTGAAGTCGGACGGCAGGCGCGTACCGATGGCCTCCATACGGGCACGGGTCCGCAGGGGGCGTGTGACCCCCGCGGACCCGTGTGCGCCCGAGTGGTGTTACGCGTCCGTGCCGCCGAAGCGCTCCTTGTACGTCTCCAGGTCCTCGTCCGTCAGCTTGGCGAAGAGGACCGGGGGGACGGTGAAGGGGGTGCCGGTGGGGACCGCGGAGAGGGACTTGGCCTCTTCCTGGGTGATCCAGGTGGCGGTGTCCTCCGGGAGGGAGAACGCCGCGCGCATTGCCGCCGAGGAGGCCGGGATGAAGGGTTCCGAGACCACCGCGTAGAGGTGGATCAGGTTCATCGCCGTGCGCAGGGTGAGGGCCGCGCCGTCCTTGTCGGTCTTGATCTCCAGCCAGGGGGCCTTCTCCTCCAGGTAGGAGTTGCCGGCCGACCACAGGGCGCGCAGGGCGGCGGCCGCCTTGCGGAACTGGAGCGCCTCCATCTGGGTCTCGTACTCCGCGAGCAGCCCGGCGATCTCCTCGCCCAGGCGCGCCTCCGCCTCGCCGGGCTCGCCGCCCGCCGGGACCTCGTCGCCGAAGCGCTTGCGGGAGAAGGACAGGACGCGGTTGACGAAGTTGCCCAGCGTGTCCGCCAGGTCCTTGTTCACCGTCGCGGTGAAGTGCTCCCACGTGAAGGACGAGTCGTCCGACTCGGGGGCGTTGGCGATCAGGAAGTAGCGCCAGTAGTCGGCGGGCAGGATGTCGAGGGCCTGGTCCGTGAAGACGCCGCGCTTCTGCGAGGTGGAGAACTTGCCGCCGTAGTACGTCAGCCAGTTGAACGCCTTGACGTAGTCGACCTTCTTCCACGGCTCCCGCACACCCAGCTCGGTCGCCGGGAACATCACCGTGTGGAACGGGACGTTGTCCTTCGCCATGAACTGCGTGTAGCGGACGGCGTCGTCGGCTTCGTACCACCAGGACTTCCAGTCCCGGTTCTCCGGGTCCTGGTCCGCCCACTCCTTCGTCGCGCCGATGTACTCGATCGGGGCGTCGAACCAGACGTAGAAGACCTTGCCCTCGGCCGCCAGCTCCGGCCAGGTGTCCGCCGGGACGGGCACGCCCCAGTCAAGGTCACGGGTGATCGCGCGGTCGTGCAGGCCCTCGGTCAGCCACTTGCGGGCGATGGAGGACGCCAGCTGCGGCCAGTCCTGCTCGTGCCGGGCCACCCACTCCTCGACCTCGTGCTGGAGCTTGGACTGCAGCAGGAAGAGGTGCTTGGTCTCGCGGACCTCCAGGTCCGTGGAGCCGGAGATCGCGCTGCGCGGGTTGATCAGGTCCGTCGGGTCCAGCACGCGGGTGCAGTTCTCGCACTGGTCGCCGCGGGCCTTGTCGTAGCCGCAGTGCGGGCAGGTGCCCTCCACGTAGCGGTCCGGCAGGAAGCGGCCGTCGGTGGGCGAGTAGACCTGGCGGATCGCCCGCTCTTCGATGAAGCCGTTCTCGTTCAGCTTCCGCGCGAAGTGCTGGGTGATGTCCCGGTTCTCGGCGGAGGAGCTGCGGCCGAAGTAGTCGAAGGCGAGCGCGAAGCCGTCGTAGACCGTCTTCTGCGCGTCGTGCGCCTGGGCGCAGAACTCGTCCACCGCCAGGCCCCGCTCCTTGGCGGCCAGCTCGGCGGGGGTGCCGTGCTCGTCGGTCGCGCAGATGTACAGGACGTCGTGGCCGCGCTGGCGGAGGTACCGGGAGTACACGTCCGCCGGGAGCATGGACCCCACCATGTTGCCCAGGTGCTTGATCCCGTTGATGTACGGAAGGGCGCTGGTGATGAGGTGTCGAGCCATCGGGGGCTGCTCCCAGGTCGCTACGGGTACGAACCTTGAAATCGTAGCCGACGTGTGTATGCCGCCCGCCTCCCGTTTTACGGGGTGGACGCGGGCGGCATACGGGGATCTGGGGGCTGCGGGTTCCCTTACGGGCGCCAGCCTGCCAGTACGCCTTCGTACAGCTCGGCGTCCGTCAGCTCGCGGGGGGTCGGGCCCGCGTGGAAGAAGGACGTGTTCGGGGTCTTCAGCTTGCGGAGGTAGTCGAAGGCCTTGTTGTCGTGCTCACCGAAGGCGACGAAGGAGAAGAAGACGTTCGGGTGGGTCTTCGCGGCGTTCGTCAGGGCCTGGGTGGCGGGGGTCTTCGCGTCCGGGGCGCCGTCCGTCTGGAAGATCACGAGGGCCTTGTCGGCGGGGGTGTGGTGCTTGTCGTAGTGGGCGAGTACGGCTTCCACGGCGGCGTGGTAGCTGGTACGGCCCATGCGGCCGAGGGTGGCGTGCATGTCGTCGACGGTCTGCGTGGTGTCGGGGGTGAGGTCCGTGGTGCCGTCCACCTCCGTCGAGAAGAAGACGACGTGGATGGCGGGCGTGGCCTTGTCCAGCTCCGCCGCGAGGGCGAGGGCCTGGTCGGCCAGGGCCTGGGCGGAGCCGTCCTTGTAGTACGGGCGCATGCTCGCGGAGCGGTCGAGGACGAGGTAGGTCTTCGCGGGGGTGGTGGCGAGGTCGGCTTTTGCGAGGGCGGTGGTGGCGGGGGTGTCGTTGGCGGGGGTTGCCTGGGCCTGGTCCGCCTCGGCTTCGCCTTCGGCGGCGGTCTGGTTCCCACCCGCACGGTTCTCGCCTTCGGCGGGGGCGGGGTGCTTGGCCTGGTCCGCCTCGGCTTCGCCATCGGCGGCGGTCTGGTTCCCACCCGCACCACCCGTGCGGCTTTCGTTGTCGGGTGCGGGTGGCCCCTGCGGGGTGTCCTCGCCGTCGGCGGCCTCGGGTGCGGTGGTGGCCTCGGCGGCCTCGGCCTGCGACTCTTCGGCGGCCTCGGGGCGCGTCTGCTGCGCGAGCTCGGGCTGCGTCGCCTGCGCGGGTTCCGGCTGTGCCTCCTGCGCGGCCTTGGCCTGCGGCTCTTCGGCGGGCTCGGGCTCCGCTTCCTGGGCGGGCTCGGGCTGCGTCGCCTGCGCGGGCTCGGCCTGCGTCTCCGGCTCGGTGGCCTCGGACACGACCGTGATGTCGAGTTCGCTCGCCTCGATCTCCGTGCGCTGCGCGGGCACCTGGGGCGTGGTCTCCGTGACCTCGGGCTCGCTCGGCTCCGCCGGGGCCGTCACCGCAGCCTCGGTGACCTCGGCGTTCTCCGGCTCGGTCGGCTCGGCGGTCGCCGTCTCCGGCTCCGCCCGCTGCTCAGGCACCTCGACGTTCTCCGCCTCGGCCACGGCCTCCGCGACCTCGGTCTCCGCCTGCTGCTCAGCGATCTCGGTGGCCGTCTCGCTCGGCTCCGCCGTGGCGGCCGCCGTCTCCGGGGCCTCGGCATCGCCCGGCTCGGCTGCGGTCGCCGCTCCCGCGTCCTTCGTCTCGTCCGTCTTCGCCGGGACCGCCGACGCCTCGGTGATCTCGGGCTCGTCCGGCTCCGCGGTAACAGCCACCTCCGCGACCTCAGCCTCAGCCAGCTCAGCCGTAACCGTCGCTTCCGCGACCTCGGATTCCTTCGCCTCCGCCGCAACCGCAACCTCGGCCGCAGCTTCCGTGACCTCGGACTCGCTCGGCTCCAGCGCGACCTCGGCCTCGTGCAGCTCACGCGTCTCAGCGGCGACCACCGACGCCTCGGCGATCTCGGCTTCCTTCGGCTCCGCAGTCGCGGTGGTCTCGGTGGTCTCGGGCTCGCCCGGCTCCGCCGTAACCGCTTCCTCCGCGACCGCGGCTTCACGCGGCTCCGCCGTAACCGACGCCTCCGCCACCTCGGCCGACTCAGCCGCCCCCGCGACCTCAACCTCGTCCGGCTCCGCCGTAACAGCCGTCTCCGCGACCTCAGCCTCAGCCGCAACCGCCGACTCAGCCGTACCCCGGGTCTCCGCTCCACCGGCCAGCTGCCTCGGCACGGTCACCTCGTCGAACGCCGCCGAAACCAGCTCGTGTTCGCGGGGTTCCGGGACGGCAGGCGCATTCTCTGGGTCGGCGGGACGCTCTTTGCGGCGGCCGAACGCGTTCCTCAGGAGAGTGAGAATGCCCATGTGCGCAACCCTTCGCGTGAGTTGATGCCGATCGCTGGCCAGGACGGACACGTAAGGTTAGCGGCCCTGAGGCGCGGGTTCCGGCCGCACCGGGGGTGTCGTCAGTGGGGTGTCGCGATCGCGCGGGCGGCGGCGACCTCTTGGCGGAGCGGCTCAAGGACGCTGTCGGAGGGTCCGGTGAGGTCGGTGCGGACGGCGGTGAGGGTGTCGGTCTGCCGTACGGATTCGGCCAGTTCACGGAGTTGGCGGGCGACATGGTGGACCTCGGCGGGGGCGGGCGGAGCCGCGCCGTGGCGTACGCGGACCCGGGCCGCGGTCGTCGCGTCGACGATGCGTTCCACGGCCACCACCAGCGGCCACCAGGCCGCCGCACGGCGTCCCGTGGGCGGTGGTTCGGTCAGGGCGCGCTGGAACTCCGTCCGGATGGTGGACAGATCGCGGTACAGGCGGCGCCGCATCCGGGTGCGGGCGGACGGCGCCGTGTCGGCGCCGAACGCCGCCTCGACGTACGCCGCCGTGTCGGCCACCGCGTCCGCGAGCCGGTCGCCGACCCGGCTGTGCCAGCTCTCCGGCCACAGCAGATACCCGGCGACGAGCGCGATCCCGCAGCCCATCAGGGAGTCGAGGAGCCGGGGCAGGAGCAGATGGACGCCCTGGTGGTTGAGGATGTCGGAGAGGAGCAGGATGACCGGGGTGATCGCGGCGGTCTGGTAGCCGTAGCCGCGCGGGGTGAGGGCCGGGACCAGCGGGGCCAGCACCATCATCACCGGGACGTCCCACCAGCCCAGCGGCACTTCGGCCAGTACCGCCGCCGCCAGTACGAGGCCCACCACCGTGCCCAGCGCCCGCAGCAGCGCGCGGGAGAACACCGAGCCGAAGTCGGGCTTGAGGACGAAGGTGATGGTCAGCGCGACCCAGTACGAGCGGGGGACGGGCACCAGGGAGACCAGGGCCTGCGCGATGCCGATACACAGGGCCAGACGCAGGCCGTAGCGCCAGGAGTTGGCGGACAGGACGACGTTGCGCGCGGCCCGCGACGTGCGAACGCGCAGCGGTACGGCGTGGTCGTCCACGCCGAGCGGGTCCACGTGCGGGGCCGCGACCACCTCGACGGCGTGCCGCAGCGCGTGGTCGAGGGCGCGGGCGGTCTCCGTGGTCGGCGGGGGCGGCTCGGGCAGGTCCAGCCGGCCGGTACGGCCCGCCGCCACGTCGGCGGCCAGGCGGCGCACCGTCTCCGGGACCTCCGGGGGCAGCGGTTTGCCGGTGAGGTCGACGGCGGGCGCCGCCTCGATCACCGGCGTGATCGCGTTCAACTGGGCGATCAGCCGGGTGAGTTCCGGGCTGCGCGCGTGGTGCAGGGCGCGGTGGCCGAGGAGGACGTCGTACGCCTGGTTCAGCGCGCGGGTGACGTCGAAGCGGGCGGCGACGTACCGCTCGGGGGGTCCGCCGCAGGCGGCCAGCAGGTCGGCGACCCTGCGGTAGCCGAGGGCGACGGAGCCGCGTTCGGGCACCCCGGCGCGCAGCGGCCAGGCGAGCAGGGCGAGCGCCAGGACCAGCAGTCCGCCGCCGGTCATCAGCAGCGGCGCCAGCCACCAGGGGCGCGGCAGCGGCAGGCCCGCGCCGACGACGCAGTTGAGCAGGAGCAGCAGGCCCGACACGGAGGCCACCGTGCCGATGGTCGAGATCATCCCGGAGACCAGCGCGACACCGGTGACGACCACGACCGCCGCCCAGCCCTGCCCGAAGACGAGCGTGCCGAGGATGACGCCGACGGCGCCGATGAGCTGGGGTACGGCGATGGTGATGACGCGCATCCGGTAGGCGTCGGCGGTGTCGCCGATGACGCCGTTGAGCGCGCCCATGGAGGCGAGCGCGCCGTACGCGGGGTAGCCGAGCGCGAACCCGAGCGCCAGCGGGAGGGCCAGGGCGATGGAGGCCCGGGCCACGGCGGCCCAGTTGACCGGCGCGGGCTGCGCGCGGAGGTTCCGTACCAGCCAGTCGGGAGGGGTGAGGCCGATCGGGAGCTCTCGGGACATGCGCCCATTATGGTCGCTTCGCCCGATGAGCCCCCGGTCCCGCGTCTACGCGTCCACTTCCGCCACCTCCGCCAGGAACGCCCCCAGCACCCGGTTGAACTCCTCCGGGCGCTCCAGGTTCGGCAGATGCGCCGCGCCGGGTACGACGTGCAGCCGCGCGTCCGCCAGCGCCGCGTGTATCGCCTCCGCGTCCGCGACCGGTGTGTACGTGTCGTCGACGCCGGTGATCACCAGGGTGGGCGTGGTGAGCCCGGCGAGCAGCGGCCGGTAGTCGGGGCGGGCCGCGCGGCCGCGCAGGGAGGCGGCGGCGCCCTCGGGATCGGTGCCGGTCATCATCCGGTGCACATGCGCCTTGACCTCGGGCTCGGCATACGGCGCGACCATCCGCTCCAGCACCTCGTCGGCGTACCCGGCCATCCCCTCCGCGAGCAGCCGGTCGGCCATGGCGTGCCGGGACCGTACGCCCTCGGGGGTCTCCGGCTTGGGGAAGGTGTCCGCGAGGACGAGACCCCGGACGCGGGCATCGAACCGCCCCACGCACTCCATGGCGATCTGCCCGCCCATGGAGAGCCCGGCGAGCACGAAGACGCTCACCCCGAGGTGGTCGAGCAGGCTCTCGATGTCGCGCGCGTGCCGGGAGAGCGGGACCGTGCCGGGGGTCACCGGGGAGGCGCCGTACCCGCGCAGATCGGGGACGATCACCCGGCGCCCGGCGGAGAACTCCGCGAGCTGCGGGGCCCACATCGTGCGGTCGAAGGGGTGGCCGTGGACGAGGACCAGGGGCAGGCGGCCGTTTTCGGGGCCTTTGTCGTCGTATGCGAGGAAGGGGGGCATGGGTCCGACCCTAGGAGTCGCGTCCGGCTCGGTGCAATGAAATCTTTGCCCTCGGTGCAATGGGAATACGTCGCTGGACAAGGGGAGTTGTGGACGACTATCGCCGGATCGCCGACCGGATCGCCGCCGACATCGCGCGGGGGCGGCTGTGGGTGGGCCAACAGCTGCCGCCACAACGGGCGTTCTCCCGCCGCCACGGCATCGCCGCGTCCACCGCCGAGCGGGTGTACGGCGAACTCGCCCGCCGGGGACTGGTGGTGGGCGAGGTAGGGCGGGGCACGTTCGTACGCGCCACGGTGCCGGACGCGCAGCCGGGGCACGCGCTGACGGAGACCTCCTGCGGTCCCGCGACGGTGAACCTGGAGCTGAACTACCCCTGTGTGGAAGGCCAGTCGGAGCTGCTGGCCCCCGTCCTCGCCGAACTCCTGCGCCCCGACGCCCTCTCTGAGGCGCTGCGCCTGCCCGCCCCGGCGGCGGGGACGGAAGCGGCGAGGGAGGCGTTCGCCGGACTGCTTCCCCGGGGCTCCCAGGACCCCGACGGAATTGTCTTCACCGGCAACGCCCGCCAGGCCATCGCCGCCACCCTCGCCTCCCTGGTCCGCCCCGGCGGCCGGATCGGCGTCGAACTGCTGACGTATCCGCTGGTGAGAGAGGTCGCGGCCCGCCTCGGCGCCACGCTGGTCCCGCTGGCCACGGACGAACGCGGCCCCCTCCCCGCGTCCCTCGCCACCGCACACCGCTCGGCGCCGCTGTCGGCGCTCTACCTCCAGCCGACGCTGCACAACCCGACGTCACTGACGCTGGACGCGGAGCGCAGATCTGAACTGGCCCAGCTGATCGTGGACTTGGGGATACCGGTGGTGGAGGACCGCGTGTGGTCCTTCCTTCACGAGGACGACGAGCCGCCGTTCTCGGTGCTCCTCCCCGGCCTCGGCCACGTCGTCGACAGCCTGTCCAAGCGGATCGCCCCGGGCCTCACCGTCGGCTTCGCCGCCGTACCGCCCGCGCGGGCCGGTGAGGTGGCACGGGCGGTGCGGTCCGGGGGCTGGAGCGCGGGGTCGCTGGCCCTGGAGGCGGCTGTGCGGTGGATCGGCGACGGCACGGCGGACCGCCTGGCGGCGGCGAAGCGCGCGGATGCCCGTCACCGCCAACTCCTCGCCACCCAGGCCCTGTCCGGCTTCCCCCTGCTCACCGACCCGTCCTCCTACTACACCTGGTGGCCCCTCCCCACCCCCTGGCGCGCGGACACCTTCACGGCGGCGGCCCGCGCCCGGGGAATCGCGGTGACACCGGGCACCGCCTTCGCCGTGTCCCCGGCGCATACCCCGGACGCGGTACGGCTGGGGCTCGGCTCGGTGTCGGAGGGGGAACTGGTGCGGGCGCTTGGGGTGTTGGCGGAGGTCGCGCGAGAATTCCCGCTCGACGGTTCGGGGAGCGTCAGGTCCAGGTGAGGTGTTCGCCGCCCGGGCCGACGTGCAGGGTCATTCGCTCGGCCCCAGGGCGGCCGTCCTTGGTCCAGCGCAGTAGTTGCCGGGAGACGACGTCCCAGAGCCGTTCCGGGCCGCCCTGCCGGACATGCCACGTACCGTCGCTCTCGTGCAGCGCGGCCCATGAGCCCGACGAGACATCCAGGAACAGATGCTCCAGGTGTCCGTCGCGCTCCAGGACGATCCGTTGGGTGCGGGGGGCCGCGAAGCGGGCGATGAAACGGGGTGTCCAGTCGTCCAGGAGGTTCGCTCCCACCTCGGTCTCCTCGGCTTCGGCATTGCGCGTGTCCGGCAGCAGGCCCAGGGGTGGGGCCTCGTGCGGCCGGGCGAGCATGAAGGACACCTGGCCACCGAGCACGGGGCCGGTGGCCGTGCCGTCATCGGAGACCGTGAGGCGGACAAGTTCGGAGGCGCCCGTCCAGCCGCCCACGGTGGCCAGAATCTCGCCGCCGGGCCTGGTCTGCTCGATCCAGTCCCGGGGGATGTGGTGGACGCCGCACGTGGCGATGATCCGGTCGTACGGAGCGCCTTCCGCGTGGCCGAGCAGACCGTCGCCGACCACCAGCTCGGGGTGGAGACCGACACCGGCCAGCGAGACGCCCGCGCGGACCGAGACGCCGGGATCGACCTCGACGGATGTCACGCTCTCGGAGCCGAGCGCATGGCACATCAGAGCGGTGGAGTAGCCGGTGCCGGTGCCGATCTCCAATACCCGCGCCCGCGGTTCCGGCTCGGCGCGGCACACGCGCAGCTCCTCGAGCATCCGCACCACGAGGCTCGGCAGCGTCGAGGACGACGTGGGGATCTGCCGGATGCGCCCTTCGACGTCCCGCGGTACGACCTCGCCGGCCACCTGGGTCACGAGGGTGTCGTCGTCGTAGATGCGCCGGAGATCCTCGGCGCCCCTCGGGAAGCGCGGTCGGTACCAGCCGCCGTCCTCGTACTCGAACCAGCCGTCTCCGAGGAACGCCTCGCGGGGGACACCGAGGACGGCAGCCCCCCACGCCTCGCTACGCAGTGCGCCCATCGCCCTGAGCCGGTGCGCGAGTTCGTCGCGTAGCTTCTCCGAGTCCGGGAACTCAGCACTCATGGTCACTCGCCCTTCTCCAGCAGATCAGCGATGGACGAGGCGATGGGGAGACCGGTCGCATGCTCCAGCCACGCCCACTGCCCATTGGGGTTGCACTCCAGGAACCACCAGCCGCCATCGGTCGACAGAGCGAAGTCGAAGGCCCCGAAACCGAGGCCGAAGACGGAGAGAAAGCGGAGGAGTGCCTGCCGGATCTCGCCGGGGCAGTCCACCGCCTCGTACGTCAGGTGCCGGTACTCGGCCCGCCAGTCGACAACTCCTTCCGGCGCCGTGATGCGGGCACAGAACACGTCCTCGCCCACGACCACCACGCGGACGTCGGCGGACTTGTCGACGCGCTCCTGGAAGAGATGCGCGCAGCCCGATACGCGGTCGTCGATCTCCCGGCTCGCCACTTCGGCAGCCCAGATACCCGCAGGCTCCCCGTGCACGCTGTACGAACCAGCGTGCAGGGGCTTGTAGATGGTCGGCTGTTCCGCCGCGAAGGCGTGCGCTTCCGCCGGGTTGTTGGTGAGGAGGGTCCTCGGCACCGACAACCCGAGCCGTTTCGCCTCGGCGAGCTGTGCGGGTTTGTACTCGGCCCGCGCGATGGCCTGCGGATGGCTGAGGTACAGACAGTTCGGGAGGGACGCCAGTACCCCGCCCAGACCGCGTCGGTTCTCCTGGGCGGCGAACCGCTGTGCCTGGTCCTCGCTGTCGTACCCCTGATAGAGGCTGGGGCGGCGGTGATACAACGCCCGGACCTCCTCCAGCGCGGTCGTGCGGCCGTGTGCGGTCAGCCGACCGGACCAGCCCCCTTGCTCCGCGTACGCCGTGAGGCCGACCTTGTCCGGGAAGTCCCGGCCGGGGTCGAACCGTACGACGGGTACGCGGCGACGGTTCAGCTCGGCTATCACCAGGTCGGCGGTGGCGTCCTCGTCCTCGGTCGCCACCAGCACCGCGCGCCCGGAAGTCACGACTGGCCCTCGTCCTGCGTGGCGTCGTGGCCGCTGTCGGCGTCCTGCTTGCCGTCCTTGCTGACCTGTGTCGGCGGGTAGGTGTTGACGCTCGTCCCGTGCTTGCCGAGTTCGGCGGGTACCAGGGCGCCGTCGCCGTTCACCCAGCGACCCGTCTGCGTCTCGGGGTCGATTCCCGCGTAGCGGTAGGTGCCGGGAGTGCCGTTGCGGAGGGGGACCAGGCGAGCCAGGCCCCACGGGGGCGGCACCGGGGTTTCGGCAGTCGTCGTTCCGAGCACGGGAGTCTCCTTTGCGGTGGAGGGCGCCAGGTGGGCCGGGCGTATCCACGGGACGACCGGCGACCGTCCCCATTCGTGACCATTCAGGCACACAAAGTTAGAAGCGGAGGGGTCGGCCTGCCAGTCGCGCAGTGATGCGCTTTCGGTGACAGAACGTCAGAACTGCATCGCCGCAGTGCAGTTAGAGGAAGAGTCCCAGGTGGGTGCCGACCTCGCGCATCTCGGTGGTCAGGGTCCGCCGCTTCTTGGTGATTTCCTCGAAAGTGACGGCGGCGGACGCCTGGTGGCGGAACCACTCGGGCGCGGCGCGGTCCGCGGCGGCCAGTTCTTCCATCGCGGCGGTCAGGTCGCCCGAGCGGACGTGGGCGCGGGCCAGGTCCAGGCGATAGCGGTTGCCGTCATTGGTGCTCGGGCCGCCGAGCTTCTTCCAGTTCTTCTCCTGGAGGTTCGGCTCCTCGCCGGACTTGCGGACCACGGACCGGGCGTCGCCCGCGATCATGAAGTCCTCCAGCTCCTTCATGGTGGCCGTGACCGGACCGAACATGGACCAGTGGCGCAGGAGGTTCCTGTGTGTCCTGCCCACGGCCTTCGCGGCGGTCCCGGCGGCCTTCCGCATGGCCTTGGCCGCGTCGGGCCGGTTGTTCCGGACGGCCGCGGCCGCAGCCTCCATGGCCAGGCCGCCCCAGGTCGCGTACTGGTCGTCCGAGGCCCCCATGATCTTGGGTTCCACGACATCCATCGTGGCGACGGCGATGTCCTCCGCCTCGTCGAAGCGCTCGGTCCGTACCAGCAGCCAGCACATCCCGCCGACCCCGGACGCGGCGGCCAGGTCGTCCCCGGCGGCCCGACCGTCCTCGATGGCGCGTCGGGCCGCCACATGGGCGAGGTCGTACTGCCGGATCTGCGTCAGATACCGCCCCACCAGGTTCATGACCCGCGAGCGGGCCACCAGCGCCGCTGCGCGGGCGTCGCCCGAGTCGAACCAGGCCACCGCGTCATCGGCCGCCCTGATGAGCACGGGAAGCTCCGAGGCGATGCTCGCGTAGGTGTCCGCGAAGTACAGGACGGAGTTGTCGTGGGTCATGCGGCGCAGGCGGCGCAGATCCGGTTCGTCACCGGCCGGGGCGTGCGTCCGGCCGAGGCCGAGCGCGGGCGTGAGCGCGATGCGCAGGGCGCGCAGGTTCCGGCTGTTCGGGTCCTCGTGCGGGACCGGCTGCGGCGGTCCGGCCGCCATCAGGTCCGATGTCCGCACTCCAAGAGCCCGGGCGAGACCGTGCAGGGTCTCCATGCGGACCCCGCTGTGCCCTTGCTCGATCTTTCGTACGGGCCCCACCGAGAGGCCGGCCCGGTGCGCGAGCTGCTCCTGGCTCCAGCCCTTGGCGCGCCGGAGCCGTTTCAGGTTCTCCGCGAGTTCGTCCGACATGCGTCATCACTCCTCTCCGTCAGCGTACGCCGACGCGGCACACGCCAAGTCGCCTTCTGGGCAAGGGTGGAGAGGGGGGGTGATTCGGGGTCAGGGAGCGGTCGACGGCATGGCGACTTCCAGCTCGGGGAGTCCCAGGAAGCGGGTGATCGCCGCCACCGTGCGTTCCTCGTGGTCGCGTTCGTCGGCCTCGGTGAGGGGGCCGGTCAGGCGGGCCTCGGTGAGGGCCGGGAGGAAGTGGTCCGGGGCGTGGCCGGTTCCGTCGCCGAGGGACTCGAAGGTGAGGGCGGTGTGGAGGCGGCCGTCGCGGTAGTACTCGAACCAGGGGCCGTGGGCCTTCGCCAGGCACGGTTCGGTGATGAAGACCGCCAGTTCGGCGCCGGGCGGGCACAGGGCGGTGTAGTGGGCGCCCGCGTAGTCGCCGGTGGCGCCACAGTCCCAGGCGTGCATGTCGTGCATCAGGACGCCCCAGTCGTCGCCCTTGCCGTACGCGCGGGGGCGTCGGTGCTGGCCGAGCAGGCCGCGGGTGAGCGAGTCCAGGCAAGTGCCGCGGAAGAAGACGACGTTGGTCTCCTCGCCGGTCATCCAGCGGCCGTGTATCCAGCCGAGGGGTCCGTCTATCCAGTGCCTCATGCGGTGCACGGTAGGTCCGGGCACTGACAGCGCTCGGCGCTCAGACCTGGGCCCGGGACTCAGACCTGCGCCCGGCCGTCCTCCTGGACCTGGTCCGGGGACGTGGGCGGTCGGTTCTTGCGCTTCTCCTCGGGCTTCCGGGGCTCCTCCGGGCGCGCCCGGCGCCGGGTCAGCCAGGTCGTCAGGGCCACCGTGACGCCCAGGGTGAGCAGGAGCCAGGAGACCGTGCGGAGGGTGGCGGTGAGGGTGTCGTAGACGGCGGCGGCGACCGGGTGGGGGACGTCGGGCGGGAGGTCGGCCAGGGTGAGGGCGCGGCCGACGGTGAGGGCGAGGGCGAGCAGGGCGCCGCCGAGGGCCGTGCCGAGCGAGGTCGCGACGATCGCGCGGCGGCGGCTGACGGCGAGGGCGATCCCGGCCGAGGCGAGCACGACGGCCGCCACCGGCAGCCAGAAACCGGCGACTTCCAGCATGTGGTACCCCTTGCGGAACCGGGTCAGGTCGCCCGCCGGGAGCACCGGGACGACGGTGTGCTGGACCGGGATGCGGGCGGCGAGCGGTACATGGTCCCGGGTGAGCTGCTGCTTGACCCGGGCGGTGACGGGGGCGAGGTCGACGGTGACGGCGGCGCCCGGTGCCCCGGTGGCCGGGCCCTCGTCGCGCAGCGCGCGCAGCACCGCGTCGTGGGTGATCCGGTTGCCGGTGTCCCAGGCCAGCCGGAAGGCGGGGGTGCGGGTGAAGGAGCGGACCGCGTCGCGTACGAAGGGCCGTACCGAGGCCCGTACCGGGCTCATGTCCATGCGCTGGTCCGCCGCGCGCAGGATGCCGTCCCCGACCGCCTCCGCGATGGCCTCCCGTACGTCGGGATCGGCGGCGAGCGGCGCCATGGTGGTGACGTAGCGGCCCGTGTCGGTGAGCGTGTACGCCGCCCAGGCCGCCGTCGCGCCGAACGGCACGAGGAGGCAGGCCAGCGCGATCAGCGCGGCTGACACGACGCTCCGGAAACGAGGGGACACCCTTCCAGGCAAGGGCTGGCGGGGGTGGCGCGCGAGCGGGGGCGGGCGTACGGGGGAATGCGGCGGCACCCGGGGGAACCCTCACGCCCGTGGACCCCGGCCGGGCGGGCCGGGGTCCACGGGCGTGAGGGATCGGCGCGGGGTCAGTGGACGCGGTGTCCCGCCGCGTCCTCGCGGGTGTAGAAGCGGTAGAAGAACACGATGAACGTCACCACCGCGACCGCGATCGAGTTCCCCACCGAGCGGTAGATCGAGTCGCCGGTCTGGCTGTAGAGGAAGCCGAACGAGCAGCCGATGAACACCGCCCAAGCCGCCGCGTGCAGCTCGCGCCGCAGCCGGGGGGCCACGGTCAGCAGGGCGATGAGCACGACCGCGAACACGAGGGCCGTGAGGAACCCGAAGAGCAGGTTCCAGCCGGTGATGGGGCCGCCGGAGCGCCGGTTGGCCGCCGCCCAGTAGCCGTAGATCAGCCCGAGCAGGACCGGTACGACGATCCTGAGCATCCGGTGGGTGCGGGCGTCGAGCACGTTGGGCGTCGGCCCGGTGCGGGCCGGGCCGCCCCGGCCGGAGGTACGGGCGCCGCCGGTCCGCGCGCCGGGCGCGGGTGCCGCGTGAGCCATGAGAGCGCTCCTCTCGCCTGGCATCTCGCCTGACGTCGTCCGACATCGCGTGACGTCACCTGATGCCGCTCCACACTCCAGAGCACACCGGGGGCGGCGGCCCGGCAAGTCGACAGGGCGGGGCGCCTCCCCGGCGCCCGGATGCGCGCGCGGTGTGTCCGTGCTTCGCTGAGGCACACGGAGGGCCCGGCCGTCCGGACGCGGACGGGTTCGTGACGGAGGGCCTCGTGAAGCGGATCGACCACCTGGACCAGCGGGAGTGGCTCCGGGTCGGCGGGTGCGGAGTGGCCTGGCTGGTGCCGCTGCTGCTGCTCGTCGCCCTCGCGGCGGTGGACCTCACGACCGGGGAGCGGTTCCGGGTGGTCTCCTGGATCGTCCTGGTGCCCAGCGTCGCCGCCGCGCTGTGCGGGGTGGGGACGACCGTGGTGTTCGCCCTGCTGTCGCTGGCCACGTACGTCGCCGTGGACACCGCTTTCCCGGATCCGTACCGGGCCGGGAACGCCGACTTCGTGCTGGTCGCGCTCGGCGGCGCGCTGGCCGTCGTCGCCGCCGAGCTGCGGGCCCGCCGGGAGCGGCGCGAGGGCCACATGCGGGACATCGCGGAGACGACCCGCCGTACGGTGCTGCGCCCGCTGCCCCCGGGCTGGGCGGGACTGGAGCACGCGGGGGTGTATCTGGCCGCCGACACCGACGCGCGGGTCGGCGGCGACTTCTACGACATCCAGCCGGGCCCGCACGGCACCCGGGTCCTCGTCGGCGACGTGCAGGGCAAGGGGCTCGGCGCGGTGGAGACGGCGGCGGCGCTGCTCGGCACCTTCCGCGAGGCGGCGTACCACGAGCCCGACCTCGCGACCGTCGCCGACCGGCTGGAGATCCGCATGTACCGCCACCGCGGCCACACCGCCGCGCTCGGCCGCTACGACGGCGAGCGCTTCGCCACCGCCGTCCTGCTCGGCTTCTCGGAACGGCACGGCGACACGGTCGAGGTCATCAACTTCGGCCACGAGGCGCCCCTGGCCGTCGGCCCCCACGGCGTACGCCCCCTCCCCGGCACCGAACGCCTCCCGATCGGCTTCGGCCATCTGACGGGGGACCTGGCGGGCGGCCTGACGGGTGACCCGGCGGGCGGTCCGGCCAACACCCCGTCCGACACCCCGGCGGAGGCCCCGATGGCAGTCCCCGCCCCCGAACTCCACCCCGACGAGACCCTTCTCGTCGTCACCGACGGCGTCACCGAGGCCCGCGACCGCAGCGGAGAGTTCTACGCGCTCGTACGCGAGCTGGACCGGGCCGTCACCCGTGACCCGGGGCGCGCCGCGCCGGACCGGCTGGTGCGGGCCGTGCGGGACGGGGTGCTGCGGCACACGCGGGGGCGGCTCGCCGACGACACCACCGTGTTCGCGGTACGGCGGCTGCCGGACGCGTCCGGGTAGGCGGACGTTCGCCGTCCCGGGCCCGCCCCAGCCCCCGCCGTCCCGGCCCACCCCCGCAAGGGGGACCTTCCCCGTCCCCGGCGTGCCCC
>NZ_WWIR01000061.1 GCF_009863025.1 Streptomyces sp. SID4985 | reverse complement strand
GCGCGTGCTCCACGGCCGCCTCGGTCCGCATCCGTTCGAAGGCGTCGACAGCGGCCTCGACGACCCCGGTGGTGCCGTCGGCGACGGCGGCCTCGATCAGCGGGAGGGCCTCGGGGGCGGCGCTGTCGGCGAGATAGCGCAGGGCCGTGCAGCGGGCGCCCTCGGTGCCGGTGCGGGCGGCGCCCAGGATCTCCGCGCGGTCCTCCGGTCCGGCCACGGCGGCCAGGCAGCGAGCGGCGGGGACATGGAGGGCGGCGCCGCGCTCCAGGCCCTGCTGGGCCCAGTCGAGGACGGCGGCCACGCTCCAGCCGGGGCGCGGTCCGCCGGGCCGCATCTGCCGCTGCCAGCGGTCGAAACTGCCCGCCTCCTGGGCGGTGCGCACCCGCGTGGCGATGGACGTGCGCGGGTCCTCG
>NZ_WWIR01000581.1 GCF_009863025.1 Streptomyces sp. SID4985 | reverse complement strand
CGATACTGGGATTGAACCAGTGACCTCTTCCGTGTCAGGGAAGCGCTCTCCCGCTGAGCTAATCGTCCTTGGAGGTGGAGACGGGATTTGAACCCGTGTAGACGGCTTTGCAGGCCGTTGCCTCGCCTCTCGGCCACTCCACCAGGAGTGTAGGGGATCGGGATGACCCCTAGTTTCCTGCGAGCGGACGACGAGGCTCGAACTCGCGACCTCAACCTTGGCAAGGTTGCGCTCTACCAACTGAGCTACGTCCGC
>NZ_WWIR01000580.1 GCF_009863025.1 Streptomyces sp. SID4985 | reverse complement strand
GCCGGACTGATCTCCGTGGTCGCGCTCGGCGCCTCGCTGATGCCGTTCGGCACCTCGGACGGCGACGAGGCCGCCGCCCACGACGACCAGCGCCCGGTCGCCGCCCCCAGCGCCGCCCGCCCCAGCCACGCCCCCTCCCGCTCGGCCGCCCCGGCCACCACCCGCACGATCCCGGTCTCCCCGGCCCCGAGCACCTCGCGGACCCGCACCCGCCGCGCCACCCCGAGCCCCGAGCCCCGGACCAGCGCCCCCGCCACCGCACCCGCCCCGGGCCCCACCGGCGCGGCCTCCCACGCCCCCACCTGCCACGTCGCCTACCACCTGGACGACCAGTGGAGCAACGGCTTCCAGGCGACCCTCACCGTCACCACCGACGACGCCCTCACCGACTGGCAGCTGGCCTGGACCTTCGACGACGGCCAGCACATCGGCCAGACCTGGGACGCCACCCCCAACCAGTCCGGCACCCAGGTCACCGCCTCCGCCAAGAGCT
>NZ_WWIR01000579.1 GCF_009863025.1 Streptomyces sp. SID4985 | reverse complement strand
ATGACGGCAAAAACGGTAAATACCCAGGTGAATAGCCAATTGCCGAGAGAGCGGCGGCCGAAATATCACTCACTGCGACCAAAACCCGCGCGCTTGGCATGCATTGGTTCGGACGATAAATCGGGCACTCGTTCCATGGTCAACGGAACGTAAAAACCCCAGGTCAGAGGCTATGACCTGGGGCTTCCTTGAGCCGCCTATGGGATTCGAACCCATGACCTACGCATTACGAGTGCGTTG
>NZ_WWIR01000578.1 GCF_009863025.1 Streptomyces sp. SID4985 | reverse complement strand
CCGCCGATGCCGTCCGCGCCGCCCCCCGGCGCCCGGCCCGGCGGTTACGGTTACCCCCAGCCCGCCACCCAGCGACCGGCGGCCGCCCCCATGGGCGGCGGCCAGACCCGCTACTGGATCGAGATCAACGGCACCCGCCACCAGATCTCCCGCGCGACCCTCGTGCTCGGCCGCAGCACCGAGGCCGACGTGCGGATCGACGACCCCGGCGTCTCCCGCCGGCACTGCGAGATCCGGACGGGAACACCCTCGACGATCCAGGACCTCGGCTCCACCAACGGGATCGTGGTGGACGGGCAGCACACCACCCGCGCTACGCTCCGCGACGGCTCGCGGATCGTCGTGGGCAGCACCACCGTTATCTATAGGCAAGCCGAAGGGTGAAGCGGGGGCAATGTCAGAGCTGACCCTCACGGTCATGCGGCTGGGTTTCCTGGCCGTACTGTGGCTGTTCGTGATCGTGGCCGTGCAGGTCATCCGCAGCGATCTGTTCGGTACGCGCGTCACACAGCGCGGCGCGCGCCGGGAAGCGGCCCGTCCGCAGCAGGCCGCCCGCCAGCAGGCCGC
>NZ_WWIR01000577.1 GCF_009863025.1 Streptomyces sp. SID4985 | reverse complement strand
GCCTTGGCCATGCCGCGCAGCAGCGCCATGTCGCCGCCGACCCTCGGCTGGAGGTCCAGCGTGCTGGTCCGCGTCGCGTGGAACGTGGCCATGTCCAGGAAGTCGTGCGGGATGATCGCCTTGGTGGCGCCCGCCTCGATGAACGGGTTGATGTGGACGACCTGCGCACCGCGGTCGAATGCCTCGGTGAGCGAGGTCAGCATCCGGGGCGCGTTGGAGGCGACGTTGACACCGATGATGAACAGGGCGTCGGTGGCTTCCCAGTCCTTCAGGTCGACGGTGCCCTTGCCGGTGCCGAGGGACGCCGTCAGGGCGCGTCCGCTGGCCTCGTGGCACATGTTGGAGCAGTCGGGCAGGTTGTTGGTGCCCAGCTCGCGCGCCATCAGCTGGTACAGGAAGGTCGCCTCGTTGCCGAGGCGTCCCGAGGTGTAGTACGACGCCTGGTTGGGGTTCTCCAGGTTGCGCAGGTGCCGCCCGACCAGCTCGAACGCGTCGTGCCAGGAGATCGGCACGTAGTGGTCGGTGGCCGCGTCGTAGACCATGGGCTCGGTGAGACGGCCCTGGTCCTCGAGTTTGTAGTCGCTCCACTCGTGCATCTCGCTCACCGTGTGGCGGGCGAAGAGTTCCCGGCCGGCCCGTTTGTGGGTCAGCTCCCAGGTGACGTGCTTGATGCCGTTCTCGCAGATGTCGAGTTTCAGGCCCTTGGTGTCATCGGGCCAGGCGCACCCGGGACAGTCGAAACCACCGTTCTCGTGGTTCATCTTCATGATCGCCCGCGGGCCCTCGACCAGGGTGCCCTCGCGCAGCAGGAACTTGGTCACGCTGGTGGCGGCGCCCCATCCTGCGGCGGGGTGATGGTAGGGGTGGAAGTACGGCTCCCCTTTGGGGATCGGGCCCACTCGGGGCTCGAGATCCGTCTCCGCTTCCATCATCTTTGACTGTTCTTCGTCCAAGGTGCTCAAAGCTCTCACCCTTCCGCCGTTGGGCAGGCATCCATATCCCATATATGGCGCTTTAGGCCAGAGTATGCCGGTGAATGACCCCCCGCCACGCGACGCGCAATGGCCGGGAAATCCGGGGCGAAAAGCTCAATTCCCTTGCCTCGCGGCCATGTTGGAGAACAGCCGGCAGCCGGGATCGAAATGCGGAAAACAAAGGGCCCGGCCCGGGAGGCCGAGTCCTTCATCGCATATTCGAGGCGTTTTGCCTTTTATGCTTGCATTTGCGTATCACGCGGGGGCGGCGCACGAGCAGATGCTCACTTCGCCCCGGCCGCGCTCGCCTTCGTGGCCCGCCGTGCGCTCTCCTTCGCCTGTTCGGTCACCGCCCGCTCCCGGCGGCCCACGACCACGGCCGCCACGGCGCCGGTCGTCAGGAAGGAGAGCGCGATCAGGCCGGGCCGGTCGAGGCGGTAGCCGATGAGCCGGTCCAGGGAGTAGCGGCCGGGGCCGAACAGGCCGACGGTCGCCGCGACGAAGCCGAGGTAGGCCGGATACTCGTAGCCGCCGGAGGTGATGAAGAACCCGGCCTTGCGGTGCACGGCGACGGCGCCCGACATGCCGCCCGCCACCGCGGCACCGGCCGCCGGGGTGGCGAGACCGAGCGCGAGCAGCACACCGCCGCCGCCCTCGGCGAGACCCGAGGCGATGGCGCTGGGCTTGCCGGGCTTGTAGCCCATGGCCTCCATCGCCTGGGCGGTGCCGTCGATCCCGCCCCCGCCGAACCAGCCGAGGAGCTTCTGCGCGCCGTGCGCGGCCAGGACGCCGCCGGTGCCCAGGCGCAGGGCCAGGAGTCCGAGATCCTTGCGGTGCAGCAGGCCCATGGGGAGATCCTTCCGTCGGGAGAAGCGGTCTGCTCCCAGTGTTCGGTCTCGTCGCCGCACCCGCCGCCCGAGAAGGGGCCCGTGCCGCGCTCAGTGGTGCGGCGCCGGGGTCTCCGGCACGGACGCGGTGCCGTTCGGGTGCGGACAGTGGTCGCGGGAGGTGAGGGGGAAGGGGACGAAGGTCTCCTCGTCCGTCTGGAGACAGATGTCGTGCTGGTACGCGACCACTCCGGTGACGGGCGCGCGCAGCAGCCGGGCGAGGACGTAGGCGGCGGCCAGGCTGGTGACGTCCCGGACGGTGCCCATCGGAAGCAGGGAACGGGTCTCGGCGATGGCCTCGTGCTCCCCGGCCCGGACGACGATGCGGGTGCCGGGTGCCACGCCGTGGGCGGCGATGGCGACGGCGATGTTGTCGAGGTCGTCGGATCCGACGGCGGCGAGCGCGCGGGCGTGGCCGAGCCGCAGTCGTTCGAGGACGGCCCGGTCGCCACCATGGCCGGTCATGACGGGGATGCCGAGAGAGCGGGCGAGGCGCGCGGTCGTCGCGTGCGGGTCACGTTCGACGCCGACGACGGGGATGCCGAGCCGCTGGAGTTCGGCGGCGAGCCGCATGCCGACCTGCCCCATGCCGACGACGATGACGTGCCCGGCGCGGGGCAGGGTGCGCGGGCCGATGAGCCCGATCAGTTTCAGGCCGAGCATCCGCTCGATGATCCCGGCGGTGAACAGGGCGCTGAAGACGAGGGTGGCGAGCATCGCGAGCCCGGAGGCGATCTGGTAGCCGGTCTCGTCCTCACCGGCCGTCGCCGGTCCGACCCCGGCCACGACGCGGGCCGCGTGGAAGAACGCCTCGGCGGGCGGATGGCCATGCGCGACCATCCAGGACCAGTCGCCCGCGAGCACGGCGAGGATGCCGAAGAGCCCGATGAGCAGCAGCCGGGCGCCCGCGTCGTACGGCCGGAGCTGACCGGCGAGCCGTCCCATCCGGTGGGCCGGTCCACGCCTGTAGGGCAGCCACTCCTCCAGGCGGGGCACGCCGTCGCGGGCACGTACGGCCCGCAGGCGTTCACCGGAGCGTTCCAGGGCGAGGTTGGCGGGGTCGACGCAGGGTCCGGCGAGCGCGGGGGCGGCGAGGTCGGCGGGCGAGGTCACGTCGCACTGGGGCAGCAGGCGTTCGAGTTCGTCGGAGACGGTCCGGTCGAAGACGGTGGCGACGATGGGGACGTCCGGCACCAGGTGGGCGACGGCGAGCGCGTAGCGCAGGGCGGCCACGTCGTCGTGCAGCAGGATCGCGACGCCGTCGGCGCCGTCCGCCAGCGCGGTCCGCAGCTCCCGGTCGCCGGGCTTGGCCAGGTGGGTGACCGCGCGGCCGCGTTCCTGGAGGGTCGCGCAGACGCGGCGGCCGAGGTTGGTGTTGCCGATCACGACGAACGGCCGGGGAGGAAGGCGTGGAGAGGTCACTGGGCCGGGGTGTCCCTTCACTCGCGGGGCGCGCTCGCTCGCCGGTGCCGCGAGGGGCACGCCGTACGGGCGCGGTACCGGAACCCTACGAGGTCGGACCCGTCCGGTCACCCGGAAGGACGCGTGCGCCGCTCGGCGGCGAGGGGACAGATGAGCCCTCGTGGGAGAAATGTGTCGCGGCGTCCGGTTCGCCCGCGGGCGATCTATCGTCGTCTGCGCGCGGGCCGTCCGTGCGTCGCCGCCGCCCCGACCTTGGAGTTGTATGGCCTCCGGGAAGCCTCCGCGCCCCTCCGTCCACCGGCTCCCGGCGCGTCGGCTGCTGCGCAAGGGGAAGCTGTGGATCGTTCCGGCCGTGATGACCGGGCTGGTGTCGCTGCTCCTCTCCCTTCTCTACATGGGCGGAATCCTGACCCCCACCGGGAGCCTGCACCGGCTGCCCCTGGCGGTGGTCGACGAGGACACGGGCAAGCCGCTGCCGGGGCAGAAGACCAACATCGGCGCGCAGGCGAGCCACGCCGTCCTCTCCTCCACACAGGGAGGCGCCGTGCGCTGGCTGGGGCTGACCCGGGCGCAGGCGCAGGAGCGGCTGGACACCGGGCGGATCTACGGCGTGCTGGTGATCCCCGCCGACTTCACGGACACGGTGGCGGCGCTGCCCACCTCCCGCGCGGCGAAGCGGCCGACGCTGACCGCGCTGACCAACCCCGGCGTGGGCAGCCTGGCCTCCTCGCTGGCGAGCCAGATCACCCAGCGGGCGGCGCACGAGATCTCGCTGTCGGTCGGCAAGCAGCTGTCCGCCTCCCCGGCGGTGCGGGGCGAGAGCGCGTCCACGCGGGTGCTGATCGCCGACCCGGTGGAGGTCCGTACCGAGGTCGGCCATCCCATCGGGGCGCACAGCGGGCTCGGTCTGAGCGCCTTCTACTACGCGCTGCTGCTGGTGCTGTCCGGCTTCATCGGCGGCAACATCATCCACAACACGGTCGACAGCGCCCTCGGCTACGCGGACAGCGAGATCGGCCCCTGGCACTCGCGCAAGCCGACGGTCCCGATCAGCCGTACCCAGATGCTGGTGCTGAAGATGGTCATGACGGCGGGACTCTCCCTGCTCACCACGTCGCTGATCATGCTGGCGACGATCGGCGCGCTGGGCATGGACGCCCCGCACCCGGGCCTGCTGTGGATCTTCTCCTACTGCGCGACGCTCACCGTCGGCCTCGGTGTGCAGGCCATCAACGCGGCGTTCGGCAGCCTCGGGCAGCTCGTCTCGATGTTCGTCTTCATCGCCTTCGCCCTGCCGTCCTCGGGCGCGGCCGTCCCCCTGGAGGCGGTGCCCGGCTTCTACCGCTTCCTCGGCGCCTTCGAACCGATGCGCCAGCTCGCCTCCGGCGTCCGCGCGATCCTCTACTTCGACGCCCGCGCCGACGCCGGTCTCGACCGGGGCTGGCAGATGATCGCCGTCGGCTTCGTCGTGGCCCTGGTCTTCGGCTTCACCGCCACCCGCTACTACGACCGCCAGGGCCTGTCCCGCATGGTGCCGCGCCCGGCATGACGGCGGACGGGACGGCCGACAGGACCGCGGACGGGACAGGCCGGGCCGGTCAGGCCGCCGGAGGCGTCGGGGTGCGGGGTGGCGTCGGGTCCAGGTAGACGCGCTTCACGGCCGGGATCAGGGTGCGCAGACGGGTCTCCGCCTCCTCGCAGGCCCATTCGATCTGGCTGGACGTGGAGACGTCGCGGAAGTCGATCTTCGCGGCGATGAGGATCTCGCCGGGGCCCTGCACCATGGTCGTCAGCTCCAGGACCTCCTGGACGGCGTCGACGGAGAGCAGTTCACGGCGTACCGCGTCCCGCATCGGTTTGGGCAGGGCGCGGCCGACGAGGAGTTCGGTGTTGGCGCGGCCGAGGACCCAGGCCACGAAGATCAGCAGCACACCGATGAGGATCGAGGCGATCCCGTCGTACACCCCGGACCCGGTGAGCTGGCCGCCCAGCAGGCCGAGCGCGGCGAGGGCGAGGCCGATGAGCGCGGCCGAGTCCTCCATGACGACCGCCTTCACGGCGGTGTCGGGGGTGTGCTGGAGGTAGCGCAGGATCGGGACGCGGAAGTGCTCGGCGCGTCCGGTGGCCTGGCGAAGGCCGGTCCGCAGGGAGAGCCCCTCCAGGACGAAGGCGACCGCGAGGACGATGTACGAGATCAGCGGGTTGCCCGGCTTCTCGCCGTGGGTGAGGGCGTGGATGCCGTCGTAGAGGGCGAACACGCCACCGCCGACGAAGGTGGCGACGGAGGCGAGCAGCGCCCAGATGTACCGCTCGGGGCCGTAGCCGAGGGGATGGTCGTCGTCGGCCGGTTTCCGGCTGCGTTTGAGGGCGACGAACAGCAGCCCCTCGGTGACGGTGTCGGCGGCCGAGTGCCCGGCCTCGGCCAGCATGGCGCTGGAGCCGCTGAGGACACCGGCGACGGCCTTGGCGAGCGCGACGCCGAGGTTGGCGGCGGCCGCCACCAGCACCGTGAAGGTCGATCCACCCGCGCCCGGACCGGCCGCGGAGCCCACCCGGGCGTCCAGATAGGGGCCCTTGCGCGTGTTCTTCCCCGGCTCCTGCTCGGGTTCACCCTGTTCGCTCATAGCCGGACAGTAATCCCCTTCGGTGCGGGAAGTCCCGGCGTGACGGCGCACGCGCGGGTGCGGCCCGTACGGGACGGACCCAGGGCCTGTCTGACAATTCGCGTCGTCGCCCGAAGGGCGGCCTCACGGCGTCAGGTGCGTGCTCTCGGCGTGTCGGCCCCAGATCCTCGTACTGGACGTACTTGGGTCTGGGGCCGGCGCGGCGAGTGGGGGCACCCCCTGCTCGAAGAGCTCGGGGGAGTGCATGGCGTCGCGAGGCAGACGGGAATTGTCAGACAGGTCCTGGGCGGCCGGGACCGGCGTTCGCCGTCCAGTCTCGGCGGCCGCGCGCACCCCGGCCAGCGCTGCCGTCCGTCCGGGCGAAAGGCGTACCCGCCCAGGTCCGCGCCCGTTTCCCCGGCGGCCCGGCGCGGAAGACCTTGCCCGCACCGCCACCCGGCCCTCGCCCGGGACGCACTCCCAGGACACGCCGAGGACAAGGGGACGCGCAGATGCAGGGGTTCTCCCGCGAACCGGGGACACACGGGCCGGTGACCGAGGTGCCGCCCGAGGGGATGCGGAGGATCTACCGGTGGGCGGCGATGATCGCCGTCGGCGGTTTCCTATTCGGCTACGACACCGGGGTCGTCTCCGGCGCGCTGCTGTTCGTCACCGACGACTTCCACCTCTCCCCCACCGAGCAGGGCACGATCGTCAGCGTCCTGCTCGTCGGCGCGATGGCGGGCGCGCTGTGCGCGGGGCGCCTCGCCGACGCGCTCGGGCGGCGCAGGGCGGTCGCCCTCGAAGGCGCGGTCTTCCTCGTGGGTACGGCCATCGCGGCGACGGCGCCCGCCTACTGGACGCTGCTGATCGGCCGCGTGGTGCTCGGCCTGGCGGTGGGCGCGGCCTCGGCCACCGTCCCGGTGTACCTCTCGGAGATCTCCCCCACCCGTGTCCGGGGCCGGGTGCTCAGCGCCAACCAGCTCATGATCACGGCCGGCATCCTGGTGTCGTACCTCGTCGACCTGGCGTTCGCGTCCAGCCGCGACTGGCGGCTGATGTTCGCGCTCGGCGCGGTCCCGGCGACCGTGCTGACCCTGTGCTGTCTGCTGGTGGTGCCGGAGTCGCTGCCGTGGCTGGTGCGCCGGGGCCGCTGGCGGCAGGCACGCGAGGTGCTGGACCGGGTGCTGCCGCCCGAGGACGCGTCCCGGGTGGTGGCCCGGCTGCGCAACGAGGTGCCGGGGCCGCGCCGCAAGCCGGGCGAGGAACCGGAGCGCCCGGTGGGCTGGCGCACGCTGCTCACCCCGGGAGTGCGCCCCGCGCTGGCCGTGGGCCTGGCGATGGCCGTGATCCAGCAGTTCGGCGGCATCAACACGATCATCTACTACGCCCCGACGATCATCGAGAAGACCGGTCTGAGCGCCTCGAACTCGATCTTCTACTCGGTGTTCATCGGCGTGATCAACCTGGTGATGACCGTCCTGGCGACCAGGCTGATCGACCGCGCGGGCCGCCGCACCCTGCTCCTGGTCTCGCTCGCCGGGATGGCGCTCCTGGTGGCACTGCTCGGCCTGAGCTTCATCGCGGGCTGGAACTCCGAGCTGTCCCTGGCGTGCATGATCCTGTACATCGCCGCCTACGCGGGCGGTCTCGGGCCCATCTTCTGGGTGCTGGTCGGCGAGGTCTTCCCGCCCCGGGTGCGCGCGCTGGGTTCGAGCACGGCGACGACGGCCAACTGGATCGCCAACTTCGTCGTCAGCCAGGCGTTCCTGCCCTTGGCCGCCGCCATCGGGCAGGGCCAGACCTTCCTGGTCTTCGCGGTGATCTGCTTCCTCGGCCTGCTGTTCGTGGCCCGCTTCGTCCCGGAGACGAAGGACCGCACGTACGAGGAGATCGACGCGGCCCTCCAGGCCCGCTTCGGACGGCCGGGCGGCGGCCGCGGCGAGGCGAAGGAACCGGCGCGGCGGGGCTGAGCGGGGGGCGTGAGGGCGCGGGGGCGCCAAACCATCGGGCAGTCGGGCAGTCGGACAGTCGGGTGGAGAACGCGGCCGGGCCCGGGCTCCTCCCCCGAGGGAGAGGCACCCGGGCCCGTACGGCTCAGGCCGGTGTCAGCTCTGGGGCCGCTTGCCGTGGTTCGCGGCGTTGCCGCGGCGGGCCTTCTTCTTACGACGGCGCTTCGAGGACATGGGATACCTCCTGCGGCTCTCGACGGCTCGGTCCGGCCGCACGGCGGACTCGCCTCCGCGCGGCGCGTCCGGACACCGTACATGCCGTCCCCGCGCCGGGCCACCGCCGACCGGCCGAGTCGCGTACGCGGTCGCAGGCACGGACGATTGCGGGGAAGGATCGCGTCCACGGTGAGGAGCGGAAGCCCATGACCGGTTCGTGGGAAGCCGATGCTCTGGTGATCTTCGGGGTGACCGGGGACCTCGCGCGGAAGATGACGTTCCCCGCGCTGTACCGGCTGGAGCGGCGCGGGCTGCTCGACTGCCCGGTGATCGGCATGGCGGGCCGGGAGCTGACGGACGCGCAGCTCGTGGAGCGGGCCCGTGAGGCGGTGGAGGCGGCCGAACCGTCCGTCAACGAGGCCGTCTTCGACCGGCTGGCGAGCCGGCTGCGCTATATCCACGGCGATCTCCAGGGCCCCGACCCCTACCACCGGCTGGCGGATCAACTGGGCCGTCGCAGGCGCCCGTTGTTCTATCTGGAGACCCCGCCCTCGCTGTTCACCCCGATCGTGGACCAGCTGGCCGCCGCGCGGCTGCTCGGCCAGGCGCGGGTGGCGCTGGAGAAGCCCTTCGGGCACGGTCTGGCCTCGGCCCGCGCGCTGAACCGGCAGCTCACCCAGGTGCTGGACGAGGGACAGATCCTGCGCGTGGACCACTTCCTGGGCAAGGAGCCGGTGATCGAGCTGGAGTATCTGCGCTTCGCCAACTCCGCGCTGGCCGAGGTGTGGCACCGCGACAGCGTGACGGCCGTGCAGATCACTTTGGCCGAGGAGTTCGGGGTGGAGCAGCGCGGCCGCTTCTACGACGAGGTGGGCGCGGTGCGGGACGTGGTGCAGAACCATCTGCTGCTGGTGCTCGCGCTGGTGGCGATGGATCCGCCGGTCGGCTCCGGTGCGGCCGACCTGTGGGCCAAGCGGGTCGAGGTGCTGCGCGCGATGCCGGAGGCCGACGCCCACGACTGCGTGCTCGGCCAGTACACCGGCTACCAGGAGATCTCCGGGGTGGCGCCGGGGTCGACGACGGAGACGTACGCCGCGCTGCGGCTCGGCATCGACAACTGGCGCTGGGCGGGGGTGCCGGTCCTCATCCGCGCGGGCAAGCGGCTGCCGGTCCGGGTGACCGAGGTGCGGCTGATCCTGCGGGAGCCGCCCACGCTGAACTTCCTGCCCGATCCGTGCCGGGTCGCCGGGAACCAGATCGTGCTGCGCATCGACCCCGAGGCCGGGATGCGGCTGCAACTGTCCGCGCTGGACGAGAACTCGGCGTGGCGCATGGTCCCGCTGGACAACATCTTCGCCGGTGAACTGGGCGCGCCCCTCGCGCCGTACGAGCGGCTGCTGTACGCCGCGCTCACCGGCGACGGCCGCTACTTCGCGCCGCAGGACGTGGTGGAGGAGTGCTGGCGCATCGTGCAGCCGCTGCTCACCTATCCCCCGCCGGTCCACCCCTACCCGCCCGGCTCGTGGGGTCCGCCGCAGGCCGACGCGCTGGTGGCCGGCGGGGTGCCCTGGCAGCGACCGTGGGTGCCGGGCGGCTGAACCCGCGCACCGCGCCGACGACACCGCCGACTGGCAGGCGACTTGACGGCGCGGTTAGGTTTCTCCTGTCCAGCTAGTACGCCTGTACCTCAGGAGCAGGGATGACCGGTGACCCCGAGCCCATCAGCGCCGACGCACGTCACGCGCTCGAACAGGAGCTGGCCGACCTGCGCGAGGAACGCGCGCTGGTGGCCTCGACGCTGAAGGACCCCGAGGAGGTCGGCGACCGCGCCGACCAGGCCGACGAGTTGCAGCGCGCCGACCAGTTGCGGCGGCTCGACGCCCGCATCGAGAACGTCACCGTGCGGCTGAAGCAGTCGGAGCTGGCCGGTCCGCCGCCCGAGGACGTGGTGGGTGTCGGCACGACCGTGACCATCCGGTTCTCGGACGACACGACGCAGACGCTGCACATCGGCGAGATCGCCGACTCGCGCGACGAGAGCCTGGTGACGTCCGACAGTCCGCTGGGCCAGGCGCTGCTCGGCCACCGCGCGGGCGACACGGTGTCGTACGACGCGCCGGACGGCAAGGCCACGGCGGTCGTGGTCTCGCTCGGCACGCCGGGCGACCAGGGCTGACCGCAGGCCACACGAACGACGCGGGCCCCGGAATGACGCGGAATCGGGGCCCGCACGCTCGCGGCCGCCGCGCCGAGATGTCTCGGGGCGGCGGCCTGAGAGCCGGGAAAAGGGCGCGGCTCAGTCGTCGTAGTCGGACGGCGGGAAGGGGTCGCGTTCCTTGCGGGTGACCTTGCCGGTCTCGATCTCGCCCCGGTCCACCTGGCGGTCGATCTCGCTGCGCTCCTGCTCGTAGACGCGCTCGGGGCTCTCCGGCTCGCGGACGGGCAGGCCCACGTCCCGCTCGTCCTCGCGGGTGCGCTCCTCGAGCCGCTCCTCGTCGGGACGGCGGGGCATACCGCGCCCGTGGTCGCGGTCGGGGTTGCCCTCGACTTCCTTGTTCGTCTTGTGGTGGTGCGCCATCGGTGCTCCCTCGATGAGAGCCCGGGCGCTGGTCACGCCCGGGCAGCGCCTGCCGGGCCCGCCGCGCGGGGCGGGCCCGGGGCGGTCAGTCCTTCTTCGACTCCTCGTGCTCCTCGTGCTCGGCGTCCTTGTGTTCCTTCTTGCGCCCGCCGGAAGCGGTCTTCTTGGCGGCCGGTTCGGCGTCCTTCTTGGCCTTCCCGCCCTTCGCGTCCGTCTTCTTCTCGGCGTGCTTGCCCTTGTCGTCCTCGGCGCCTTCCTTGCGCACCGAGAAGTGGATCGAGTCGTCCCGGACGTCGGCGACGATCGTGTCGCCCGGCTCCGCCTCGCCGCTGAGCAGCAGCTCGGCGATGCGGTTGTCCAGCTCCGACTGGATCGTGCGGCGCAGCGGCCGGGCACCGAACTCCGGCTGGTGGCCATGGGCGATCAGCAGCTTCTTCGCGGCCTCGCTGACCTCCAGGTGCAGGCCCTGCGCCTCCACCCGGCGGCGGGTCTGCGCCAGCAGGTGGTCGACGATCTGGGAGAGGTCCTTCTCGGAGAGGCTGTGGAAGATGATGATGTCGTCGATGCGGTTGAGGAACTCCGGCAGGAACCGGCCCCGCAGCTCGTCCAGCAGGTCGTCCTTGATCTCGGACACGTCGCCCTGGTGCGCGAGGATCAGATGGGCGCCGATGTTCGACGTCATGATGATGACCGTGTGCCGGAAGTCGACGGTACGGCCCTGGCCGTCGGTAAGGCGGCCGTCGTCCAGGATCTGCAGCAGTGTGCTGAAGACGTCGGGGTGGGCCTTCTCGATCTCGTCGAAGAGCACCACGCTGTACGGCTGGCGGCGGACCTTCTCGGTGAGCTGGCCTGCCTCCTCGTAGCCGACGTATCCGGGAGGCGCGCCGACCAGACGGGCGACGGTGTGCTTCTCCTGGAACTCGCTCATGTCGAAGCGGATCATGCGGTCCTCGTCGCCGAAGAGCAGCTCGGCGAGGGCCTTGGCCAGCTCGGTCTTGCCGACACCGGTGGGGCCGAGGAAGAGGAAGGAGCCGACCGGGCGGTTGGGGTCGCCCATGCCCGCGCGGTTGCGTCGTACCGCCTGCGAGACGGCGGTGACGGCCTCGTTCTGCCCGACGATGCGGGCGTGCATCTCGTCCTCCAGCTTGAGCAGCCTCTCCTTCTCGCTGGCGGTGAGCTGCGAGACGGGGATGCCCGTGCGGCGGGAGACGATGTCCGCGATGTCGTTCGGCGTGACGGTGACGACGCCCTCGCGGCGCTCCTCGATCCCGGCGAGTTCGGCCTCGACCTCGGCGATCTGGCCCTTGATGTCGTTCGCCTTCTCGTAGTTCTGGCCCGAGACGGCCTCGTCCAGCTCGCGCTGAAGCTTGGCGATCTTGTCCTCGCGGCGGACGACCTCGGTGGAGCGGGCCGCGCTGCGCAGCCGGACGCGGGCACCGGCCTGGTCCATCAGGTCGATGGCCTTGTCGGGGAGGAAGCGGTCGGTGATGTACCGGTCGGAGAGCCCGGCGCAGGCTTCGAGCGCGGAGTTCTCGAAGCGGACCTGGTGGTGTGCCTCGTAGGCGTCGCGCAGCCCTTCGAGGATCAGCACCGTCTCGGCGACGCTCGGCTCGGGCACCATGACGGGCTGGAAGCGGCGCTCCAGGGCGGCGTCCTTCTCGACGTACCTGCGGTACTCGTCGATGGTGGTCGCGCCCACCACGTGCAGCTCGCCGCGCGCGAGGGCGGGCTTGAGGATGTTGCCCGCGTCCATCGAGCCCTCGCCGGTGGCGCCCGCGCCGACGACGGTGTGCAGCTCGTCGATGAAGAGGATGATCTCGCCCTCGGACGCCTGGACGTCCTCGATGACCTTCTTCAGGCGCTCCTCGAACTGGCCCCGGTACTGGGCACCTGCCACCAGACCCGACATGTCGAGGGCGACGACCCGCTTGTCCTTCAGGGTCTCGGGGACGTCCCCCATGACGATGCGCTGGGCCAGGCCCTCCACGATCGCGGTCTTGCCGACGCCGGGCTCGCCGATGAGGACCGGGTTGTTCTTCGAGCGGCGGGAGAGGATCTCGACCGTCTGCTCGATCTCGTCGGCGCGGCCGACCACCGGGTCGAGCTTGCCCTGCTTGGCCTCCTCGGTGAGGTCGCGGCCGAACTCGTCCAGGGTGCTGGTGGGGCCGCCGCCCCGGCCCTGGTCCTGCCGCGCGGCCTGCTCGGTGCGGGACGCCAGCTTCCTGCCGTCGACGCCCTCGGCGGACAGCAGGCGCCCGGCGCCCGAGT
The DNA here is from genome assembly GCF_009863025.1 of Streptomyces sp. SID4985. GTDB lineage: Bacteria > Actinomycetota > Actinomycetes > Streptomycetales > Streptomycetaceae > Streptomyces. The sequence continues at coordinate 1,579 of NZ_WWIR01000577.1, read as the reverse complement.
CGGCGTCGTCCAGGAGGGCGGCGAGGATGTGCTCGGGGCCGATGTAGGAGACGCCGGCCGCCTGGGACTGCGCGAAGGCGTCGGCCAGGGTGCGCTTGGCCGCGGGGGTGAGGCCCGGCTCGGCGGAGGGCATGCCGGACTCGCTCGGCAGCACCTCGGCGATCGTCTGGGCCAGCTTGTCGGGGTTCACCCCGGCCTGGGCGAGCAGTCGGCGCGAGGGCTCGACCTTCGTGGCCGCCCAGAGAAGGTGCTGGGTGTCGAGGTCGGAGGTGCCGTCCTCCTCCGCGCGCTGCGCCGCCAGGTTGAGCAGTTCCTGCGAGGACTCGGTCAGGAGCCGGCCGATGGGCACGCGCTGGACGGCTGGGGGCGAGGACGCCGGCGACATGCCGAAGAACCGATTCAGCAGATCACTGAAAGGGTCGGACGAACCGAACGGTGAGCCGAACGACATCGACATGGCAGCTCCTGGTGCGCGACGGATCAGGTTTTCACTGAACCGCGATGTCCAGTGCGCCGCAACCGGAGCGGGGCGCGCTCCCACAAGGGCTCCGAGGGGTTTTCCACACCGCTTGTCCAGACCTCTTCGCCGGGTTCCCGGAATGTTTTCTCCCCTCTTATTGACGCCTATTGACGCGCTGCGCCGGATGCTTGTGCGCGTGCGGTACGACGCGCTGAGAAGCGGCAATTGTGCCTAGACTCGGACATCGCAACGGCCGAGGAGACGAATCGGAGACAGCGCATGGACGAACGAGCGGACGTCGCCAAGACCGCGAGGTCGGCCTGGTGGGCCGGTCACGATCCCGTGGTGGAACTCCAGCAGCTGTGGGGCGAGGTCAGCCGCCTGGTGGAGCAGTCCGCGCAGCCGGAGAGCCCGGCACGGCACTGGATGCCGCTGGTCGAGGAGGAGGACGCGGGCGACGCCTATCTGGTGCGCGCCGAACTCCCCGGCATCCCGCGCGAACAGGTCGGCGTCGAGGTGGACGGCCGGGAACTGCACATCCACGGCGTGCTCGACGACACGGAGGGCACCAACGCGCTGCGCCGCAGGACGGGCAGCTTCTCCTACGGCGTCCGCGTGCCCGGCGACGTGAACGTGGACGGCGTACAGGCCGACCTGTCCGACGGCGTGCTGACGGTGCTGCTGCCCAAGACGGGCGCGCAGACCCGCCGCAACATCGAGATCGGCGGCTGACGGGCACGGCGGCCGAAAGCCGCAGCACTGGCGGGACACGGCGCGGCCGGTCCCGCCGTGGGGACCGGCCGCGCGCGCCCGGCGGCTACTCGGCCGAACCGGCCGGGACCACCCGGACGTTGACGTTCTTCATCAGCGGCTGGTCGCTCTGCGTGCTGTAGTCGCCGATGGCGCACAGCACGTTCATCTCCGGCATGTACCCGGCCGCGCAGCCCTGCGGGATGTCGTACGGCACCGCCTTGTAGCGGTACACGCTGCGGGTGCTGCCGTCCTTGGCGACGCTGGTGATGTCGACCTCGTCGAAGAGCTTCAGGCCGCGCTCGCTCATGTCGTCCTCGTTCATGAAGACGAGCGTGCGCAGGTTCTTGATGCCCCGGTAGCGGTCGT
>NZ_WWIR01000576.1 GCF_009863025.1 Streptomyces sp. SID4985 | reverse complement strand
GTCGGCGCCCACCAGCCGGAGCGCGGCCAGCCTGCGGTCGCGCCGTTCGCCGCCGAAGCGCACGGCGGCCGCGATGAACACGGCGACCGGCAGCAGCAGGGTCACGAAGACGACGATCATCATGAGCAGCAGCACCGGGTCCTTCTCGCGCTGCCACGACTGGGTCTGCCCGAACCGGGTCAGCCGGTCCGCGCGCGCACCGCCCGAACGGGGCTCCAGGCCGTCGGCACCGGCGTAGTAGGCGAGTTCGCGCGGGCCGAGCAGCCCGCTCTCGCCGATGGTTCCGACGATTCTGTACGGCAGCCGCTCGCGCAGCAGCCGGGCGCCGGGGGAGGCGAGCAGGTCCCGCAGCGGCGGGGAGACCACCATCTCGCCCGTGGCCGGGAAGCGGCTCAGTCCCGGCGGCAGCGGGGCCCCGGGGCCCTCCGGCTGGAGGAGCCGGCCCCGGACGTTCTTGTCGTGCCACCAGGTGTCGGTGGCCGCGACGACCACCGTGTTGTCGGCCTTCGGCCGGGGGACCGCGCTGAACGTGAGGTCCTGACGGGACAGTTCACGTTCGTGCCGCGCGTCCAGCATGCGCGGGATCGAGGTCGTCAGCAGCAGCAACGCCACTCCGATGCCGACACCGACCGCCGTCAGTGTCGTACGGACCCACCCCTCGCGCCCTCCGGTCACGGCGAACCGGACCCCCATCCCCAGGTCGCGGGCGTACTGCCGCAGGCTCATCCGGCCCGCTCCATGTCCCGGGTGCGGCCGTCGCGTACGACGATCTCGCGGTCCGAGTAGGCGGCGACCCGGGCCTCGTGCGTGACGAGGACGACGGCCGCGTTCGTGGAGCGGGCGGCGTCGGTGAGCAGCTCCATCACGCGCTCGCCGTTGAGCGAGTCCAGCGCGCCGGTCGGCTCGTCCGCGAACAGCACCCGGGGGCCGGTGACCAGCGCCCGCGCGACCGCGACCCGCTGTCCTTGGCCGCCGGAGACCTCGCCGGGCCGCTTGCGCCTGAGGTCGTCCACCTCCAGGCGCTCCATCCACTCGAGCGCGGCCTTCTCGGCCTCCTTGCGGCCGGTGCCGTTCAGCCGGAGCGGCAGCGCCACGTTCTCCACGCAGGTCAGCTCCGGCACGAGCTGGCCGAACTGGAACACGAAGCCGAACTCGCCGCGCCGCAGGGCGCTGCGCCCGGCGTCGCTCATCGCGGTCAGCTCGTGGTCCGCGTAGGTGATCGTGCCCGCGTCGGGCAGCACGATCCCGGCGAGGCAGTGCAGCAGGGTCGACTTGCCCGAGCCGGAGGGGCCCATCACGGCGACGACCTCGCCGGGGTGGATGGAGAAGTCGGCGCCGTCGAGGGCGGTGGTGGGGCCGTAGGTCTTGCGCAGGTCCCGGGCGTGGAGCAGGGAGCCTTCGGGGGGTATCACGAGGTCACCTCCGTGCGGAGCCGGTCCAGGCGCGCGGCGGTCAGCTCCAGCCAGCGCAGATCGGCCTCAAGATGGAACAGAGCGTGGTCACAGATCAGCTGGTCGGCGAGGTCGCCTCCGCGCTTGCGCTCGGTCAGCCCGCGCATGGCGCGCAGGTGCTCGGAGCGCTGGCTGTCGAGCAGTCCGGCCGCGTCGCGCCGGGTCAGCAGCGCGAGGACGACCTTGGTGTAGAGGGTCGACTGGAGGTACTCGGCGGGCTTCTCGGGGGTGGCGAGCCAGCGCTCGACGTCGGTTATCCCGGCATCGGTGATGGCGTACCGTTTTCGTTCGGGCCCGCCGCCGGACTCGACGCCGTCGATCTCCACCATCCCGTGCTTCAGCAGCCGGGACATGGTCGAGTAAACCTGGCCGTAGTGCAGTGGCCGGTCGTTGCCGAACTTCTCGTCGAAGGCCCGCTTCAGGTCGTAACCGTGCCGGGGGCCGGACTCCAGGAGTCCCAGGAGTGAGTGACCGATGGACATGGCGAGCACTCTACACACGGTGTATACACCGGGTTCATAGTGGGTCCGGATTCAAACTCGTGATGCCTTTCGCGCCCCATGAGGCAACCTTCTGCCCCTTGATTCCGTCGGTTCCGATAGGGCGGGTGCTCATTCTCACGTCCCCAAAAGAGCGGATCAGCCGCTCTTTGTCACATAGAGGGGTGTTAGCTTTCGGAGCTGACCCCGAGACGGAAGCGGAGCGAAGGGACCCATGGGACGAGCGGAAGAGAGACGAGCGCGTCAGCGCGGCGGCCGCCGCGCGGCACCCGGAGGCCGCCGCTCGCCGTCCCCGGCGCCCGGCGCCGGAAAGCCCGCCAAGGGCTGGATACGCAGGCTCTTCACCTGGAAGAAGATCCTCGGGACGTTCCTCGGCTTCTGCCTTCTGGGCATCGGAGCCTTTGTCGCGCTGTATCTGTCGGTGGACATTCCCGAGGGGAATGTGGCCGCCCAGCAGCAGAGCAACATCTACAAGTACAGCGACGGCAAGGTCCTGGCCCGCTCCGGCAAGGTCAACCGTGAGATCGTCGACCTGTCGAAGGTGCCGCGGAAGGTCCAGCTGGACTTCGTCGCCGCCGAGAACAAGTCCTTCTACACGGACCCCGGCGTCGACCTGAAGGGCACCGCGCGCGGCATCATCAACACGCTGGCGGGCCGGGGCAAGCAGGGTGGTTCGACGATCACCCAGCAGTACGTCAAGAACTACTACCTGAGCCAGGACCAGACGGTCACGCGCAAGCTCAACGAGCTGGTCATCTCCCTCAAGGTGGAGCGCGAGAAGTCCAAGAACGACATCCTCGCGGGCTACATCAACACCAGCTACTACGGCCGCAACGCGTACGGCATCCAGGCCGCCGCCCAGGCGTACTACCGCGTCGACGCCCAGAAGCTCACGGTCGCGCAGGGCGCCTATCTGGCCGCCCTGCTCCAGGCGCCCAGCCAGTACGACTGGTCGGCGGCCACGCCCACCGGCCGCAAGCTGGTCACGGACCGCTGGAACTACGTCCTGAACAACATGGTCAAGCAGGGCTGGCTGGACAAGACCGAGCGCGAGTCGCTGAAGTTCCCGTACCCCAAGGACCCCAAGCCCGCACCCGGTCTCGACGGGCAGACGGGCTACCTGGTCGACCTCGCCAACCAGCAGCTCGAACGCCAGCTGATGAAGCAGGAGGGCCTGACCGCCTCCCAGGCGGAGAACGCGGTCATCGGCAAGGGCTGGACGATCACCCTCAACGTCGACCGCAAGAAGCAGGCCGCGCTGGAGAAGGCCGTCAAGACCCAGCTGACCTCCAAGCTCGACCCGAAGAAGCGCAAGGTCGACGGCGACATCCAGGCCGGTGCCGTCTCGGTCGACCCCAAGACGGGCCACGTCCTCGCGCTCTACGGCGGCGAGGACCTCTTCAAGCACTGGACCAACAACGCCACCCGGCCCGACTACCAGCCCGCCTCCACCTTCAAGCCGGTCATCCTCGCCGCCGCGCTGGAGCAGGGCGCCACCACGCAGGACGGCCGCCCCATCGACGCGAACACCGTGTACGACGGCACCAGCCGGCACCCGGTGACCGACCACGGCACCGAGGTCGGCTTCGCGCCGCCCAACGAGGACGACGCCGACTACGGCAAGATCACCGTCCAGCAGGCCATGAACAAGTCCGTGAACTCCGTCTTCGCGCAGATGGGCGTGGACGTCGGCATGAACAAGGTCATGGCCACCGCCAAGCAGCTCGGCATGGACACCGACGGGATGCAGGCGGTACCCGCGCAGACGCTCGGCTCCATGGGCGCCAGCCCGCTGGAGATGGCCGGCATGTACGCCACCCTCGACAACCACGGCAGGAAGGTCACCCCCGCCCTCATCAAGTCCGCGGAGAGCGAGGGGCGCAGCCTGCAGTTGCCGGACCCGATCGGCGACCAGGTGATCAGCCGCAACGCGGCCGACACCGTGAGCTCCGTGCTCACCGGCGTGGTCGACGACGGCACCGCCCGGCAGTCGGTGGCCAACAACCCGCTGCGCAACGGCCAGCAGGTGGCGGGCAAGACCGGTACCTCGGACGAGAACAGGTCCGCCTGGTTCACCGGCTACACGCCCGACCTGGTCACCTCGGTCGGCCTGTTCGGCGAGAACCCCAAGACCGGGGCCCATGTCTCGATGACGGGCGCCACCGGGCTCCTCCCGGCGCCCGGCCGCATCAACGGCGGTGGCTACCCGGCCCAGATCTGGGCCGCGTACACCTTCGGCGTGACCGGGAAGGTCCCCTTCGACCTCGACACCACGCAGGGTGCCGCCGTCGCGCCGACCGACACCCCGACGGTCAGCGAGACCCCGTCCGAGTCGCCCTCGGAGTCGCCCTCCAGCTCGCCGACGGAGTCCGAGCCGCCGACGACCGAGCCGCCGACATCCGCGCCGCCGACCGAGACCGAGACGCGGACCCCGACGACCCCGCCGCCGTCCGAGTCGCCGACCACGGGGGCGCCCACGGACCAGGCCAGCCCGAAGAATCCGTTCGACTTCGGGGGCGACGGCGACAACTGAGACACCCCGCACAGCGCGAAGGGCGCCCGGCGATTCGCCGGGCGCCCTTCGCCGTGCCGTACGGAAAACGCCGTACTCACTCGGTCTCGGCTCAGCTGCCGCTCAGCTCGAACCACACCACCTTGCCGGCGCTCAGCCGGGTCGCGCCCCAGCGCCGGGCCAGCTTGTTGACCAGGTACAGGCCGCGGCCGCCCTCGTCCGTGGCGCGGGCCTGGCACAGCCGGGGCAGGCGCGGGATGTCGTCGGACACCTCGCAGCGCAGCACGTCCGTGCGCAGCAGCCGCACGGACACCGGGCGCGTGGTGTAGCGCACGGCGTTGGTGACGACCTCGCTGACCAGCAGCTCCAGCGAATCCGTCAGGTCCTCCAGGCCCCACTCGGTCAGCGCGGCGCGGGCCAGCCTGCGGGCCTTGCCCGGGGTGGCGTCGTGCGCGTCCAGCGTCCAGTGCTTCACATCGCTGGAGGTGATCCCGTCGAACCGGGCGGCGAGCAGCGCGATGTCGTCGTCCCGGTCGCCCGGGCCGAGCATGTCGAGCACCTCGTCGCACAGGGCCTCCAGCGGCGGCGGATGCCCGGGACCGGTCAGGCGCGCGGTCGCCGTCAGCTTCTCGCGCAGCTGCTCTATGCCCGTCGCCACGTCCCGCAGCCGGGACTCCACCAGGCCGTCGGTGTACAGCAGCAGCGTGGCCCCGGCGGGCGCCTCCAGCTCGACCGCCTCGAAGTCCACCCCGCCGACCCCGATCGGGGCGTTCGGCGGCACGCGCAGCACCTCGGCCTCGCCGCCCAGATGCAGCAGCACCGGCGGGGGATGACCGGCGTTGGCGATGGTGATGCGCTGCGCTATCGGGTCGTAGACCGCGTACAGACACGTCGCCATGCGGTCGGTGCCCAGGCGCTGGGCCTGCTCGTCCAGGTGGTGCAGCACCTCCTGCGGGGGCAGGTCGAGCCCGGCCAGGGTCTGCGCGGTCGTGCGCAGCTGGCCCATGATCGCCGCCGAGGTCATGGAGTGGCCCATGACGTCACCGACGACCAGCGCCACCCGGCTGCCCGGCAGCGGGATCGCGTCGTACCAGTCACCGCCCACCCGCGCGGTCTCCGCCGCGGGCAGATAGCGCGAGGCCAGGCGCACGCCGGTGGGGCGCGGCAGGGTCTCGGGCAGCATCGTGCGCTGCAGCTCGTCGGCGATGTACGCCTCGCGGCCGTAGAGCACCGCCTTGTCGATGCCGAGCGCGCTGTGCGTGGCGAGCTGCGCCGCGACCAGCAGGTCCTCCGCCTCGAACGCCAGGCGCTCCGGGCGGCGCAGGAACAGCGCCGCGCCGATCACCCGGCGCCGTCCGCGCAGCGGCGCGAGGATCGCGTGCTGCCCGTCGGGCACGAGCGCCTCGC
>NZ_WWIR01000575.1 GCF_009863025.1 Streptomyces sp. SID4985 | reverse complement strand
GCCGACGGCGGTGTCGAAGACGGGCCAGCCGAGGTTGCCGGGTTTGAAGTAGTACTTCTCCCAGAAGCCCTTGACCTGGGGGATGTGGTGCTTGCGGTACTTGCCGAGGTAGCTGCCGTCGGCGTCGATCACGGCGGCGGTGTTGTAGTAGAAACCCGAGCCGTCGATCTCGAAGACGGGGGCGACGATCACCATGCCGGTCTCGCGGGCCAGTTCCCGCATCCGCGTCACGGTCGGGCCGTCGGGGACCGGTTCCGCCCAGCGGTAGTGCTCGGGCTCCTGGACCTGGCAGAAGTAGGGGGCGTTGAAGACTTCCTGGAAGCCGATGATCTTCGCGCCCCGGCGCGCGGCCTCGCGGGCGTGCTCCTCGTGCTTCGCGATCATGGACTCGGTGTCGCCGGTCCAGGTGGCCTGGACCAGTGCGGCACGTACGACGTTGGCCATGAGCTGCTCCTTCGACGCGGCGTCCGAGCCCTCCACGCCCGCAGAAACGGCCCGTAGAGGGACGAAAGTAAGCCTCCTGGACGCCCTTGCCAAGACCATCGTCGGCAACCCGCTGAGTCGATCTCGATTCACACTCCGGTGGGTGAGCGCGTGGGTGTGCGCCGTGACGACCACGCCTCTCCGACGGGTAGCCAACACCAGCGGTGTTACGGCCCGGCTACGCGCGGTTTGCGGCCCGCGTCACGCACGCGCGGCGCCGCCCCAGGCACTCACGGCGCCGCCTCAGGCACTCACGAGGACACAGAGGGCCGCCAACTCGTCCATGGACAGCCCGAGCGCCCCGGCGAGGGCCGCCACGGTGAAGAAGGCCGGGGTGGGGGCCCGGCCGGTCTCGATCTTGCGGAGCGTCTCGGCGGAGATCCCGGCCGCCGCCGCGACCTCGGCCATGCTCCGGGGGCCACGGGCCGCGCGCAGCAGCGCGCCGAGCCGTTCGCCGCGTTCGCGCTCTTCTGGGGTGAGGGGGGTGCGCACCATGGCACCCATTCTAATACCGGTATAGTAATTGGCATGATGGAACTCAAGACGGACGCGTCGATCGACGCGATGTACGCGGCCGGCCAGGTGGTCGGCCGCGCCCTGACGGCCGTACGACAGGCCGCCGGAGTCGGCGTGAGCCTGCTGGAGCTGGACGAGGTCGCCCGCGAGGTGCTGCGCGAGGCGGGCGCGACGTCCCCCTTCCTCGGCTACCGCCCCTCCTTCGCGCCGACCCCGTTCCCGGCGGTGATCTGCGCCTCGGTGAACGACGCGATCGTGCACGGCATCCCGACCGCGTACCGGCTGCGCGACGGCGACCTGCTCTCCGTGGACTGCGGCGCCCTGCTGGACGGCTGGGCCGGTGACTCCGCGATCAGCTTCGTGGTCGGCCGCCCCGACCCGGCGGACCTGCGCCTGATCGAGACCGCCGAACGCGCGCTGGCCGCGGGCATCGAGGCGGCCGTCGTCGGCAACCGCATCGGCGACATCGCCCACGCCGTCGGCCGTACCTGCCGCCGGGCCGGTTACGGCATCCCCTCCGGCTTCGGCGGCCACGGCATCGGCCGCCACATGCACGAAGACCCCGAGGTCCCCAACGAGGGCCGCCCCGCCCGCGGTATCCCCCTCCGCCCCGGCATGGTCCTGGCGATCGAACCCATGCTGATCGCCAGCGGCAAGAACGCGTACTACGAGGCGGAAGACGGCTGGACCCTCCGCACCTCGGACGGCTCCCGCGCGGCCCACGCGGAACACACGGTGGCGATCACGGAGAACGGCCCCCGAATCCTGACCTCGCGACAGCCGACCTAAAGGGGCCACGGACGACCCGCACCCGAAAGCCGCCCCAAGCCACCTGCAAGGGGGCGCGGGGAACTGCGCGAGAACCCACCACGACCCGCACGCGCAAGCCGCCCTCAACCCGCCCCCACCGTAAGCGCCCGCAGGTGCCCTTCGCAGAAGCTCGTGCCAGAGTTGGCAGAAGTGGCCCCCGGCCTCTCCGCACACTGCCGGCGAAGGACGGAAACGATGACCAGCGGTTACACCGGTCCCCCCGAGGGCGACCCCTTCGGGGAACTCTTCTCCCGCTACTTCGGCGGAGCCCCCGGCGCTCCAGGGCAGCCCGGCCCCCGCCCCATCGACATCGGCCGCCTGCTCAGCCAGCCGGCCCGCGAGCTGGTCAGAGGGGCCGCGCAGTACGCCGCCGAGCACGGCAGCCGGGACCTGGACACCCAGCACCTGCTGCGCGCCGCCCTGTCCAGCGAGCCCACCCGGAGCCTGCTGACCCGCTCGGGCGCGGACCCCGACTCGCTGGCGACGGAGATAGACGGCCGCGCGGGCCCCTCCCAGCACCCGCAGGGCAAGGTGCCGCCCACCGCGCTGTCCCTGACCCCGGCGGTCAAGCGGGCGCTGCTCGACGCGCACGACATGGCGAGGTCGACCGGTGCCGGGTACATCGGCCCCGAGCACGTGCTGAGCGCGCTCGCCGCGAACCCGGACTCGGCGGCCGGGCACATCCTGAACGCGGCCCGGTTCCGCGCGGGCCCGCTGCCGCCCCCGCCACCGGAGGGCGTCGGCGGCCCCACGCAGGTGCGCGTGGAGCGCCCGCAGCCGACCGGTACACCGACGCTCGACAAGTACGGCCGCGATCTGACCGAGCTGGCCCGCCAGGGCCGTATCGACCCGGTGATCGGGCGGGAGAAGGAGATCGAGCAGACCATCGAGGTCCTGTCCCGGCGCGGCAAGAACAACCCGGTGCTGATCGGTGACGCGGGCGTCGGCAAGACGGCCGTCGTGGAGGGCCTGGCGCAGCGCATCGCGGACGGTGATGTGCCGGAGGGTCTGGAGGGGCGCCGGGTGGTGGCGCTGGACCTGACGGCGGTGGTGGCCGGTACCCGCTTCCGGGGCGACTTCGAGGAACGCCTGAACAACATCGTGCAGGAGATCCGCGCCCACTCCGATCAACTGGTCGTGTTCATCGACGAGTTGCACACGGTCGTCGGCGCGGGCACGGGCGGCGAGGGCGGCGCGATGGACGCCGGGAACATCCTCAAGCCCGCGCTGGCCCGGGGCGAACTGCACATCGTGGGCGCGACGACGCTGGAGGAGTTCCGGCGGATCGAGAAGGACGCGGCGCTGGCCCGCCGCTTCCAGCCGATCCTGGTGCCGGAGCCGACGCCCGAGGACGCGCTGGAGATCCTGCGCGGACTCCAGGACCGCTACGAGGCCCACCACCAGGTGCGGTACACGGACGAGGCGCTGTCGGCGGCCGTGGAGCTGTCGGACCGCTATCTCACCGACCGGCGGCTGCCGGACAAGGCGATCGACCTGATCGACCAGGCGGGCGCCCGGGTACGGCTCGGCGCTCGGACCAAGGGCACGGACGTGCGCGCGATGGAGCGCGAGGCCGAGCAGCTGGTCCGGGACAAGGACCAGGCGGTCGCGAGCGAACAGTACGAGGAAGCGACCCGGCTGCGCGACCGGATCGTGGAGCTGAAGGAGCGCATCGCGGCCAGCGACGACGGCGAGGCGGACGAGGGCCAGAACCTGGAGGTCACGGCGGAGGCCATCGCCGAGGTGGTCTCCCGGCAGACCGGTGTCCCGGTGAGCCGGCTGACCCAGGAGGAGAAGGAGCGGCTGCTCGGTCTGGAGGACCATCTGCACCAGCGGGTGGTCGGCCAGGACGAGGCGGTACGGGTGGTGGCCGACGCGGTGCTGCGTTCGCGCGCGGGCCTGGCCAGCCCGGACCGGCCGATCGGCAGCTTCCTGTTCCTCGGTCCGACCGGCGTCGGCAAGACCGAGCTGGCGCGGGCGCTCGCGGAGGACCTGTTCGGCAGCGAGGACCGGATGGTCCGCCTCGACATGAGCGAGTACCAGGAGCGGCACACCGTCTCCCGGCTGATCGGGGCGCCGCCCGGCTATGTGGGGCACGAGGAGGCGGGGCAGCTCACCGAGGTCGTGCGCAGGCATCCGTACTCGCTGCTGCTCCTGGACGAGGTGGAGAAGGCCCACCCGGACGTGTTCAACATCCTGCTCCAGGTGCTGGACGACGGCCGTCTGACCGACGCCCAGGGGCGCACCGTGGACTTCTCCAACACGGTGATCGTGATGACCAGCAACCTCGGGTCGGACGTCATCACCCGGCGCGGTGCCTCGATCGGCTTCGGGCCCGGCGGGCAGGACGCCGACGAGGAGGCGCGGCGCGAGCAGATCCTGCGGCCGCTGCGGGAGCACTTCCGACCGGAGTTCCTGAACCGCATCGACGAGATCGTGGTCTTCCGGCAGCTCACTGGCGAGCAACTGCGGCGGATCACCGACCTGTTGCTGGAGGGCACGCGCGATCTGGCGCGGGCCCGGGACGTGACGGTGGACTTCACCGACGCGGCCGTGGACTGGCTGGCCGAGCGCGGCTACCAGCCCGAGTACGGCGCCCGCCCGCTGCGCCGCACCATCCAGCGCGAGGTCGACAACCAGTTGTCGCGGCTGCTGTTGCGGGGCGAGGTCGCCGAGGGCGGGCGGGTGACGGTGGACACGGCCGACGACGGACTGGACTTCCGGATCGAGGAGGTCGAGAACCGGGAGCAGGTCCGGCCGGCCGCGCCGTGAGCCGCGGAACCGGAGCCTGACGTCAGGGCGCCGGATGCACCACCATCGCCGAGCCGCCTCCGCGCCGTACCTTCTCGGCGGCCGCCAACCAGCGGCCGTCCGGCAGGCGTTGGACGCCGGTCGCGGCGCCGATCTCCGGGTTGAGCTTGAAGCTGTGCCCGATGGCTTCGAGACGCGCCCTCAACGGGCTGTCGTACAGGGCGGGTTCGAGTTCGGTCTGGGCCGCGTTGCGCTGGCTGGCGCGGGGTGCGGCGATGGCGTCGACCAGGGGCAGGCCCCGGTCCACGAACCCGGTGAGGGTCTGGAGCACGGTGGTGATGATGGTGGCGCCGCCGGGCGAGCCGAGGGCGACCACGGGACGGTCGTGCCGGTCGAGGACGATCGTCGGGGAGATGGAGGAGCGCGGCCGCTTGCCCGGGCCCGGCAGGTTGGGGTCGTGGACGGCCGGGTCGGCGGGGGCGAAGGAGAAGTCGGTCAGCTCGTTGTTGAGCAGGAAGCCCCGGCCGGGCACGGTGATGCCGCTGCCGCCGGTCTGCTCGATGGTGAGCGTGTAGGAGACGACGTTGCCCCACTTGTCGGCGGTGGTGAGGTGGGTGGTGTTCTCCCCCTCGTAGGTCGTCGGCGCGGCCTTGCCGCCCTTGCCGCAGGCGGCCGGGTGGCGGGGGTCGCCGGGGGCGAGCGGGCTGGCGAGGACCGACTCGTCCTTGATCAGGCAGGCGCGCGAGTCGGCGTACCGCTGGGAGAGCAGGTCCTTGGTGGGTACGTTCTCGAAGCTCGGGTCGCCCACCCAGCGGCCCCGGTCGGCGAAGGCGATCCGGCTGGCCTCGATGAAGCGGTGGAGGTAGCGCACATCGCTCGCACGCGAAAGGTCGGTGTTCTCAAGGATGTTGAGAGCCTCACCGACGGTGGTGCCACCGGAGGAGGAGGGCGCGATGGAGTACACCTTCAGGCCCCGGTACCCGGTCTCCGTCGGACTCTGCGGCTTGGCACGGTAGGCGGCGAGGTCCTTCGCGGAGAGCCTGCCGGGACGGGCGTTCCAGCCCGAACCGGGGTCCACGGGTGGCTTGTTGACGGTCGAGACGATGTCCCGTCCGAGGTCGCCCTTGTAGACCGCGCCGACACCCTCTCGCCCCAACTCCTGGTAGGTACGCGCCAGTTCCGGGTTCTTGAACGTCGATCCCACGACGGGCAGTTGACCGCCGGGCAGGAACAGCCTTGCGGTGTCCGGGAAGTAGCGGAACCGCTTCTCGTTGTCGGAGGTCTGCGAGCGGAACGTGGAGTCCACGGTGAAGCCGTCACGGGCGATCCGCTCGGCCGGCCGGAGGACGTTCGCCAGCGACCGCGTACCCCACTTGTCCAACGCCGCACTCCAAGTGGCGGGCGTGCCGGGCGTACCCACACTCAGCCCGCTGCTGACGGCGTCCGCGAAGGCGAGCGGCTTGCCGTTCTCCTGGAAGAGGTCGCTCCCGGCGGTCAGCGGGGCGGTCTCGCGGCCGTCGATGGTGCGCACCGTACGGGACTTGGCGTCGTAGTAGACGAAGTAGCCGCCTCCGCCGATGCCCGCCGAGTAGGGCTCGGTGACGCCCAGCGCGGCGGCGGTCGCGACGGCCGCGTCGACCGCGTTGCCGCCCTTCCTCAGTACCTCGATCCCCGCGGCGGTGGCGTCGGCGTCCACACTGGCGACCGCGCCGCCGTAACCGACGGCGACGGGAGTCTTGGCGGGCTGTCCGCCCGGGTGCGGCGGGCCCGCCGCCACGGTCGACAGGACGGCGGCCGAGACGGCGGCCACCGCGAGCCCGCGCGTGCCAGGACGTGTCATGCGTACCTCCCGGGGGTGACGTCCGCGCAGCGTAACCGGATCGGGGATGTCTCGACAGTACGCCTCCGCCCCCTGTCACACGACCGCCACAGACCGAACGCCGGTACGAGGCGGGGGCCGGGGCCCGATAGGCTGCCCGGCCATGAACGACGACGTACGGAACATCGTCCTGGGTGTCATAGCCGCCGGCGTCAGCGCGGCGCTCGGCTGGCTCGCCCGCACCTATCTGTGGCGGCGCAGGCTGCGGCGCAAGCAGGCGTTCTTCGGGCTGCCGGAGAACGCGGAGTCGTTGCTCGTCGTCAATCGTGACCCGGCGGCGACCGAGCCCGCCGTGCACCGCTTCGACGTGTTCGCGCTGCTCGAACTGTCCGCGCTGATCAAGGAGTGCGGGGCGCATTTCCAGGTGGTGACGCAGGACGCGACCCATCAGGGGTTCGGGGAGCGCACCGAGTTCTGTGTGGGCGGTCCGGCGTCCAACCGGCGGATGCAGGCGCATATGACGGCGCTGCTGCCCGGCATCCGGGTCAACACGGAGAAGGAGAAGGGGCCCAACCGGGGCGCGTTCCGCATCGGTTCGGAGACGTACCGGATGGAGCCGGGCACGACCGAGTACGTGCTGCTCGCGAAGGTGACGGCGGGGCGTGAGACGCGGCCGGTGTTCCTGTTCTGCGGGCAGCGGGCCATCACCAACCAGGCGGCGACGCGTTATCTGGCCCGCAATCAACCGAAGTTGGCCCGCAAGCACGGCAACGGCCCGTTCGTGCTGCTGCTGAAGGTGGTCAACTCCCAGGCGTACGGCCCGGATCTGGTGGAGCTGGTGGCCGATGTGACGCGGGCCGCGCAGGCGCCGTTCCCGGTTGCCGAGGAAGAGGCGCGACCGGCGCCCCAGGCGTCGTAGCGTTCACCGCTCGCGTTCAACAGTCACGCCCAATAACCTTTACCCGTACGTAACTTACCGACGGGTTACTTGCGTTGGCAACCGCCCACTACCCTCGGGTCACTTTGCACTGGCACGCGTCAGGAGTGACCCATGCGATCCCCCCACCGCACCCTGCGCACCTGCGCCGTCGGCACCGTCTCGGCGGCGCTGGCCGCCGGGGCCCTCGTCGGACTGGCCCCGGCGGCCCAGGCGGCCGCCCCGTCTGTACGGTTCGTCGACATTCCGGGTGAGGGCGGCATCGTCCTCAAGGCGAACGTCGTCACGCCCCCGGACAACACCGCCGTCGGCCGCCATCCCCTCCTCGTCCTCCCCACCAGCTGGGGCCTGCCCCAGGTGCAGTACCTCGCCCAGGCCCGCAGGCTCGCCGAGTCCGGCTATGTGGTCCTCACCTACAACGTGCGCGGCTTCTGGCAGTCCGGCGGCGAGATCGAGGTGGCCGGGCCGCCCGACCTCGCGGACGCCTCCAAGGTGATCGACTGGGCGCTGGCCAACACCCCCGCCGACCCCGACCGCATCGGCATGGCGGGCGTCTCCTACGGCGCGGGCATCAGCCTGCTCGCCGCCGCCCACGACCCGCGCGTCAAGGCCGTGGCGGCGCTCAGCGGGTGGGCCGACCTGATCGGCTCGATCTACTCGGGTCGCACCCAGCACGTCCAGGCGGGCGCCCTCCTGGACGGCGCGGGCCTGGTCACCGGCCGCGAGGGCCCCGAACTGCGCGGGATCTTCGACAGCTTCTACGCCTCCGATCTCTCCCACGAGCAGGAGCTGACCGCGTGGGGCGACCGGCGCTCGGCGGCCTCCTACCTGGACCGGCTGAACAAGAGCAAGCCCGCCGTCCTGCTCGCGGGCGCCTGGAACGACTCGGTCTTCCCGGTCAACCAGTACGCCGACTTCTACGAGAAGCTGACCGGCCCCAAGCGTCTCGAACTGCGCCCCGGCGACCACGCCACCCCGGAGCTGACCGGCCTGTTCGGGCTGCCCAACGACGTGTGGACGGACACTGCCCGCTGGTTCGACCACTATCTGCGCGGCGTGGACAACGGCATCGACCGCGAGCGGCCGGTCCAGCTGGAGTCCCGCGACGCGGGCGGCTACGAGGGCTACCCGGACTGGAAGTCGGTCGCCGCCACCGAGCGCAAGCTCGCGCTCACCGGCACCAGGACCATCCACGCGAACGTCGACTCCGGCGCGGACGGCGGGGTCGTGCTGCTCTCCGGCGCCCTGGACCAGTTCGCCAAGCTGCCGCCGATGGCCTCCATCCCGCTGCTGCCGCGCCGCTGGGCGGCCGTGTGGCAGTCGGAGCGGTACGCGGCCCCGCAGCGCGTGCGCGGCACCGCACGGCTGCACACGACGCTCACCCCGACCGCCGAGAGCGGCACCCTGGTGGCCTATCTGTACGACGTGGGTCCGCTCGGGATCGGCAAGCTGGTCACGCACGCCCCGCTGACCTGGCACGGGCAGGCGCCAGGCAAGCCGTTCGGTGTGGACCTGGACCTGTTCTCGACGGCGTACGACGTGCCGTCCGGGCACCGGCTCGCGCTGGTCGTGGACACGGTCGACCCGCTCTACATCGAGCACAACCCGTCCGGCGCGCAGCTGACCTTCTCCTCGCCGGAGGCCGACCCGTCGTACGTGTCGGTCCCCCTGCGCGAGCAGTGATCTCCGGCTGCCGCCGGACGAGCATGGCCCGTTGATCTGCCGCCCTTCACGGCTTCGGCGCCGTGGGTGGCTCCCCACCGGGCAGCAGTGCCCCAGGACCGGCCTCGGCGACCGCCACGGCCTCGGTCTTGGGACTGCGCTGCTCCCGGCGGGCCACCCAGCCGGCGAACCACGAGAGCAACATGCACATCCCGATGTAGATCGGCGAGATCACCATCACCACGGGGATGAACGGCAAATCGTAGTCGAGGTTCGAGGCGATGAGCTTCCCGGCGTGGAGGAACTCCTCGTAGGTGATGAGGAAGCCGAGCGAGGTGTCCTTCAGCGCGACCACCAACTGGCTGATGATCGCGGGCAACATGGCCCGCACCGCCTGTGGTGCGAGGACGTACGTCATGACCTGGGTCTTCCGCATCCCGAGCGCGAACGCGGCCTCGCGCTGGCCGCGTTCGACGGCGTTGACGCCGGAGCGGAAGACCTCGGCGAGCACCGAGCCGTTGTAGAGGGTCAGTCCGGCGACGAGCGCGGGCAGCGGCTGCACCTTGAGCGCCACGAAGATGAAAAAAATCATGACCAGGACGGGCATCGCGCGGAAGAACTCCACGACGAGCGTGGCCAGCCAGCGCACCACGCGGTGGTCGGAGAGCCGTCCGACGGCCAGCACCCCGCCGAGGGCCAGCGAGAGCACGGCCGCCATGGCGAACGCCTTGAGGGTGTTGCCGAGGCCGCGCAGCAGCAGTTCCTGGATGCCCTTGTACTCGAACGGCATCCACTTGGTGTAGGTGAACTGGTCGGTGGCGAACAGGAGATACAGCCCCCAGGCGACCAGGCCGAGCAGCACGGCCGTGGAGAGGGCGGCGTAGAGGGCGTGGCGGCGCCGGGTGCCGGGGCCGGGGACGTCGTAGAGGGCGGTGGTGCCGGTCATCGGGCGACTCCCCACTTGCGCTCGAGGAGGTTGAACAGGGCGCTGATCGCGAGGGTGATGATCAGGTAGCCGACCGCGATCCAGACGAAGATCCAGACGATGTTGTAGCCCAGCTCGCTCAGCGTCTTGTAGGTGCCGAGGAGTTCGTTGACGCTGAAGGCGCCCGCGATGGCCGAGTTCTTGGCGAGCGCGATCAGGGTCGAGCCGACGGGCGGGATCACCGAGCGGAACGCCTGCGGCAGCACGACCACGCTCAGGGTCTGCGAGAAGGTCATGCCGAGACTGCGGGCGGCCTCGCCCTGACCCCGGGGCACGGTGTTGATGCCGGAGCGCAGCGCCTCGCAGATGAACGCCGAGGTGTAGCAGCCGAGCGCGATGACCGCGAACACCTGGAAGGGCAGCACGATTCCGAAGCGGGGCAGTCCGAGCAGCACCGCGAAGAACAGCAGGGTGAGCGGGGTGTTGCGCAGCACGGTCACCCACACGGTGCCGAAGACCCGCAGCGAGGCCACCGGCGCGACCCGGAAGGACGCCATCAGGAAGCCCAGGACGAGAGCCAACAGGGATGCGTAGACGGTCAGTTCGACCGTGCCGAGGAAACCCTCGCCGTACACGGCGAAGTTGTCTGTCAGTACGTTCATGCCGTCCTCGGTCAGCTCGCCGGATAGCGGTCGATCGGCGGAGGTTGGGGGGCGGGCACACCGGACAGCCCGAGTGTCGCGTCGTACGCCCTCTTCCAGTCGCCGTTCTTCTCCCGGGCGGCGAGGGCGTCGTCCAGGGCGAAGCGCAGGGCGTTGTCGCCGTGGGGGACTCCGATGCCGTAGGGCTCCTGGGAGAACGGCTTGCCGACGACCTTGAGTTCGTCGGGGGCCTTGGCCGCGTAGCCGATCAGGATCGCGTCGTCGGTGGTGACCGCGTCGACCTGATAGGTGAGCAGGTTGTCGACGCACACCGAGTAGGTGTCGTAGGCGACCAGGATCGCCTTCGGGAAGTCCTCCTTGATGCGCTGGTACGGCGTCGAACCGGCCGCCGAGCACACGCGTTTGCCGTCGAGGTCCTGCGGGCCGTGGATGTCGTCGGTGTCCTTGCGGACCAGGAGGGACTGGCCGGCCATGTAGTACGGCCCCGCGAAGCCCACGAGCTTCTTGCGGTTGTCGTTGATGGTGTAGGTGCCGACGTAGTAGTCGATCTGGCCGTTCTGCAGGGCCGTCTCGCGGTTGGCGGAGGCGATGGTGCGGAAGCGCACGCTGTCGCCGGGGAAGCCGAGGGAGGCGGAGAGCATCTTGGCGATCTCGATGTCGAAGCCCGAGTAGACGCCGGTCGCCGGGTCCTTCTCGCCGAGGTAGGGCTGGTCCTCCTTGACGCCCACGACGAAGTGGCCGCGCTTCTTCGCCCGCTTCCACGTCGGGGAGTCGGGCAGGGTGAAGTTGTGGTCGACCGAGTAGTGCGGGAGCTGCTCGGGGGCGGGGCCCTTGGTCGGCGGGCTGCCGTCCTTGCCGCAGGCGGCGAGCGGAGCCAGCAGGGCCAGCAGCACGGGCAGGACGGACAGCAGCCGGGCGCGGCGCGCACGGGTGTCGCGGGACATGGAACGCACTCCCCCGGTCAGTGTTTGAGGATCTTGGACAGGAAGTCCTTGGCGCGCTCGCTGCGCGGAGCGGTGAAGAACTCCTCCGGGGTGCGGTCCTCCACGATCCGGCCGTCGGCCATGAAGACGACCCGGTTGGCGGCGGAGCGGGCGAAGCCCATCTCGTGGGTGACGACGATCATCGTCATGCCCTCGCGGGCCAGCTGTTGCATGACCTCCAGGACCTCGTTGATCATCTCGGGGTCGAGGGCGGAGGTGGGCTCGTCGAAGAGCAGCGCCTTGGGGTCCATCGCGAGGGCGCGGGCGATGGCCACGCGCTGCTGCTGGCCGCCGGAGAGCTGCGCCGGGTACTTCTCGGCGTGGGCGAGAAGACCGACCCGGTCGAGGAGTTCGCGCGAGCGGCGCTCGGCGTCGGCCTTCTTGCGGCCGCGCACCTTGATCTGCGCGAGGGAGACGTTCTCCAGGACGGTCTTGTGGGCGAAGAGGTTGAACGACTGGAAGACCATGCCGACCTCGGCGCGCAGCCGCGCCAGCGCCCGCCCCTCCTGGGGCAGTGGCTCACCGTCCAGGGAGATCGTGCCGGACTCGACGGTCTCCAGCCGGTTGATCGCCCGGCACAGCGTCGACTTGCCCGACCCCGAGGGGCCGATGACGACGACCACCTCCCCCTTGCCCACCGTGAGGTCGATGTCCTGGAGGACGTGCAGATCCCCGTAGTACTTGTTGACGTCGCGCAGTTCGATCAACGGATCGACGGCCATCCGCAGCCCTACTCACTCTCAGCCGTGTCGTACTCAGCCGTGGTCGTACTGGCCGCAAACTATCCAGCCGCTCGCCACACGGATGGACGACACGCGCCTTTCGGGCATTAGCCGTATTTACACGCCCGGCTGTGGCGGGGCTCGGGGCGGGGTTCAGACCTCGGACAGCTCCGCGTACAGCTGGGACAGCTCGGGGACGCCTCCGGAGGCCCACTCGCGGCCGCACTCCACGACCTCCACCTCCCGGCCCGAGGCGAGCCGCAGCACGGCCTCACCGTCCTCACGGAGGTGCCAGGCCGCGCCGGGTACGGTGCGCACGACGACGGTGCCGAGATAGAGCCCGGCGTCGTTCCCCAGCCAGGGCAGCAGCTCGGCGTCGTCGCGCCAGCGCGGGAGCAGCTGGTCCAGGGCCTCCAGGGAGGCCGGGGTGTCGTCCAGGCGGAAGCCCGCCTGTTCCGCCTGGGAGCGCAGCAGTTCGCACTCGGAGAGCAGCGCGGCGATGGCCTCGGGGTCGGCCGGCAGCGCCGCGGCACCGCTCTTGCGGTGCCGGGCCCACAGGAACGGAATGTTCATGCCCCCCAGCGTGGCATCACACGTCGAGGTCGACCACCACCGGCGCGTGATCCGACGCTCCCTTTCCCTTGCGCTCCTCGCGGTCCACGTAGGCGTCCTTGACGGCTCCGGAGAAGGGGGCGTTGCCGTAGACCAGGTCGATGCGCATGCCGCGGTTCTTCGGGAAGCAGAGCTGGCGGTAGTCCCAGTACGTGTAGGGGTGGTCGTACTTCAGCGGGCGGGGCACGACATCGGTCAGACCGGTCTCGCGCAGGGAGGCGAGGGCGGCGCGCTCGGCGGGGGTGACATGGGTGGAGCCCTCGAAGGCGGCGCGGTCGTACACGTCGTCGTCCGTCGGCGCGACGTTGTAGTCCCCGAGGATCGCGAAGGGGCGGCCGCCCGCCGCGTCACCGGCGACGGCCGCCTTCAGGGCCTCGAACCACTGCAGCTTGTACGCGTAGTGCGGGTGGTCCACCTCGCGGCCGTTGGGCACGTACACCGACCAGACGCGGACCGGGCCGCAGGTGGCCGAGACGGCGCGGGGCTCCTGGGCGCCCTCGTAGCCGGGGTCGCCGGGCAGGCCCTTGACCACGTCCTCCAGGCCGACGCGGGAGAGCACCGCCACGCCGTTCCACCGCCCTGTGGCGTGGACCGCCGACTCGTAGCCCAGCTCGCGCAGGGCCTCGACCGGGAACTGCTCCTCGGCGACCTTGGCCTCCTGGAGGCAGAGCACGTCGGTGCCGCTGCTCTCCAGCCAGGCGAGGAGCCGGGGCAGACGGGCGGTGATCGAGTTCACGTTCCAGGTGGCGATGCGCATGTTCCACAACCTACCCGCCGGGTGTGACAACGGGTCTTCGGGCGGCGGGGCTCAGAGGCGGGCGTCGTCCCCCGGGGCCAGGCGCAGGTGTTCGGCGCCGGTGAGGGCGCCGATCTGGCGGTCGTAGATCGGGCGGGCGAGGTCGGTGAGCAGCGCGTCGTGGATGTCGTAGGCGCGCTGCGGCTCGACCTCGCGGACGTACTCGATGACCTCGGCGATCTTGTTCCACGGGGCCATGACCGGGAGCAGCAGGGTCTCCACCGGTTGGTCGGGGACGGTGAGGGCGTCGCCGGGGTGGAAGACCTTGCCGCCGTCGATCAGATAGCCGACGTTGGTGATGCGCGGGATGTCCGGGTGGATGACCGCGTGCAGTTCGCCGTGGACCTGGACGTCGAAGCCCTCGACCGTGAAGGTGTCGCCGTGGCCGACGGTGTGGACGCGGCCGGGGAAGGCGGCGGAGATCTGGTCGGCCACGGACTTCAGCGTCCAGATCTCCGCCTGCGGGTTCGCCTCCATGGCGGTGCGCAGGCGGCCCTCGTCGAAGTGGTCCGGGTGCTCGTGCGTGATCAGGATCGCGTCGGCGCCGAGCGCGGCGTCGGTCTCGCTGAAGCCGCCGGGGTCGATGACGAGCGTCCGCCCGTCCTTCTCCAGGCGTACGCACGCGTGGGACTTCTTGGTGAACCTCATGGTGTCCATCCTGTCGTCTCGGGCGCCTACTCGGCGGGCGTGGTCTCCTCGCGGATGACGCGCTGGGCCACCCGGAAGGCACCGGCCGCGGCCGGGACGCCGCAGTACACCGCCGCCTGGAGCAGCACTTCCTTGATCTCGGCCGGGGTCAGGCCGTTGCGCAGCGCCGCGCGGATGTGGAAGGCCAGCTCCTCCAGGTGGCCGCCCGCGACGAGGGCGGTGAGCGTGACACAGCTGCGGGACCTGCGGTCCAGGCCCGGGCGGTCCCAGATCTCGCCCCAGGCGTAGCGGGTGACGAACTCCTGGAAGTCGCCGGAGAAGGCGTCGGCCTCCGCGAACATCCCCTCCACGTGCGCGTCGCCCAGCACCTCGCGGCGGATCTTGAGCCCGGTCTCGTACCGGTCGGCCATACCGGGCGACTGCTGCGGTGCGGCGACGGGCGCGGGGGCGATCTCGGCGAGCGGCGCGACCGGCACCGGCTGCGGCGGCGCGGCGAGCGCGGGGACGGCGGGCGCGGCCGGCAGGGCGGTCTGGCCGGTCTCGTACGACTGCTGCCAGGCGGTGGAGAAGTGGCGTACGAGGAGGTCGGTGACGGCGGCGGGCTGCTCGACCGGCACCAGGTGGGAGGCGCCGGGGACGACCGCGAGCCGGGCGTCGGGCACCCCGGCGACCAGCGTGCGGGCCTCGGCGGGCCCGGTGACCTGGTCCTCGGAGCCGACAAGCACGAGCGTGGGCACACCGACCCGGCCCAGCGCGGGCCGCACGTCGAAGGCGGCCAGTGCCTCGCAGGCGGCGATGTAGCAGCCGGGGTCGGTGGTGCGCACCATCTGCACCGCCCACTCGGTGATGGCGGGCTGCGCGGCGGCGAACCCGCCGGTGAACCAGCGCTCGGGCGCGCTGCGGGCGATGGGGTCGAGCCCGTTGGTCCGTACGATCACGCCGCGCTGGCGGAACTCGTCGGGGGTGCCGAACCGCGGCGAGGCGGCGATCAGCGCGAGCGAGGCGAGCCGTTCGGGGTGGCGCAGCGCCAGTTCGAGACCGACGGCGCCGCCGAGCGCGCAGCCCGCGTAGCCGAAGCGCTGTACGCCGAGCGCGTCGAGCGTGGCCAGCAGCCGGTCGGTCAGCTCGCCGACGGAGCCGACCGGGTGGGCGGGGGCGCCGCCGTGTCCCGGCAGGTCGAACCGGAAGACCCGCCACTGCTTGACCAGTTCGGGCACCTGACGGTCGAACATGTGCCAGGTCGTCCCGAGGGAGGGCCCGAGAACGATCACGGGGGCGTCTTCGGGGCCGTCGAACCGGTACTGGAGGGCAGGGGTCTTCTTCTCACTCACCGCACCACGCTAACCGCCGGTCGGGTGTGCCCGTTTCGTGGGGGGCGGTGCGGGCGGCGCGTCCCCGGGGATCGGCGGGGAATCCTCACACGGTCTTCACGTGCGGGGCGGCTGCCGGGGGTCCACGGTCCAGTGGTTGGTGCGCAGGACGCGCCCGGCGAAGTCCACGTCGGTCTCCGCGACGAAGTGGAAGCCGAGGGAGCGGCAGATGCCGTTGGACGGCGCGTTGTCCGTCGCGGGGAAGGCGTGGACGGTGCCCCAGCGGTCCTGCTCGCGGACCCGCGCGAGCAGGGTGCGGACCGCCCGCTTGGCGAGCCCGCGCTCCTGGAACTCGGGCAGCACCATCCATCCGATCTCGGACATCGGTCCGTGGGGGGTGTCGTGCGACCAGAGGGTGACGGTCCCCGCGACCGTGCCGGGGTCGGCGGGGTCCGGGACGATCATCTTGATCCAGGCGCGGTCGGCGGCCGCCTGCTCGGCGTCCCGGCGGACCTTGTCGGCCATGCCCTCGCGGGGCAGCGGGCCGCCGAGGCCGGCCATCATGACGGGGTCGCAGCGCATCCGTAGGTACGCGTCGACGTCGTGCGGGGTGACATCGCGCAGGTGCAACGGGAGCCTCCTGTCGGGGCGTTCGCCGTTCCGGTCGGTGGGGTCAGCGGCGGGACGGCCCGGAGCCGGGGCCACTGCGCAGGAGGGCGAGTTCCCGGTTCATCTCCTCGAGGAAGCGGGAGACCACGCCCAGCTCCGCGGGGCTGAAGCGCTGCCGCGCGGCCTCGGTGCCCTGGGCCAGGGGCCGGAAGAAGTCCCGGGCGACGCCCCTGGCCGCCTCCGCGTAGTGCAGATGGACGACGCGGCGGTCGTCGTCCGCGCGGACGCGCCGGATGTGTCCCGCCCGCTCCAGGCGGTCCAGGCAGGCGGTCATGGCGCCGGAGGTGAGGTCGAGCTGTCGGCGCAGCCGCCCGGGCGTCATGGGGCCTTCCTCGGGATCGGCGTCGAGGATCGCGACGAGCGCCTGGACGTCGGTGAGGTGGAGGCCCTGGGTCTGGGCGAACTCGTGGGCGATGCGGTTGAACTCGCCGTTGAGCCGGCGCAGGAGGACCGCGAAGGACTGCAACCCCGCGGGGTCGTCCGCCGGAAGAGACGGCGAGGCGTGTTCGGTCCCGTGCATCGCCCCAGTATAGGGTTACTCGATCATTGAGATACTTTATGAATGACTCATCTGGTCGCATCGATCTTCCCGGGGAGAGACATATGAGAGCGGCACCCGGCTGGACGCGTTGGCTCGTGCCGCTCGTCCTGCTGTTCGTCTGGCTCGGCGTGGGCGGAACGCTCGGGCCCTACGCCGGGAAACTGGGCGAGGTCGCCACCAACGACCAGTCCGCCTTCCTGCCGCAGAGCGCGGAATCGACCAAGGTGCTCAAGGCCCGCGAGGCGTTCGACGAGGCGGAGACCCTGCCCGCGATCATCGTCTGGACGGCGGACGGGAACCGGATCACGGACGCCCGGCGCGCGACCGCCACCCGGACCGTCGGAGCGCTCGCCGGGCGGACCGGGATCGTCGGCGCGCCGTCGCCCGCGCTGCCCTCCGAGGACGGGAAGGCGCTGCAGGCCGTCGTCCAGCTGCGGCCGGACCTGGGCGACCGGTTGCCCGGCGTACTGGACTCGGTGCGCGAGGCCGCGCGCGGCGTACCGGGGACGACGGCGCAGATCGCGGGCCCGGCGGCGAGCCAGGCCGATCTCGGGGACGCGTTCGCGGGCATCGACGGGCTGCTGCTGGGCGTGGCACTCGGCGCCGTGCTGCTGATCCTGCTCCTCGTCTACCGGAGCGTCCTGCTCCCCTTCGTGATCATCTTCGGCGCGGTGTTCGCCCTCGGACTGGCGTGCGCGGTCGTCTACGCGCTGGCCGACCACGGCGTGGTCCGCGTGGACGGACAGGTCCAGGGCATCCTCTCCATCCTCGTGATCGGCGCCGCCACCGACTACGCGCTGCTCCTTGCCGCGCGGTTCCGCGAGGAACTGGCGACGGGCCGGGACCGGGCCTCGGCCGCGGTGGCGGCGGCCCGCAGGTCGTTCGGCGCGATCACCGCGAGCGCCGCCACCGTCGCGCTCGCGCTGCTGGCCCTGCTCGCGAGCGACCTCACCAACAACCGCGCGCTCGGGCCGGTCGGCGCGATCGGCATCGTCTGCGCCGTGCTCTCCGCGCTCACCTTCCTGCCGGCCGTACTGGCGCTGCTGGGCCGCGCCGCCTACTGGCCGTCCCGGCCCAAGACGTCGGACGCCTCCGTGGAGGGGCACGGCGTGTGGCACCGCGTCGCCCGCGAGGTGGGCGCCCGCCCGCGCGCGGTATGGGTGGTGACCGCGCTCGGTCTCGCGGTGCTGGCGGCCTTCTCCCCCACGCTGTCCGCGAAGGGTGTGCCGCTCGACGAGATCTTCGTGAACGACGCCCCGTCGGTCGCCGCGCAGAAGACGCTGGGCGAGCACTTCCCCGGCGGGTCGGGCAATCCGGCCGTCGTCATCGCCGACTCCGGCCGGGCCGCCCAGGTGACCGCTGCGGCGAGGGCCACCGACGGCGTGGCCTCGGCGGCCGCCGTCACGGTGTCCGGACGGCCCGGCGGCGGGGCGCCGAAGGTCGTGGACGGGCGGGTCCGCATCGACGCCACCCTCAAGGACGCGGCGGACAGCGACGCCGCCAAGCGGACGGTCGAGCGGCTGCGCGCCCGGGTCCACGCGGTGCCCGGCGCCGACGCGCTGGTCGGCGGCTACACGGCCCAGCAATACGACACCCAGCGGACCTCCGCCCGGGACCGCACCGTCATCGTGCCCGTCGTGCTGGGGATCATCCTGCTGATCCTCGTCCTGCTGCTGCGCTCCCTGCTCGTACCGGTGCTGCTGGTGGCGACGGTGGGGCTCAACTTCCTGGCGACGCTCGGCGTTTCCTCGCTCGTGTTCACGCACGTGTTCGGCTTCGGCGGCGCGGACGCGTCGGTGCCGCTGTACGGGTTCGTGTTCCTGGTGGCGCTGGGCGTCGACTACAACATCTTCCTGATGTCCCGGGTGCGGGAGGAGGCGCTCGTCCACGGCAACCGGCAGGGCGTGCTGCGCGGTCTGACCACGACCGGAGGGGTGATCACCTCGGCCGGGGTGGTGCTGGCCGCGACGTTCGCCGCGCTGACGGTGATCCCGCTGGCCTTCCTGGTGCAGATCGCGTTCATCGTGGCCTTCGGCGTGCTCCTTGACACCCTGGTGGTGCGCTCGCTCCTGGTCCCGGCCATGGTGCTCGACATCGGTCCGCGGGCCTGGTGGCCCAGTGTCCTGCCGCGCGACGGCGCCGCCGCCGTGCCCGGCGCGCACTCGGCGAACGGGGTGGAGGGCGCCGGGGTCTGAGGACGTCGGGGCCTGAGGGCGCGCGCCCCGGTGGCCCGTCAGAGGCCGGCCAGGGCGTCCAGTCCGGTGAGGGCGTCGACCGGGTCGAGGGCGGGGGTGCCCCGGGGCCACCAGTCGTCCTGGCCCGGCTCGGACTCGTAGGCGTACCAGAGGCCGTCCCGGCCGAAGCGGAGCTGGACATGGCCGAGCGGGTGCGTGAGGTGGTTGTGCCAGGGGCGGAACGGGGGCAGTCCGGCAGCTATCAGCAGCGGGCGTGCCCGGTCGAAGCGGCCCGCCGGGGGGTTCCACGGCTCCTCCAGGACGTCCAGTCCCGCGAGCCCGCCCTGCCGCCAGGCGGCCACCGCGCGGGCCAGGTCGGAGGGGATACGGCCCGCAGCCGAGGCCAGCGTGGCGTACAGCGCGCGGGTCGCGGCGGTCAGGCCGGAACCGGGGCGGGCGGCCGCGAGACGCACCGCGTCCTGCCACAGGGTCAGCCCGCCCACCGGGTCACGGCCGGTGGTGAGCAGGGCGTGCGCGCGGGCGGCGGCGTCGGTGGCCAGC
>NZ_WWIR01000574.1 GCF_009863025.1 Streptomyces sp. SID4985 | reverse complement strand
CGACACCCCCTCCCTCGCGGCCCGCGCCGCCGCCCTCCCCGGCCGGGTGATCGCGATCGAGGCCGTGTGGGACGGCGACACGGTCCACGACTGGTTCGTGATCCTGCTGGCGATCCTGGACACCCCACCCGGCGAGTCCCACCTGGCCACGGTCCACCACCGCCGAGGCACCCCCTCCCCCGCCGCCCGCGCCACCGAGGTGGGCCGCGCCCTCGCCGCCCACCTGAACGTCCCCTTCCACTTCGCCTCCCCCGACACCCCGGACGACCAGGCGCCGCGCTGGCGACAGGGCTGAGGCGGGGGCGCTCCGCGGGAGGGGCAGGTTCGTCGGCCGGGGTGGTGACATCGGCGGTACGAGGTCGGGGTGCGTGGTTGGTCGGGCTTGTGAGTGCCTCCGGCGGGGCGCCTTGGCGCTCGGTGGGTCCGGGTCTACGAGCCGTCCCGGCAGGGTGTGTCGGCGTACGGGCCCGATGGCAGCCAGGCGGTTCGTCGCCGAGGGCCCCTCGATCACGGGCCACGCCCAGCCTCGCCGTGCGCCCCTGCGCCGGCCGAGGCGCACAAAGCATCCCCATCCGTGCGGGCTCGGGCGCCCCCGATGCCGTACCCGGGCGACCTCATACAGCCCGCCCCGTCGGCCGTGACCGCCCCACCCCGGCCACCAACCAGGCCGACAGCCGTCACGCGCCGGACGCGAAGCAACCCCTGCCCACGGTCGGCGCCGAACGCGAGGCAGCCCCTGCTCACGGCCGCGCACAAGTCCCCTCCGGGCCGGACACGGACAGATGCCGCCCCGGAGGGGGAGCCGCCGACGGCCACCACGCCCCGCACGCCGAGCAGCCCCACCACGCACCCGCAGGCCACCCGAGCCGAACTCGACGTCTGTGACACAGCCCAGCCCCACCCCGCCACCCACGCAAAGGGCTGCCCGAACCCATCGCAACGTCCGCGAAGACACCGCCCACCCGCCGAAGCCCGTGCAAACACCACC
Source organism: Streptomyces sp. SID4985 (assembly GCF_009863025.1). GTDB lineage: Bacteria > Actinomycetota > Actinomycetes > Streptomycetales > Streptomycetaceae > Streptomyces. The sequence goes on along the minus strand of NZ_WWIR01000574.1, from coordinate 2,802 downwards.
GCCCCCGACCCAGGCAGTGGCCGGGTCGGGGGCGGTGGAGGGTGCGAGGAGAGGGGCAGCGGGGACTTGGCCCTTCTCCCCGGGTCGAGGGGGCGGCTAGCCCATCTCCTCCAGCGTCTTGCCCTTCGTCTCCTTGACGAACTTCAGGACGAACGGGATGGAGAGGGTGGCGAAGATCGCGTAGATCACGTAGGTGCCGGAGAGGTTCCAGTCGGCCAGCGACGGGAAGCTCGCGGTGATGGCCCAGTTGGCGATCCACTGCGCGGAGGCGGCCACACCGAGGGCGGCGGCGCGGATCTTGTTCGGGAACATCTCACCGAGGAAGACCCAGACCACGACACCCCAGGAGAGGGCGAAGAAGAGGACGAACAGGTGGGCGGCGATGAGCGCGATCCAGCCCTGGGTGGCGGGCAGCTTGCCGTCGACCAGGTGGTAGCTGAACGCCCAGGCCTCCAGGGCCAGGCCGGCGGCCATGCCGACCGAGCCGATGAGCGCGAGCGGCTTGCGGCCGATGCGGTCCACGAAGATCATCGCGATCACGGTGCCGACGATGTTGATGATCGACGTCGTGAAGGAGTAGAGGAACGAGTCCGACGGGTCGACGCCGACCGACTGCCACAGCGTCGAGGAGTAGTAGAACGCGACGTTGATGCCGACGAACTGCTGGAAGACCGAGAGGCCGATACCGATCCAGACGATCGGCTTGAAGAAGAAGCCGCCGCCGAGCAGGTCCTTGAAGGACGACTTGTGCTCGGACTTCATCGCGTGCTCGATCTCGTTGACACGCGCGTCGAGGTCGATGTCCTTGCCCTCGACCTCGGCCAGGATCTCGCGGGCGCGCTCACGCTTGCCGACGGAGAGCAGGAAGCGCGGGGACTCGGGGATCGCGAAGGAGAGCAGACCGTAGAGGACGGCCGGGATGACCATGACGCCCAGCATGACCTGCCAGACCTCGAGGCCCATGAGCTTGCCGCGCTGGTCGCCGCCGGCGGCGTTGAGCAGGCCCCAGTTGACGAGCTGGGAGATGGCGATGCCGATGACGATCGCGGCCTGCTGGAAGGAGCCGAGACGGCCGCGGTAGGCGGGCGGGGCGACCTCGGCGATGTAGGCCGGGCCGATGACCGAGGCCATGCCGATGGCGAAACCGCCGATGATGCGCCAGAACGCGAGGTCCCACAGGGCGAACGGAAGGGCGGAGCCCACGGCGCTGACCGTGAAGAGGACGGCGGCGATCTGCATACAGCGGATACGGCCGATCCGGTCGGCTATGCGGCCGGCCGTGGCGGCACCGATGGCGCAGCCGATGAGCGCGATGGCGATGACCTGCGCGAGGCCGGCGGAGCCCACGTCGTAACGGTCACGGATGGCCTCGACGGCGCCGTTGATGACGGAGCTGTCGTAGCCGAAGAGGAAGCCGCCCATGGCGGCCGCGGCCGCGATGAAGATGACGTGCCCGAGATGTTCGGGGTGAGCCGTCCCGGCTCCTGGCTGGGGTGCCTGCGCTGTGCTGGTCACGTGTAACTCCTCGGGCCACGGCAACGCTGCCGGGTGGGGGCGAGCCCTTCCAGGTTCCAGTGGCGCACAACTTGGCACCGCTCACACCTGAAGGTAAATGCAACGTTGCAGAGAATATGCCTTCAAGTTTCGAAGTCAATAGCCAGATGAGTGTGACTTAAGAGATACAACGAGCCCACAGATGTTCAAGAAGTGAACGAGGGAATTGTTGATCTTGAAGGTGGGGCTAGCGAAGCCGCTGTGAGATGACCTTGGACACACCGTCGCCCTGCATGGAGACCCCGTAGAGCGCGTCCGCGATCTCCATCGTGCGCTTCTGGTGCGTGATGACGATCAGCTGGGACGACTCCTGCAGCTCCCGCATGATGCGGATGAGCCGCTGGAGGTTGGTGTCGTCGAGCGCCGCCTCGACCTCGTCCATCACATAGAAGGGGCTCGGGCGGGCCTTGAAGATGGACACCAGCAGCGCGACCGCCGTCAGCGACCGCTCCCCGCCGGAGAGCAGGCTCAGCCGCTTGACCTTCTTGCCCGGCGGCCGCGCCTCCACGTCCACGCCGGTGGCCAGCATGTCGTCGGGGTCGGTCAGGACCAGGCGCCCCTCTCCGCCGGGGAAGAGCCGGGAGAACACGCCCTCGAACTCGCGCGCGGTGTCCCGGAACGCCTCCGTGAAGACCTGCTCCACCCGCTCGTCCACCTCCTTCACCACCTTCAGAAGGTCCGCACGGGTCTTCTTCAGGTCCTCCAGCTGCTCGCTGAGGAACTGGTGCCTCTCTTCCAGCGCGGCAAACTCCTCCAGGGCGAGCGGGTTCACCTTGCCGAGCTGCTGATAGGCGCGCTCGGCCGCCCGCAGCCGCTTCTCCTGCTCGGCGCGGTCGAAGGGGCGCGGCAGGTTGCGGGGGTGCTCGGGATCCTCGGGCAGCGTCTCCCCCTCGGCCGGGAGCGACGGCGGCACCGGCTGCCGCGGGCCGTACTCCGCGACCAGCCCCTCCGGCTCCACGCCCAGCTCCTCCAGCGCCCTGGCCTCCAACTGCTCGATGCGCAGCCGCTTCTCGGCGCCGAGCACCTCGCCCCGGTGCACGGAGTCCGTCAACTTGTCGAGTTCGGCCTTGAGTTCACGTCCCGCCGTGCGCGCCTCCGCCAACTCCCGCTCCCGCAGCCCCTTCACGGACTCGGCGGCGGAGCGCTCGCGCGCGGAGCGGGCGAGGGAGACCTCGATGTGCGCGAGCAGCTGCCGGGCGCCGGAGGCGACCGCCCCGGCGACGGATGCCTCGTGCCGCAGCCGGGCCC
>NZ_WWIR01000060.1 GCF_009863025.1 Streptomyces sp. SID4985 | reverse complement strand
CGACGCGGGTACGAGGGACGGTCGCTGCCACGGTCGTCGCGGCGCGGGTACGACGGGCGGTCGCCACCACCGCGGTTGTCGTCACGACGGAAGGACGGACGGTCGCCGCCGCGGTCGCCACGGTTGTCGTCACGGCGGTTGTCGTCGCGCCGGCCGTAGCCGCCGCGGTCGGAACCGCCGCGGTCGCCACGGTCGTTGCCGCTTCGGCCCGGGGCACCGCGGTAGCCGCCGCGTTCGCCGCGGTCACCACTGTCCCGTCGCCGCTGGTCGCGCTCCGGTCGGTCGTCGGGAGAGTTGGTGGCCATCGGATGACTCCTGTCTTCAGGTACAACAAGCATTGTAAAAACAAAAGGACCCCTGGTCCCAGCTGAACGCTGGGACCAGGGGTCCTCCAAAGATTGTTCGGCGGCGTCCTACTCTCCCACAGGGTCCCCCCTGCAGTACCATCGGCGCTGTGAGGCTTAGCTTCCGGGTTCG
>NZ_WWIR01000007.1 GCF_009863025.1 Streptomyces sp. SID4985 | reverse complement strand
CCGCCCCCTCACCCCCGCGACGCCAGCGCCCGCTCCACCCCCCGCTCCCTAGGCCCCAGGAACCGCGGATCCGGTCGGAACACCACGTCCAGGCTCGCCTTGGCCGCCGCGAAGACCTCGCGGGTGCCGCCGTAGTACCAGGTCGCGTCGTGTGGTTCGGGGACGCCGAGGCCGTACGAGTGGACGCCCGCCGCCTCGCAGAGGGCGACCGCGCGGCGGATGTGGAAGCCCTGGCTGATCAGGATCGCCCGGTTGACTCCGAAGATCTTGCGGGCGCGTACGCAGGAGTCCCAGGTGTCGAAGCCCGCGTAGTCCTCGACGATGCGGGTGGCGGGGACGCCGTGGCGGGTGAGGTAGGCGTGCATGGCGTCCGGCTCGTCGTAGTCGTCGCGGCTGTTGTCGCCGGTGACGAGGACGGCCTCGATCCGGCCCGCGCGGTAGAGGCGGGCCGCCGCGTCGAGGCGGTGTGCGAGGTACGGCGACGGGCCGCCGTCCCAGAGTCCGGCGCCGAAGACGACGGCGACCTGCTCGCGCGGCACGTCCGCGGCCGTCCGCAGCCGGTCCGCCGTCGAGACGTACAGCCAGGCGGAGGGGAGCAGGGCCAGTACGCAGCCCGCCATGACGGCCTGGAGCAGACGCCGTTGCCCGCGCCGGGTGCGCGGAAGACGCGGCAGGCGGGGTGGGCGGATCTTCATACGGGCTCCCCGGGTGATCGTGTTCCGACCAGGGAGACGCGCGGGGAGGGAATGCGGTTCACAGGGGCTGACCTGGTCGACTCGGTTCACACCCCACATCCCTGTACGCCGCGTGTCCGTGACGACGTGGCAACGGACGCGCAATGTCGCTGCGGCAGGATGCCCCTCATGACAGTGCCGGACTCGCTCAGCGACGACCTCCTTCCCGACCTCGGCAGCACGGCGCACCTCATGAGCAGCATCGGGGTCCGGCTCGTCGGCCAGTTGCGGGACGTCACCCCGCCGGGGCGCCGTCGCCAGGACGTGTCGCCCACCGCTCGAAAACCCCGCAAAAGCACTACAAACGGATAGCCGCCCGCACCGTCTTCCCCGATCGTCACCGCCGCCGCTTACTGTCGAGGCATGGAAGGCACCGCACACCCCTCGACCGACGACGCCTACGACGCCGACATCGCCCACGGCGCCTACGACCCCGCGTCCACCGAGCGCTGGGCCCCCGAGCCCGACAAACGCCCCGGCCGCACCGCCTTCCAGCGCGACCGCGCCCGCATCCTGCACTCCGCCGCGCTGCGCCGCCTCGCGGGCAAGACCCAGGTCGTCACGCCGGGCACCCGCAGCCGCGCCTGGGACGCGAGCCCCCGTACCCGGCTCACCCACTCCCTGGAGTGCGCCCAGGTCGGCCGCGAGCTGGGCGCGGCCCTCGGCTGCGACCCCGACCTCGTCGAGGCCGCCTGCCTCGCGCACGACCTCGGCCATCCCCCCTTCGGCCACAACGGCGAACAGGCGCTGAACGAGTTCGCCGACGACATCGGCGGCTTCGAGGGCAACGCCCAGTCCCTCAGGCTCCTCACCCGCATCGAGCCCAAGCGCTTCACCCCCGAGGGCTCCGTCGGCCTCAACCTCACCCGCGCCACCCTCGACGCCGCCACCAAGTACCCCTGGCCGCGCGGCGCGAACCCGGCCGACCCGGCGTCCCCCAAGTTCGGCGTCTACGACGACGACCGCCCCGTCTTCGACTGGGTCCGCAAGGAGGCCCCCGGCACCCGCACCTGCTTCGAGGCCCAGGTCATGGACTGGTCCGACGACGTGGCGTACTCGGTGCACGACATCGAGGACGGCCTGCACGCCGGGCACATCGACCCCAACTGCCTCCAGGCGGAGCCCGAGAGACGCGCGGTGTTCGAGGTCGCCATCGGCCGGTACGTCCCCGCCGACACCGACCCCGCCGAACTCGCCGCCGCCCTCGACCGCCTCCAGGACCAGGAGTGGTGGCCGCACGGCTACGACGGCACGGCGTCCGCGCAGGCCCGCCTCAAGGACGCCACCAGCCAGCTCATCGGCCGCTTCTGCCTCGCGGCGGAGGCCGGTACCCGGGAGGCGTACGGCACCGGGCGCCTGACCCGCTACGGCGCCGAACTCGTCGTACCCCGCGAGGCGCGCATGGAGTGCGCGGTGCTCAAGGCCGTCGCCGACCGGTACGTCATGCAGCGCGCCGAGCAGGAGCTGCTCCGCGCCGACCAGCGGATCGTCGTCGCGGAGCTGGCCGAGGCGCTCACCCGGCGCGCCCCGGACGGGCTGGAGCCGCAGTTCCGGGCCCTGTTCGACGAGGCGTCCGACGACCCCGCGCGCAAGCGGGTGATCGTCGACCAGATCGCCTCCCTGACCGACGCCTCGGCCCGCTCGCTGCACGCGAGACTCACGGGACGCGACTGACGGGACACCGCCGCCCGAGTGAGGCGGAAGCACCGGGCATATGTAGGAGGAACGTGCCTGCGGGTGGCCTGATCGGGTCACTCCCCCTTCCCGCGGCACGCCACGTGCGGGACGCTCCCCTGTGGCGGCAGGCGGCACCCTACGAGGAGGCATCAAGTGGTCGACGCGGATCAGACGTTCGTCATCGTCGGAGGCGGGCTCGCCGGGGCCAAGGCGGCCGAGACGCTCCGCGCGGAGGGCTTCACCGGCCGGGTGATACTGATCTGCGACGAACGCGACCACCCCTACGAGCGACCCCCGCTGTCCAAGGGCTATCTGCTCGGCAAGGAGGAGCGCGAGAGCGTCTTCGTGCACGAGCCCGCCTGGTACGCGCGCCACGACATCGAACTGCATCTCGGCCAGACCGTGGACGCGATCGACCGCGCCGCGAAGACCGTGCGCTTCGGCGACGACGGCACCCTCGTCCGCTACGACAAGCTGCTGCTCGTCACCGGCTCCGAGCCCCGCCGTCTGGAGGTGCCCGGCACCTCGCTCGCGGGCGTCCACCATCTGCGCCGCCTCTCCCACGCCGAGCGACTCAAGGGCGTCCTCGCCGCCCTCGGCCGGGACAACGGCCACCTGGTGATCGCGGGCGCGGGCTGGATCGGCCTGGAGGTCGCGGCGGCGGCCCGTGAGTACGGCGCCGAGGTCACCGTGATCGAGCCCGAGCCGACCCCGCTGTACGGCGTCCTCGGCCCCGAGCTGGGCAACCTCTTCGCGGAGCTGCACCGCGAGCACGGCGTCCGCTTCCACTTCGGGGTCCGCCTCACCGAGATCGTCGGCCAGGACGGCGTGGTCCTCGCCGCCCGCACCGACGACGGCGAGGAGCACCCCGCGCACGACGTGCTCGCCGCCATCGGCGCCGCCCCGCGCACCGGCCTCGCCGAGGCCGCCGGACTCGAACTGGCCGACCGCTCCCTCGGCGGCGGCATCGCGGTCGACGAGCACCTGCGCACCTCCGACCCCGACATCCACGCCGCCGGGGACGTGGCCAGCTTCCCGCTGCCGCTCTTCGACACCCGGCTGCGCGTCGAGCACTGGGCCAACGCCCTCAACGGCGGCCCGGCCGCCGCCCGCGCCATGCTCGGCCAGGACATCGTCTACGACCGGCTGCCGTACTTCTTCTCCGACCAGTACGACCTCGGCCTGGAGTACAGCGGCTGGGCGCCCCCCGGCTCCTACGACCAGGTGGTGATCCGGGGCGACGCGGGCAAGCGCGAGTTCATCGCGTTCTGGGTGCGCGAGGGGCGGGTGCTTGCCGGCATGAACGTGAACGTGTGGGACGTCACAGAGACCATCCAGCGGCTGGTGCGATCCCGGGCCGTGGTGGACACCGAGGCCCTCGCCGATCCGCACGTCCCGCTAGCGGAGCTGGTGCCCTGAGGTCTCCGCGCGCGGGGCAGGCCGCCGGACCCCCGTAGAATTCATCCGTGGCAGGACGGATCAACGACGAGGACGTGAAGGCGGTACGGGACGCGGTCCCGATCGACGCCGTGGTCTCCGAGTACCTCCAGCTGCGCAACGCGGGCGGCGGCAACCTCAAGGGCCTCTGCCCCTTCCACGATGAGAAGTCCCCGTCCTTCCAGGTCAGCCCGAGCAAGGGTCTCTTCCACTGTTTCGGCTGCCAGGAAGGCGGCGACACGATCACCTTCGTCATGAAGGTGGACCACCTCTCCTTCTCCGAGGCGGTCGAGCGCCTGGCCGGCCAGGCCGGGATCACGCTGCGCTACGAGGAGGGCGGGTACAACCCCGCCCACCAGCGCGGCGAGCGCATCCGCCTGGTCGAGGCGCACAAGATCGCCGCCCAGTGGTACGCGGAACAGCTCGCCACCAGCCCCGAGGCCGACACCGGCCGGATCTTCCTCGCCGAGCGCGGCTTCGACCAGGCCGCCGCCGTCCACTTCGGCGTCGGCTACAGCCCCCAGGGCTGGGACCACCTCACCCGCTATCTGCGCGGCAAGGGCTTCAGCGACAAGGAACTGATCCTCTCCGGGCTCGCGCAGGACGGCCGCCGGGGCCCCATCGACCGCTTCCGGGGCCGTCTGATGTGGCCCATCCGCGACATCGGCGGCGACGTCGTCGGCTTCGGCGCCCGCAAGCTCTACGAGGCGGACAACGGGCCCAAGTACCTCAACACCCCCGACACCGCGATCTACAAGAAGTCGCAGGTCCTCTACGGCATCGACCTCGCCAAGCAGCAGATCGCCAAGTCCAGCCGGGCCGTCGTCGTCGAGGGCTACACCGACGTCATGGCCTGCCACCTCGCCGGTGTGACGACGGCCATCGCGACCTGCGGCACCGCCTTCGGCGGCGACCACATCAAGATCCTGCGCCGTCTCCTCATGGACAACGGCTCGGCCCGCGTGATCTTCACCTTCGACGGCGACGCGGCCGGACAGAAGGCCGCGCTGCGTGCCTTCGAGGACGACCAGAAGTTCGCCGCCGAGACCTACATCGCCATCGCCCCCGACGGCATGGACCCCTGCGAGCTCCGCCTCGCCAAGGGCGACGAGGCGGTCGCCGACCTGACCGAACCCCGCACCCCGCTCTTCGAGTTCGCGCTCCGCCAGATCGTGGCGCGCTACGACCTCGACACCCCGGCGGGCCGTGCCGCCGCGCTGGACGAGGCCGCGCCGGTCGTCGCCCGCATCAAGAACAGCGGCGCCCAGCACGAGGTGGCCGTGGACCTCGCGGGCATGCTCGGCATCCTCGACACCCAGTTCGTCGTCAAGCGCGTCGCCCAACTCGCCCGCTGGGCAAGGGATCGCGGCGGCAAGGGCGCCCCGCCGCAAGCGAACCGCAGCGCGCAGCAGCAGTGGGAGACGACCCCCCGGCCGACGAGTTCGGGACCCGCGCTCACCCTGCGCAACCCGGTCTTCGCCGCCGAACGTGAACTGCTCAAACTCGCCCTCCAGCGGCCCGAGTTGGTCTCCCCGGCCTTCGACGCCTACGGCATCGACGAGTTCACGGCGGCCCCCTACGCCGCCGTACGCCAGACCATCGCGGAGACGGGCGGCGCCGAGTACGGCGTGACCGACCCGCAGGAGTATCTCGTCCGGGTCCGCGAGGCCGCGCCCGACGACACCGTGCGCGCCATGGTCACCGAACTCGCCGTCGAGCCGATCCTGCGCCGCACCGTGGACGACATCTACGCGGGCACCGTCCTCGTCGTCATCCGCCGCCGCGCGGTCGAGCGCCGCATCCAGGACGTCCAGTCCCAGTTGGCCCGTCTCGCCAACGGCGGCGACCCCGCCCAACTGGCGTCCGTGCAGAACGAATTGTGGGTCCTCCAGCAGTACGACCAGGCATTGCGCGCTCACGGAGCGGACGCGCTCTAGGGGGTGTCGTTTGGGTCAGGTCGGCGCAGGTGACTCCGGTGCCATGGTGACCGACCCCAGCGGGGTCTGGTGCGTGCAGCTGCAAGGCGGAGGAGGGAGTCGAAGCGGAGCGTCGGCGACCGACGACAACGCCGCAGATGTGCGTGCCAGACCCCGCGTCGTCGAGCTGATCCAAACGGCACCCCCTAGCCCCAGCGGGCCCCAGGATCACCACGCGGTCACGGACCGGACGCAAAAAGTCACCGCACGCCCCTCGTGGCGGGGATGTGTCGTACCCCACACTGGGTGCGGTGCCCCAGCCCCCCGGAGCGCAGGCCGCGACTCATCCTGGAGGTCGCCCCCGTGCGGACCCACACGCTCACCGAGACCGCAGGAGCCGTCACACCCCCCGGTGACGAGCCCGACGCGGAGACGGACGTACTCATGGCCGTACCCTCGCAGGGCGGCCCCCGCCGGGAGGCGGAACCCGAGGAGAACCACGAGCCCGCCGGACCCCCGGCGGAGGCCCTCGACGAACCAGAACCCGAGCCCGCCGCGACGCGCGCCGCCGTCCACTCCGAGACCGGCGGACCCTCCGCCGACCTGTTCCGCCAGTACCTGCGCGAGATCGGCCGTATCCCGCTGCTCACCGCCGCCGAGGAGGTCGAACTCGCCCGCCGCGTCGAGGCCGGGCTCTTCGCCGAGGAGAAACTGAGCGGCACCCCCGACCTCGACAGCCGCCTCGCCGGCGACCTCGACCGGCTCGTCGTCCTCGGCCGCATCGCCAAACGCCGCCTCATCGAGGCCAACCTCCGCCTCGTCGTCTCCGTCGCCAAACGCTACGTCGGCCGCGGCCTGACCATGCTGGACCTCGTCCAGGAGGGCAACCTCGGGCTCATCCGCGCGGTGGAGAAATTCGACTACGCGCGGGGCTACAAGTTCTCCACCTACGCCACGTGGTGGATCCGGCAGGCGATGTCGCGTGCGCTGGCCGATCAGGCTCGGACGATCCGTGTCCCCGTGCACGTGGTCGAGCTCATCAACCGCGTCGTCCGTGTACAGCGGCGGATGCTTCAGGAGCGGGGGTACGAGCCGACGCCCGAGGAAGTCGGCGAGCATCTTGAGCTTCCTCCGGAGCGGGTCCGTGAGGTGCTGCGGCTTGCCCAGGAGCCGGTGTCCTTGCATGCGCCGGTGGGGGAGGAGGATGAGGTCGCCCTCGGGGATCTCATCGAGGACGGGGATGCGGCCAGTCCTGTGGAGACGGCGGCGTTCTTGCTTCTACGGCAGCATTTGGACGCGGTGCTTTCCACTCTTGGGGAGCGGGAGCGGAAGGTTGTTCAGCTGCGGTACGGGTTGGCTGACGGGCGGCCTCGTACGTTGGAGGAGATCGGGCGGCTGTTCGGGGTGACCCGGGAGCGGATTCGGCAGATCGAGTCCAAGACGCTCGGTAAGCTCCGCGATCACACGTATGCGGATCAGCTTCGGGGTTATCTGGACTGATGCCGGGTGCGGGTCCGTTGTGGCTGATCGCGCAGTTCCCCGCGCCCCTAAAAGCAAAAGCCCCTGAGCTGCGGGCAGTCGTGCCTCCCCCAGTGCCTTAAGGGCCTGGGAGGTGCCCCCAGGCGGCACGGGTGGGCGCAGCGGCACCCGCTCAACGCGGCCAGTGCACCCACCCGTACCTCCGCCCCGACGGTCAGTCCACCTCGGCTACCGCCTGGGCGAACTGGGCCTTGTACAGACGGGCGTACGCCCCGTCCGCTGCCAACAGCTCCGCGTGGGCGCCCTGTTCGACGATCGAGCCGTTCTCCATCACCAGGATCGTGTCCGCGTCCCGGATCGTGGAGAGACGGTGGGCGATGACGAACGACGTGCGGCCGTCGGCGAGTTTGGCCATCGCTTTCTGGATGAGGACCTCGGTGCGGGTGTCGACGGAGCTGGTGGCTTCGTCGAGGACGAGGATCACCGGCTCGGAGAGGAACGCCCGCGCGATGGTGATGAGCTGCTTCTCGCCCGCGCTGACGCCCGTGCCCTCGTCGTCGATGACCGTGTCGTAGCCGTCGGGGAGGGTGCGGATGAACCGGTCCGCGTGGGCGGCCCGCGCCGCTTCCTCGATCTCACCCCGGGTGACCTCGCGAGAGGAGCCGTAGGCGATGTTCTCCGCGATCGTGCCGCCGAACAGCCAGGTGTCCTGGAGCACCATGCCGATGGTGGAGCGGAGTTCGTCGCGGGTCATCTCGCGGACGTCCACCCCGTCGAGGGTGATACGGCCGCCGGAGACCTCGTAGAACCGCATGAGCAGGTTGACCAGCGTGGTCTTGCCCGCGCCGGTCGGGCCGACGATGGCGACCGTCTGACCGGGCTCGACCTTGAGCGAGAGGTCCTCGATGAGCGGCTTGTCGGGGTCGTAGCGGAAGGAGACGTTCTCCAGCCGGACCCGGCCGCGCAGCTCGTCGGGGCGTACACCCGGTACCGGGTCCGCCTCCTGCTCCTCGGCGTCGAGGAGCTCGAAGACCCGCTCGGCCGAGGCGACGCCCGACTGCACCAGGTTCGCCATCGACGCGACCTGGGTCAGCGGCATCGAGAACTGCCGCGAGTACTGGATGAACGCCTGCACGTCACCGATGGACAGCGAGCCCGAGGCGACCCGCAGACCGCCGACCACGGCCACCAGGACGTAGTTGAGGTTCGAGACGAACATCATCAGCGGCTGCATGACCCCGCTGTTGAACTGCGCCTTGAACCCGGCCTCGTAGAGCTGCTCGTTCTGCTCGGCGAACTGCTTCGCCGACTCCTCCTGGCGGCCGAACACCTTCACCAGGGTGTGCCCGGTGTACATCTCCTCGATGTGCGCGTTCAGCGCGCCGGTGGTCCGCCACTGCTGCACGAAGTGCGGCTGCGAGCGCTTGCCGACCCGGGTCGCCACCACGAAGGACAGCGGCACGGTCACCAGCGCGACGAGCGCCAGGATCCAGGAGACGTAGAACATCATCGCGAGCACGCCCACGATGGTCAGCACCGAGTTGATCAGCTGGCCCATCGACTGCTGGAGCGTCTGGCCGATGTTGTCGATGTCGTTCGTGGCGCGGGAGAGCACCTCGCCGCGCTGGCGCTGGTCGAAGTACGACAGCGGCAGCCGCGACAGCTTGGCCTGCACGTCCTCGCGCATCCGGAGCATCGTGCGGTTCACGGTCCGGTTGACCAGCCGCGTCGCCACCGCCATCAGCAGACCGGCGACCAGGAAGGTGACCAGGGCGAGCAGCAGGACGTCGCCCACCGCGCCGAAGTCGATTCCCTGGCCCGGGGTGAAGTCGGTGCTGCGCAGCATGTCCGCGACGGTGCCCTGGCCGTGCGCGTGCAGGTTGCTCAGCACCTGCTCCTTGGTGGCCCCGGCCGGCATCTGCCGACCGATGATCCCGGCGAACACCAGGTCGGTGGCGTTGCCGAGGATCTTCGGACCGATCACGTTCAGCGCCACGCTGCCGACCACGCAGGCCAGCAGCGTGTAGATGGTGCCGCGCTCGGGGCGGAAGCGCGCCATCAGCCGCTTGCCCGAACCCTTGAAGTCCATCGAGCGCTGGTCCGGCCCGCCCCCGGCCATCATGCGTCCCATGGGCCCGGCCATCAGGCAGCCTCCGCTTCCGTGAGCTGGGAGAGCACGATCTCCCGGTAGGTCTCGTTGCCCGCCATGAGCTCGTGGTGGCGGCCCGAGCCGACCACCCGGCCCTCGTCCAGGACGATGATCCGGTCGGCGTCCCGGATGGTCGCCACCCGCTGGGCGACGATCACGACGGTCGCCTCCGAGGTCTCCTCCGACAGCGCGGCACGCAGCGCCGCGTCCGTCGCGTAGTCGAGCGCGGAGAAGGAGTCGTCGAAGAGGTAGATCTCCGGCCGCTGGACCAGGGTGCGCGCGATCGCCAGCCGCTGGCGCTGACCGCCCGACACATTGGTGCCGCCCTGCGCGATCGGCGCGTTCAGGCCGCCCTCCAACTTCGCGACGAAGTCCTTGGCCTGCGCCACCTCAAGCGCGTGCCACAGCTCCTCGTCGGTCGCGTCCGGGTTGCCGTACCGCAGGTTCGTGGCGACCGTGCCCGCGAACAGGTACGGCTTCTGCGGCACCAGGCCGACCGTGCGCGCGAGCAGCGTGGGCTCGGCCTCGCGCACGTCCACGCCGTCCACCAGCACCTGGCCCTCGGTGGCGTCGAACAGCCGGGGGACCAGGCCGAGCAGGGTGGACTTGCCGCTGCCGGTCGAGCCGATCACGGCCGTCGTCTCGCCCGGACGGGCCACCAGGTCCACGGAGCGCAGCACCGGCTCCTCGGCACCCGGGTAGCGGAAGCCCGCGCCCCGGATCTCCAGATGCCCGTGCCCGCGCAGCTCGGTCACCGGCGCGAGCGGCGGGACGACGCTGGACTCGGTGCCCAGCACCTCCTGGATGCGCTCGGCGCAGACCTCGGCACGCGGCACCATCATGAACATGAAGGTGGCCATCATCACGGACATGACGATCTGCATCAGATAGGCGAGGAACGCCGTCAGGTCGCCGATCTGCATCCCGCCGCTGTCGATGCGGTGGGCGCCGAACCAGACGACCGCGATGGACGACACGTTCACCACGGTCATCACGATCGGGAACATCAGCGCCAGCATCCGGCCGGTGGCCAGCTGCATCTCGGTCAGTTCGGTGTTGGCGCGGCCGAACCGCTCGCGCTCGTAGCGGTCCCGCACGAAGGCGCGGATCACGCGGTTGCCGGTGATCTGCTCGCGCAGCACCCGGTTCACCGTGTCCAGACGGGTCTGCATCGAGCGGAACAGCGGGCGCAGCCGGCGCACGATCAGCGCCACGGAGACGGCCAGCACCGGGACGACGGCCACGAGCACCGCCGACAGCGGCACGTCCAGGCCGAGCGCCAGCACGACCCCGCCGACACACATGATGGGCGCCGAGACCATCAGGGTGAACGTCATCAGGACCAGCATCTGGACCTGCTGCACGTCGTTCGTCGTACGGGTGATGAGCGAGGGCGCCCCGAAGTGACCCAGCTCACGCGAGGAGAAGGACTGCACCCGGTCGAAGACCGCGCCACGCACGTCCCGGCCCAGCGCCGAGGCGGTACGGGCGCCGTAGTACACGGCGCCGATGTTGCACACGACCTGGACCAGCGAGATGCCGATCATCAGGGCGCCGAAGGACAGGATGTAGCCCGTGTCGCCCTTCACGACACCGTTGTCGATGATGTGCGCGTTGAGGGTGGGCAGGTAGAGCGTGGCGCAGGTCTGCAGGAACTGCAGCGCCACCAGGAAGGCGATGGGTTTCTTGTAGGGCCTGAGGTAGGTCCGCAGAAGTCGTATGAGCACGCTGGTCTCTCGGAGTCGGCGGTGGGGCGGGGGTGCCTGCCCCTGGCCCTATCGTCGGACACTCCACCCGCGTTACCTCAACCGAATTAACCCGTCAGGCTGCCCTGTTGAGCTGTGGGCTGAAACGCCTCCGGACGGGTGAGGTTCACGACTCCGCGGCGGTGGGCCTACGCGTCAGCGGGCCTACCGGAACGCGCCCGGGTGGGTCTGCTCCCGTACCGACGTGTACTGCTGGCGCACCGCCTGACCCACGGCCAGGTCGTCGCCCGGCTCCAGCACCTGCGCGGCCGCGCCCTGCCAGGCCGGCGGGGTGCGCGGGTCGAGCGTGCCCTGGGCCGCGCCGAGCGCCCACGCGGCCTGGCGGGCG
>NZ_WWIR01000573.1 GCF_009863025.1 Streptomyces sp. SID4985 | reverse complement strand
ACCGGGCCGTCCTCGGCGACCTCAAGGCGGTGCGAGGGCCGCCCCTGGGAGCCCGAGGCCGCGGCGGGCCGCGCGTCCACCCGGATGAGGCCCAGCGCCTCCAGCTCGGCGGCGACCGCCCCGGCCGTGGCACGGGTGACGCCCAGCTCGGCGGTGAGGACGGCACGGGTCGGCGCCCGGCCCGTGTGCACCAGTTCCAGCGCGGGGCCGAGGGCGCCGCGCCCACGGTCGAGACGCGCTCTCGTGGTGGTCTCTTCCCCCGTCTTCCGGGGCTCCGCCATGCCGCTCATGAGGGCGAGTCTCCCATGATCCGGGCCGCTCGTGGCGGGGTGCGCTCACCCGGCGGAGGACGCCAGTCCGCTCACCCGCAGGGTGATGTTCAACCGCCCGGCAAGCCCCAGCCCGGAAGGCGCCGTACCCGGCCGTACGCGCGGCACGCCGTGGTACGCGAGCCGGGCGGGCCCGCCGAAGACGAACAGGTCCCCGCTCCGCAGGTCCACGTCGGTCCAGGGCCGGTTCCGGGTCCCGGTGTTGCCGAAGCGGAACACGCAGGTGTCCCCGAGGCTCAGCGACACCACCGGGGCGTCGGAGCGCTCGTCGGCGTCACGGTGCATCCCCATGCGGGCGTCCGTGTCGTAGAAGTTGATCAGTGCGATGTCGTACGGCTCTCCCGGGAGCGCGTCCGGGCCGAGCGCGTCGGCGACGGCGCGCCGGGCCAGTTCGTCCAGCCGGGCCGGGAAGGGCTTCACCGGGGAGCCGTCGCCGTCGACCACCGTGGGGGCGTAGCCGTAGGGGTACCAGTGGTGGCCGAGGCAGACCTGCCGGGCGGTCATCGTGCCGCCGCCGGGGGTGCGGACCGTGCGCAGCCCGGCCGGTGGACGCGCCCACGCGCGGCAGGCGGCGAGGAGCGCGCGCTGCTCGTCCGCGTCCAGCCAGTCCGGGACGTGCACGGCGCCCGGGGCGACCGCGTCCCGCCCGCGGGGGAACAGTTCCGCGTCCATGCGTCCCATCCTGCCCGACGGGTTCATGCGCCCCCTGCTGCCCGACGGGTTCCCGCGTCCCGTCCTGTCCGACGGCCGACCCGACCTTGCCTGAGCTGCGGCTCGGCTAGCCTGGTGGGCGATGAACGACCGTATGACGACTCCGTGGGGCGAGCTCGACCTGTCCCGCTTCCCCGACGACCCCCGCGACCGGCTGCGTGCCTGGGACGCCTCCGACGCCTACCTGCTGCGGCATCTGGCCGAGGAAGGGGTGGACCTGTCGGGCGAGGTCGTCGTCCTCGGCGACCGCTGGGGCGCGCTGGCGACGGCACTCGCCCCGCACCGGCCCGCGCAGATCACCGACTCCCACCTGGGCCAGGAGGCGACCCGCGCGAACCTGGCGCGGGCCGGTGTCGAGCCCGGCGCGGTACGGCTGCTGACCACGCAGGACCCGGTCCCGGAGCGGGTGGACGTGCTGCTCGTGCGCGTCCCGAAGAGCCTGGCCCTGCTGGAGGACCAGCTCCACCGGCTGGCCCCCGCCGTGCACGCGGGGACGGTGATCGTCGGCACCGGCATGGTGAAGGAGATCCACACCTCCACGCTCCGGCTGTTCGAGCGCATCCTGGGCCCGACCCGTACGTCACTGGCGCGGCAGAAGGCCCGGCTGATCTTCTGCACCCCCGACCCGTCGCTCGCGCGGCCCGCGAACCCGTGGCCGTACGAGTACGCGCTGGAGGAGGGCATCGGCGCCGCCTCGGGACGCCCGGTCGTCAACCACGCGGGCGTGTTCTGCGCCGACCGGCTGGACATCGGCACCCGGTTCTTCCTCGGGCATCTTCCGGCTTCGCGTGGCCGCCGGGTCGTGGACCTGGGCTGCGGCAACGGCGTGGTGGGTACGGCGATGGCGCTGGCCGACCCGGACGCCGAGGTGCTGTTCGTGGACGAGTCGTTCCAGGCGGTCGCCTCGGCCGAGGGCACGTACAAGGCCAACGGGGTGCCGGGACATGCCGAGTTCCGGGTCGGGGACGGTCTTGCCGGGGTGGCGCCGGGCAGTGTGGACCTGGTGCTGAACAACCCGCCGTTCCACTCCCACCAGGCGACGACGGACGCGACGGCCTGGCGGATGTTCACCGGGGCCGAGCGCGCGCTGCGGCCGGGCGGTGAGCTGTGGGTGGTCGGCAATCGGCATCTTGGCTATCACGTGAAGCTGAAGCGGCTGTTCGGGAACTGCGAACTGGTCGCGAGCGACCCGAAGTTCGTCGTCCTGAAGGCCGTCAAGAAGGGCTAGTGGGCGCCGCGCCGAGGACGCCGATGATCCGGGCGACCTCGGCGGCCATCGCCTCCCGGCCCGCGCCGAGGTAACCCCGGGAGTCGACGGCCTCGGGGCGTTCGGTGAGATGTCGGCGGACGGCCCCGGTCAGGGCCGCGTTGAGCGCGGTGCCGACGTTGACCTTGCCGATGCCGCCCGCGACCGCTCCGGCCAGCGCGTCGTCCGGTACGCCGGAGGAGCCGTGCAGGACGAGCGGGACGGGCAGGACGGCCGAGAGCCGTCGCAGCAGCGTCTGGTCGAGGGTGGCGGTGCGGGTGGTCATGGCGTGCGCGCTGCCGATGGCCACCGCGAGGGCGTCCACCCCGGTGTCCGCGACGAACGCGAACGCCTCGTCGGGATCGGTACGGGCGCCCGGCGCGTGCGCGTCCAGCGGCGGCCGCCCGCCCTTGCCGCCGATCTGCCCCAACTCGGCCTCGATCCAGAGCCCTTGGCCATGAGCCCAGGTGGCCGTGGCCCGGGTGGCGGCGAGGTTGTCGGCGTACGGCAGGCCGGAGGCGTCGTACATGACCGAGCTGAAACCGGCGTCCGGGGCCTGGCGCAGCAGGTCGTCGTCCTGGATGTGGTCGAGGTGCAACGCGACCGGCACGGAGGCGTGTTCGGCGGCCGTGCGCGCGGCGCGGGCCAGCGGCAGCAGTCCGCCCGTGCGGAACTTGACGGTGTTCTCGCTGACTTGGAGGACCACGGGCGCCCGTGCGGTCTCGGCACCGGTGACGACGGCCTCGATGTGTTCCAGGGTGACGATGTTGAAGGCGGCGACTGCGGAGCCGGAGCAGGCCGCCCGGGTGACCAGTTCACCGGTGGTGGCGAGGGGCACGGTGTCTCCCTTCCGGTGCCAGGTCAGGGGGTGAGGATCACCGAGCGGGTGAGGTGGCGCGGCCGGTCGGGGTCGAGTTCCCGGACGGCGGCGACGGCGAGGGCGAGCCGCTGGGCGCGGACGAGTTCGGCGAGCGGATCGAGGGTGCCGTCGATCCAGCGGGCGCCGGTGAGGCGGACCTGCTCGGCGAGACCGTCGGGAGCCGGGCCGAACATCCAGGTGGCGGTGCCCGAGGTGCTGACGCTGATCGGCCCGTGCCGGTACTCCATCGCCGGGTACGCCTCGGTCCAGGACAGTGACGCCTCGCGCATCTTGAGCGCGGCCTCCTGGGCGAGTCCGGTGGTCCAGCCACGGCCGAGGTAGGTGAACTCCTCGCAGTGAGCGAGTCCTTCGGGCAGCGGGGCCGCGAGCGCCGTGCGCGCGTCCGTGACGACGGCGGGGGTGTGCAGCCCGAGGTGGGCGCGCAGCAGGGTGAGCGCGGTGGTGGCGAACCGGGTCTGTACGACGGAGCGTTCGTCGGCGAAGTCGAGGACGATCAGCTCGTCGGCGACCTCCTTGACGGGGGTGGCCGGATCGGCGGTGATCGCGGTGGTCGGCGTATTCAACTCGGCGAGGAGAGACAGTACTTCTGTGGTGGTGCCGGAGCGGGTGAGGGCGATGACGCGGTCGTAGGCGCGTCCGCGCGGGAACTCCGAGGCGGGGAAGGCGTCCGTCTCCCCCTGCCCGGCGGTCTCGCGCAGGGCCGCCGCGGACTGGGCCATGAAGTACGAGGTGCCGCAGCCGGTGATCGCGACGCGCTCCCCCGGCGCGGGCAACACGTCGGCGTTCCGGGCCACTTCGGCGGCCGCGCGGGTCCAGCACTCGGGCTGGCTGTTCAGCTCGTGCTCGGCATGGCTCATGCCACGTCCTCCCCCTTGCTGATCGCTCCCGACGGTACAGCGGGCGTTCGCGCGCCTTCAAGGAGCGTGCGTGGTAAGGCGGTTCAGCGGGACCGGGCCGTCACGTGCGGCTCGCTCAGCCGAGCCAGCCCGGCCGCACCAGCCCGGACTCGTAGGCGAGGACGACGAGTTGGGCCCGGTCGCGGGCGCCGAGTTTCACCATGGCGCGGCTGACGTGGGTCTTGGCGGTGAGCGGGCTGACCACCAGACGGCGGGCGATCTCCTCGTTGGACAGGCCGATGCCGACGAGCGCCATCACCTCGCGTTCCCGTTCGGTGAGGCGGCCGAGGGCGTCGGCGGCGGCCGGTTCCTTGGAGCGGGCCGCGAACTCCGCGATCAGCCGGCGGGTGACGCCGGGCGACAGCAGGGCGTCACCGTCGACCACGGCCCGTACCGCGCGCACGAGTTCGTCCGGCTCGGTGTCCTTGACGAGGAAGCCGGAGGCGCCGGAGCGGATCGCCTCGAAGACGTACTCGTCGAGCTCGAAGGTGGTCAGCATGATCACCTTGACGTCGGCGAGGGCGGGGTCCCCGGTGATGCGCCGGGTCGCGGCCAGGCCGTCCAGCACCGGCATGCGGATGTCCATCAGGACGACGTCGGGCCGGAGTTCGCGCACCCGGCGCAGTGCCTCGGCGCCGTCGGCCGCCTCCCCGGCGATCACGATGTCCGGCTGTGCGCCGAGCAGCGCCCCGAACCCGGCCCGGACCAGGGACTGGTCGTCGGCGAGCAGGACCCGGATCACGGCGTCTCCCTCGTCCGCGCGGGCAGGACGGCGAGCACGCGGAAGCCTCCGTCGGCGCGCGGTCCGGCCTCGATGGTGCCGCCCAGCGCGGCGGCGCGCTCGCGCATCCCGGC